>NZ_JALJRM010000029.1:0-60857 GCF_024519685.1 Paenibacillus sp. Pae15 | reverse complement strand
GTTGCCTACGTGTTACTCACCCGTCCGCCGCTCCAGGAGGTCTCCCCTAAGGGTGCACCCCTAGCGCTCGACTTGCATGTATTAGGCACGCCGCCAGCGTTCGTCCTGAGCCAGGATCAAACTCTCCATCAAAGAAAAGCTGATTAGCTCATCATCTACTACTGGCGAGAATCTTTCGATTCTCTATCTTTACACTCACTCGTTGTTCAGTTTTCAAAGGGCAATTTCACGAATAAAACCTTGCTGTACAAGCCTTTTAAAGCTTGTCGTTTATTGTCACCTCGTTTAGCGGCGACTTTTATAATATAACACATTCACCTATCCGATTGCAAGCTTTTTTATTTTTTTGTTGGAACAGCTTGTTCGGTATAACGAGAACGAGTAATAAAATATCATATCTCATCCTCTGAAGTCAAGTCATTTGATACCTATTTTATGATTACATACGATTTTAATGATACATGCGATTCCTGGCATACTTCGAAATTTCTTTAGGAGAGGCTAATCGCGCATACATACGAAAGATTACTTTATATCTGGATTCAATCGCTTTTTTAATATCCGTATCGATTCTTTGATCATTCAAATCAAAAAGCATTTCGTCCAGTTCCTTACGCAGAACATAATTCAACTCTTTGCATTCCCGTTCATTGAATAAGAAGCCCAACATGCGGCAGCGTTAACCCCTCTCGACTTAAAATTCAGGAAACACAAACAAGACGGCAGCAGAAGTACGCAATGAACCTGAAAGGCCGAACTCCCACTGCATACCGTGATCTTCAAAACATCTTGCTCGTTTTATTGTTATGCACAGTTTTTGGAATATTTATGAGCGGACACACATTGTATTTATACCTGTACAAGCCACAACGTGAATGTACTTTCGATTAATGCGGCGACGAACAAGACAATAACAAGCATCACGCTAATCGGAACTAACGCTTTGACGAATGCACGAAGTTGTTCTCTTGCTTGCAGGGAACGTGAAGGACTGAAGATCGACAGGAACATTTTGAGCAACAGCATTCCAAGCCGGAGCCCTAAAGCACATGCAATAATAATAGCGGGAAGCTCCAAAATCCCGTGCGGAACAATCGCCTTGATTACAAAGAGCCAGGATTCTTTTTGTCCCGCCGCTACAGCTACATAGCCGAGTACAAGTCCATTTACAATCAGAAAAAATAAAGGGAATATTCCAAAAAGTACGCCCATGACTATGACAAGCAGCGATTTGGATGCATTATTCCAAAAGATCAACCAAAACAACGACCACTGCTGATTCGGTTTCTCCGCTAACGTGTCTGTAATTCGTTTCAACGCTTCCAATTGAGTGTTAATAAAAGCTTGAAATTGTTCCGAGTACAAAGCACCCATCAGCATCCCTACCAGAAACACCAGAACGGAAGCTATAAAATAATGCTTCATTAATTTTAATTGTTCTATGGCATGATTCCATTTCATCTGTGATCCCTCCGTATTTAAGCATAAGTTATTGGTACGAGCATACATTGTTACTAATACTTGATTAAACAAGCCTTTTCGATTCGAGGATGAGCAAAGGAGGCCAAGCATGTGAATTATTTTTATGTCTTCAGCGGCAAAAAGATAAAACAAGCGCTGATCATTACGGTTGCGATCCTGTTCGCTGCCGGTATTATTTACTCGGAAAGCGAGAATGTTTCCGTGTTTTCACAAAAGCCATCCGCCGTGTACAGCGTAGTAACCGACAAAAAAGTCGTGGCGCTGACCTTCGATATTAGTTGGGGGGATAAACGGACCGAGCCTATTCTCAAAATACTGGAAGATAAAGGGGTTAAGAACGCCACTTTCTTCCTGTCTTCACCATGGAGCAAGGAACATCCGGAAATTGTCAATAAAATTGTGAAAGGCGGTTGGGAAATTGGCAGCCACGGGCATAAACACGTCAATTACAGCAGTTTGAACGATGAAGAGATCCGTGCACAAATTCGAACGGCACACCAGATATTGAGTGAAGTCACCGGCACCTCTCCTCAGCTGATTCGATTGCCGAACGGCGATTTCGATAAGCGCGTGCTCCGAATTGCTGAAGAATTGAACTATTCTGTCGTCCAGTGGGATACCGATTCCATGGATTGGCAAAATCCAGGGGTAAACAACATCATCAACCGCGTAGTAAGCAAAGCTCATCCGGGAGATATCATACTGCTGCATGCCAGCGATTCCTCCAAGCAAACTCATGAGGCCCTACCGGTTATTATTGACCAGCTTCGAGAAAAGGGCTTTGAATTTGTCACGGTCAGCCAGCTCATGAAACTGGCGCAAGTGGATAACAAGCCACCGGTAGAGGATACCCTCCTGAAGCAAATTCATTAAAATAAAACTTACAAATAACATAAGAGCCGTTATAGCGGCTCTTTATTTGTTTGCAGTACTTTGGATAAAATTAAAATTTGCCATGCATTGCATGCAAACAGCGGAACCAACATAAATACCGTGGAGGCGGGATTATCCAAGCGAAGCGACGGAATGGCTTCAATCGCCGTGACCGCTATCATGAAAAACAACGTGGGAATCCAAGCGCTTTGATTCGTAAGCCTTGCCTTCCACCAAGATACAATCACTGAGGCGATTGTAAGAATGACAGGGAACACCAAGTATCCCACCCATGCCGATTGCCCATCGCTTTGCGCATACCGCAAATACACCAAATCAAACAGCACAATCACAATGATGATGACTTGAAGCATATCCCAAGTCCATTTGCGGCGAAACATTCCCATAAACAGGTAGCGAATAATAAGATATGCAAAAAAGCCCATCTGGCTAAGAACGCTGATCGTAGCACCGCCAAGAAACATGGTTAACATACTGAATCCGATTTCTTTGCCGCCAAGAGCCACTTGCTGATCCGAAAATTGCAAAACAAGCCCTGTGACGATGGCAGTGACCGCTCCAACCAAAAGAGTGGTCCAAAACAGGTAAAACCATTTTCTTATTGTCACAACCGTTACCCTCCAATATGTCATCTCAACAGTTAATTGTACCAACCTTCACAATAAAAAGCTAACGACAATTGTGTTAATCCCGCCATCCGTTACAAATACTATGGCTAAAATAATAAGAAAGGAGCCCTGACTAATGATCGCTCGATGGATCCGTGTAGTTCCCGTTCTTTTGATCGTCGGCGTCTTAACGGCTTGCGGTTCCGAGATTCAAGCTTCATCCGGCAACGGCGGTGCTACCTATAAGGATACCAAATCCATGGTACTCGACATACTGAAGACCGAAGACGGTCGAAAGGCTATTCAGGAAGCTACAATTCAACAGAACAGCAAGCTTCAAATCCTTTCTGCAGGCGATACACAGCAATTGCAATTGGCTGTGAAAGATGTACTGGTCGATACGGAGAATAGCCAGTTTCTTCAAAAAATGATCACCGATCCAAGATTTGCCGGACAGTTTGCAAAAGCCATCGAAAAGAATATGAAGCAGCTTCAAAAAGATCTAATGAAGGATCCGGAATATCAAAAACAAATGATGGATGCCATGAAAAGCCCCGATTTTGAGAATTTGCTGCTGGAAACCATAAAAAGTACACCCTATCGAACTCAAATGAAAGCCGTCATTCAAGAGTCTCTTCAAAGTCCCTTGTTCCGTTTGGAATTGATGAATTTAATGAAAAAGGTTCTTCAGGAAGAATCTGCCCCTAAGCAAGGACAACAATCCTCAGGAGGCGGTGGAGGAAATAGCGATGGAGGAAGTCAACAGGGCGGTCAGCAAGGAAGCTAAAAAATGAAATAAAGACAGGCCTTGGTTTAGGCCTGTCTTGTTCCTTCTAACTGACGAATCACTTGCTCTGCCACATCTTTGTAGATTTGCCCGGTTTCGGTATCCGCTTTGTAAACCGAAGGCGAATAATCCGGCTCCGATACATGATTATCCGGTACGCCGAGCGGGATTTGGGCAAGGAGGCTTGTATGCAGCTCCTCTGCAAGTTTCGCTCCGCCGCCACGGCCGAACACATAATCCTTATTTCCGCATTGACTGCAGGCATAATACGACATATTCTCAACCACACCGAGGATTTCATGATTGGTGTGAAGAGCCATCGCTCCTGCTCTGGCTGCTACGAATGCGGCAGTGGCATGAGGTGTTGTAACGATGATTTCTTTACTATGAGGAATCATCTGGTGAACATCAAGAGCAACGTCTCCCGTACCTGGCGGCAAGTCGAGAAGAATATAATCCAGCTCTCCCCAATCGACCTCGCTAAAAAAGTTGCGAAGCATCTTGCCAAGCATTGGCCCGCGCCATATGACCGGCGTATTCTCTTCCACAAAGAAGCCCATCGAAATGACTTTCACCCCGAAACGCTCAACTGGAGCAATACGGTTCTCCACAGCCTGAGGCCGCTCTTCGATTCCCATCATGTCAGGGACACTGAAGCCGTAGATATCGGCATCCACCAACCCGACCTTCTTGCCAAGTCTCGCTAATGCAACAGCCAGGTTCACCGTAACGGTCGATTTGCCAACACCGCCTTTACCGCTTGCAACGGCGATAAATTTCACACCCGATTGCGGGTCCAACACGTTCACGCCAGCCTTGGCAGCACCGGGAGCGGCCGCTTGCGACCCAGCCGCAACGCCCGTCTGCTGAACTTTGCGTGCCGCTTCGCTGCGTTCGAAATCGGAAAGCGGACGAAAACGGAGGTGCACCTGCTCCGTACCGATTTTTTTGAAAGCCGCCGTAATTTCTTGCTGCAGCCGCTGCTTATTTTCATCACTTTCATTGGAAAGCAAGACCGTAGCGGACACATGGTTTCCCTTGATCATGACATCTCGGACAAAATTCAAATCGGCTAAACTTATGCCATATTCAGGATCCTTCAACTGGCTCAATGAAGCCAGCAACTGTTCTTTGGTTACCACATCGTCACCTCGGCCGTTAATTATGATGTACGTTATTGCTTATTATACCACAAAATCAATCCGATCCCACTTTTTCCCCGGAATAGTAGCGCAGTATCCCTTGATAGATGGCGGCAGCCACTTTTTTCTGATACGCCGGATCTCTCAACAAAGCCGCTTCCGCAGGGTTGGACAAGAACCCCACCTCCACTAAAGCACTGGGCATCTGGAGTGTTTTCAGTAAATAAATCTCTTTATCTGCTTGCTTCGCCACCCGATCGGTATTCTTCAAGTTTTTCTTCATTTCGTCTTGAATTAAGGCAGCCAATGCAGCATTATCCCTATGATTCGGGTAAAAAAACGTTTGCGCACCTGACCATTTGGCCGACGGTATGCTGTTTAAGTGAATGCTTAAAAATAAGTCCGTCTTTGACTGTGAGATGAACTCCGCCCGTTTCAACAGGTCCTCCGTTTTGCGGCGGCTGTAGCCTCTGGTCGACGGATCCGCCAAATCCCTGTCATCCTCGCGTGTCATCACGACCAGCGCTCCCGCCTGCTGCAAATAATCCCGCAAATACTTGGCGATGGCCAGATTCACGTCCTTTTCATCCAGTCCGTCTTTACTGCGGGCTCCCCCATCCGGTCCGCCGTGCCCTGCATCCAAAGCTATGATCTTACCTGAAAGAGGCATTGTCCAGTAGGTCCATGTTTTGGTCGAAGGAAGCTCATATGTCAACATGAATAGCATAAGAGCGACCAATATGGCGGACATGACAATTTTGATTCCGCTGTGCATGGTCAGCCAGATCACAACCCTCTTTCTTCTTCGGAACATGAAAAATCCACCTCGCATCCCATAGACTCACTTTCATCTTATGGGACGAGGTGGACAATTAGACCAGCCGCTTATACCTGATATTCAGGCTCTTTCATACCTTCTATGAGCACTTCGGCCACTTCCGGACGGGTGAATTGCGGGGGAGGGCATTGACCTTCGCGCAGCAGCGCACGTACTTTTGTTCCCGACAAATGAAGGTGGTCTTCCTTGCCGTGCGGGCAAGTTTTGCTCGAGGCCATATTGCCGCATTTGGTGCAGAAAAAGCTGTGTTCGAAGAACAATGGTGTAATGCCGAGCTCTTCAGCCGTGAAGTTGCTGAAAATTTCCTGCGCTTCATAAGTACCGTAATAATCACCTACACCTGCATGATCGCGCCCTACGATGAAATGCGTGCAGCCGTAGTTTTTGCGGACTATCGCATGGAAAATGGCTTCACGAGGTCCCGCATAACGCATAGCGGCAGGGAACACGCCCAAAAAGACACGATCCTTCGGATAGTAGTTGTCAAGCAGTACAAGGTAACTGCGCATCCGTACGTCAGCCGAAATATCATCAGATTTGGTTTCGCCGACAAGAGGATTCAAGAACAGCGCATCCACGATTTCCATCGCGCTTTTTTGGATATATTCGTGGGCACGGTGAACCGGATTACGCGTTTGAAAGCCTACTACCGTCTTCCATCCCTTGTCAGAAAAGATTTTGCGAGTCTCAGCCGGATCAAAATAAAACTCCTCGAACTTCTCCGGCTTTGGACGGTTCAGAACCTGTACGGGTCCTCCGACATAAGTGGCAGGCTTCGTATACAGCTTTTGCACGCCCGGATGCTCCGTATCGTCGGTTTTAAAAACCTTGACGGCTTCATGCTTCTGGTCTACCTGATAGATGCTCTCCACTCGGATAATGCCGTAAATGACGCCATCCTTCTCTCCAACAAGCGCGGCCTCCTGGCCTGGCTCCAGATCTTTCGCGACCTCATCTTCAACACCCAGTGTAATCGGCAGGCTCCATACCGTTCCGTCAGCGAGCCTCATTCGTTCTACGACGGAATGGTAATCCTGTTTACCCATAAACCCTGTCAATGGGGAAAATGCGCCTACGCCGATCAAATCCAGATCTGAAATCGTCCACGCATTGATTCTTAGCGGAAACAAGTCTTTGGCATGCTCCAGCAGTCGATCTCTTTGCTCTCCCTCTACAATACGGTTAATTAATGTTCCTCCGTGCGGCCGAATGGTTTCTCCCATTTTTGACGTCCCTCCTATGTCCGAGAATTCTGTTTTATTTATGAAGTCCGCATTCCGTCTTCTCAAAGCCCGCCCAGCGACCAGCTCTCGGGTCTTCACCTGGTGCTACCGGACGTGTGCAGTGCTCGCATCCGATACTTGGGTAGTTGCGGTCATGCAGCGGGTTATAAATAATATTGTTGTTCCGGATATAATTCCATACATCCTCGGATGTCCAGCTTGCCAGCGGGTTGAATTTGACCAGTCCGAACTTCACATCGTACTCTACTTTTTTGGCGTTGGCACGTGTAGGAGCTTGATCACGGCGAATTCCCGTTATCCATGCATCATAATTTTTAAGTATATCGGTGAGCGGATCCACCTTACGAATATTGCAGCATTGCGTCGGATCGCTCTTCCATAATTCTTCGCCGTATTGCTGCGCTTGCTCTTCCAGGGTGAGCTTTGGAAGTACTTGTACAAATTCTACGCCATAACGCTGCTGCAGACGGTCACGGGTCTCATACGTTTCTTTAAAATGCACATTCGTATCAAGATAGAAAATATCGGTTTTCGGACTAATCTTTTGGAGCAGGTCGACAAGTACGACATCTTCCGCCCCGAAACTACAGGCAAGCGTAATATTCGGGAATCTTTCCACCGCAAAGGCTAAAAGTTCCTCAGGGCTCTTGTTCTCATATTCTTCAGCGGCTTGACGAATGAGTTCTTCTTTTTCAAATAAATTCATAATATAAGTACCTCCTATAAAATAATTCCGAGTATGTTAATGCGCTTTATTGTATTTGAATTTTATTATAACTCTTCATGACTTTTTGTCAAATTAAATTTTTCTTTACGATGGGCGTTTATCCTATTTTATTGCCTTATGACCTTTTCGGTGAAAAGAAGTTTGAGCCCATTGGTTGATTCAAGTACATTTAGAAGAGATTTCTATACTGGGAGGTATGATACGACTTGTCTTATGAAACCGTTGATTCTCTGGAGAAGTATTGGAGCTGGAGTTTTTGGGAGCCTAATCTGCTGCTGAATCGCTGCTGCTCTCTTTCCCAGATATGTGTTGTTTATTATCGCCGACCTTATGTGTCTAAGTAATGTAGGTTTGGAAGTAGGCCCCATTATTGCCGGTGCCGGGGTGATCGGATTGGCCGTAGGCTTCGGTGCCCAGACTTTGGTGAAGGATTTGATTACCGGGTTTTTTATTATTTTTGAGGACCAATCAGACTCGGCGGTCATTGAAAAAGCCGTTCATGCTATTTCGACACGCCTTATCGCAACGATGCCGCAGATGTTCCTGTTAGATGACAAAGGTCAGGCCGTTGAGCAGCCGCAGCTATATGGTATTCCGGATGTAGAAAATAATGCTCTTGGAGCTAAATATACCGTTACAAGCTTGGTTAAAGACGATCACTATTGGACGGCATGCAAGGAGATCCGAAAGGCTCTCGTCAATGAATTGAAATTGTCCGGCATTCACATCTCCTATCCACGCCGCGTAGAGCGTAAAGATTGGGACTACGAGCCGAAACACAATCCGTCCACCGTCCACGACCGGTTAACCGGATATTTATCATCATACAAAAAACCTCTCCGTGAAATGGAGAGGTTTTTCTTACAAGGATAAATATTAACGTTTCGAGAATTGAGGAGCGCGACGAGCAGCTTTCAAGCCGTATTTCTTACGCTCTTTCATCCGTGGGTCACGAGTCAGGAAGCCGGCTTTTTTCAAAGTACCGCGATATTCGGGGTCCACTTTGAGCAGGGCGCGGGAAATACCGTGACGGATGGCTCCGGCTTGTCCGGAAATACCGCCGCCATGCGCCAATACCAATACATCATACTTGTTCAATGTATCCGTTAGGTTCAGAGGCTGCTTTACGATCAGTTTCAATGTCTCCAAACCAAAGTAATCGTCCAAATTACGCTTATTAATAATGATACGGCCTTCACCCGGTACCAAGCGTACGCGTGCTACCGAATGCTTACGACGGCCGGTGCCATAATATTGTACTTGTGCCACAAGACAGTCCTCCCTTTATTAACCGCGAAGTTCCCAAACTTCAGGTTGTTGTGCTTGATGCGGATGCTCCGAACCGGCATATACTTTAAGCTTCAGCTTAATACGGTTGCCCAAACGATTCTTCGGAAGCATACCGTGAATTGCCAATTCCAGCATACGCTCCGGTTTGTTCTTCAGCATATCTCCAGCGGTGGTTACTTTCAAACCGCCTGGATACAAGGAGTGACGGTAGTACTTTTTATTTTGCAGTTTCTTACCTGTCAGGTTGATTTTCTCTGCATTGATGATAATGACGAAATCGCCGGTGTCAACATGCGGAGTGAATTGAGGCTTATGCTTGCCGCGCAGGATACTTGCCGCTTCGCTGGCCAGACGTCCAAGCGTCTTGTCCGTAGCGTCGATGATGTACCATTTGCGTTCAACTTCATTTGGCTTCGCCATATATGTGGTACGCATGAAATGTTCCTCCTAAATCTATCTTCATCACATTCGTTTTAATGTTCATAGGTTTAATAGTCGGATGGTCGTTTGCATGACCCGGGGCCGTGGGTTAGCCAGTCAAGAAACACCATTAGATATTCTACTACATTTAGCTGCAGTAATCAAGGCCGCAATGGCTCTTCACCATAAAAAACTTTCCATAACATCAAACCGTGCGGCATTGCAGTGGGTCCTGCCAATGAACGATCTTTGGCCTCCAGAATGCTTCGAATCTCAGAGCTTGACCGTTTGCCTTCTCCGATATCGATGAGCGTTCCTACGATAATTCGTACCATGTTGTACAAAAAACCATTACCGGTCAAATAGATATGCATAGCGAATGACTGCAGCTCCGTATCCATCGGCTCACATTCGATCCAGGCATCATAAATCGTCCTGACATGGCTTTGAGCCACCGTTTTAGTTGAACAAAAAGAAGTAAAATCATGTTCCCCTATCAACTGCTTTAAGCCGTCACGCATCGATTCGACACAGAGGGGGGCCGGATGATGTACCTCAAAGTGACTCCTGAATATATCGATATATTTGCCGCAGCGTATCGTATATCGATATGTCTTTCGCTTTGCCGATTTCCTGGCGTGAAACCCATCCTCTACCTGCTTTGCATCCCATACAAGGATATCCCGCGGAAGCCATGAATTCATCGCAAGGCAAAAGCGTTCAACGGGTATGCGGGAATGAGTATGGAAATTAATGACTTGACCCTTTGCATGAACCCCTGCATCCGTCCGGCCTGATGCGATAATTTTCAGTTCCTCGCCTGTCAATCGCAGCAATGCATGCTCAAGCTGGTCCTGAACCGTATTTTTCCCCGGCTGCGTTTGAAATCCATTGTACGCGGTACCGTCATAGCTGACGGTCATGCAAATGTTCCTCACGGCCAAGCCTCCCGTGCGTATTTCCGTTCACCGTTACCTGACTACAAAAAAAAGGGTTTCATCAGAATCCTAAGATCCCGTCCACCCTTTCCCATCCTTTTTTCTCTTAAGCCCGGTCTACAAGTTCCAAGTAAACCATCGGTGCTGCATCGCCGCGGCGAGGTCCCAGCTTCAAAATGCGGGTATACCCACCTTGACGTTCTGCGTAGCGAGGAGCCAAATCGGAGAAAAGCTTCTGAATGGCATCTTGATTGTCGTTCGCTGCTTCACGGCGAACGAAAGCAGCTACTTGACGACGCGCATGCAGATCTCCGCGCTTGGCCAAAGTGATCAGCTTCTCTGCGATCGAACGAAGTTCTTTCGCTTTCGCTTCCGTCGTTTGAATACGTTCATGTATGAATAAGTCGGTTACCAGGTCACGAAACAAAGCTTTACGCGCACTGGAGTCACGACCCAACTTTTGGTATGCCATGTGTGCAACCTCCTTCTGTTGAATTAATACCGTTCGCTTGCTTGAGAATTAATCTTCCATACGGAGTCCAAGACCAAGCTCTTCCAGCTTCTCCTGAACTTCCTCCAACGATTTACGACCCAAGTTACGAACCTTCATCATATCTTCTTCCGTTTTCGTGATCAATTCCTGCACCGTATTTATACCCGCACGCTTCAGGCAGTTGTAAGAGCGCACAGAAAGGTCCAGTTCCTCGATAGTCATCTCGAGAACCTTCTCTTTCTTGTCCTCTTCCTTCTCTACCATAATCTCGGCATCTTTGGCTTCATCGGTCAATCCGACAAAGAGCATCAGATGCTCCGTCAAAATTTTTGCGCCCAAGCTCACGGCTTCTTCGGGTCTGATACTTCCATCGGTCCAGACTTCGAGGGTTAGCTTATCATAGTTGGTGACTTGACCGACGCGGGTATTTTCCACGCTGTAATTGACACGGGTGATCGGAGTATAGATCGAATCAATCGGAATCACGCCGATCAGTTGGTCCTCGCGCTTGTTCTTATCCGCCGGTACGTATCCCCGGCCGCGGTTCGCATGAATTCTCATATGAAGCCGGGCGTCGGAGGCAAGCGTAGCAATGTGCAAATCCGGATTCAGAATTTCCACATCGCTATCGCCGCGAATATCGCCAGCCACAACAGTACCTTCACCTTCGGCATCGATCTCAAGAACCTTCTCCTCGTCAGAATGAATCTTTAACGATAGCCCCTTCAGGTTAAGGATGATCTCCGTAACATCTTCCACAACACCTGGAATCGTGGAGAACTCATGCAGAACGCCGTCGATTTGCACGGATGATACGGCCGCACCCGGTAAAGACGAAAGCAGGATTCTGCGAAGAGAGTTGCCCAGCGTAGTCCCGTAGCCTCTTTCCAAAGGCTCAACTACAAACTTCCCGTAGGTGCCGTCTTCGCTCGAATGTACGGTTTCTATTTTCGGCTTTTCGATTTCGATCATTGGTTAACCCTCCTTCAAACGTCGTTTCCCTCTGGATAACTTAAGACGTATAAGACGTGCAGTATGCCTATCCAAATAGTATTCTCACCTTTTGGATAAATATACCACTTGTACTTAGCAATCCTGAATTAGACACGACGGCGTTTTGGAGGACGGCAACCGTTATGAGGAATCGGAGTTACGTCTTTGATCAGGTTAACTTCGAGCCCTGCGGCTTGAAGGGAACGAATCGCAGCTTCACGGCCTGCGCCTGGTCCTTTAACCATAACCTCAACGGCTTTCATCCCATGCTCCATAGCAGCCTTCGCAGCGGACTCGGCAGCCATTTGAGCGGCAAACGGAGTGCTTTTACGCGAGCCTTTAAAGCCAAGATTACCGGCACTAGCCCAAGAAATCGCGTTTCCGTGCGGGTCAGTAATAGTGACAATCGTATTGTTAAACGTGGAGCGGATATGTGCCACTCCGGAGTCGATATTTTTCCGGTCACGACGTTTGGTACGAACAACTTTTTTTGGTTTAGCCATTTATGCGTTACCTCCTTTACTATTTTTTCTTATTAGCTACAGTACGACGAGGTCCTTTACGCGTACGAGCGTTTGTTTTCGTCCGTTGACCGCGAACAGGCAAGCCGCGGCGATGACGAACGCCACGATAGCAGCCGATCTCGATGAGACGCTTAATGTTCAATGCGATTTCACGACGCAGGTCGCCTTCCACTTTCAACGTTTTGTCGATCACATCACGGATTTTGCTTACTTCATCCTCCGTTAGATCGCGAACGCGAGTGTCGGGATTAATACCAGTTTGAGCAACAATCTTCTGAGCGGTAGTGTTACCGATACCGAAAATGTAAGTCAAAGCGATGATTACCCGTTTGTCACGAGGTAAGTCTACACCAGCAATACGTGCCATTTATACCTGCACCTCCTTAACCTTGTTTTTGTTTGTGCTTCGGATTTTCACAGATTACCATAACGTTCCCTTTGCGGCGAATGACTTTGCATTTTTCGCAAATCGGCTTGACCGATGGTCTAACCTTCATGGTGGTTACCTCCTAAGAGTTTTTCGTTAGAAAAACTTTCTTCGTAAGCATAAGCAGCGTTTTTCAAGAGAAAAACTTACTTCGTAAGATTACATTTATTTAAAACGATAGGTTATACGGCCTCTGGTCAAATCATAAGGCGAGAGTTCGACCGTCACTTTATCACCAGGCAGGATCCGGATAAAGTGCATTCTGATTTTCCCGGATACATGAGCAAGTATCTTATGACCGTTCTCCAGTTCCACTTTAAACATTGCATTCGGAAGAGGTTCAATCACTGTACCTTCAACTTCAATTACATCTTCTTTGGCCACAGTCATTCTCCTTTCTCTAGCGCTTCTTCAGATAAATTGTCCACATAGCTGTAGAGTGCAAAACGTAATTTGCCATTCGTGACACGTCCGGTCTCACGCAGACTATCAGCTACTTCCGAACTGACCGCCGGCAGGAGATCAAGATGAATGATATTTTTCTTCTTGGGTTCATCGAATTTCCGTTTTCCGCCGTCCGCAATCCACACGTATCGTTGGTCTACGACGCCGATAATGACGGCGTACTTCCCGGAATCACGCCCCCGATTCACCCTTACGATTTGTCCGATGACAGGCATATTCGATGGTTCCATGGTAAAGCCTACTTACCGGGAAGCGTCAAAATTTCGTAACCGTCTGCCGTAATCGCTATGGTATGCTCGAAATGAGCGCACAGTGTGCCATCCACCGTGACGACCGTCCAATTGTCTTCCAAGGTTCGAACATATCGTTCCCCTACATTGACCATTGGTTCGATCGCAAGCACCATACCGGGCTTTAGCCGCGGGCCGTGACCGGCCGGGCCGTAGTTCGGAATTTGAGGCTCCTCGTGAAGCTCGGTACCAATCCCATGTCCTACATACTCCCGGACAACCGAAAAACCTTCACTCTCAATGCACCTCTGAATAGCGTTAGATATCGTGTACAGCCGGACATCCGGTTTGGCTTCGGCAATTCCTGCGTAGAGCGACCTTTCGGTCACCTCCAGAAGCTTCCTTGCCGTGTCGGAGATCGTCCCGACACCGTAAGTCCAAGCGGAATCTCCATGGTAGCCCTTATACTGCGCACCGATGTCGATACTAATAATATCGCCATTCTTCAGCTTTCTTTTGCCGGGTATGCCGTGAACCAATTCATCGTTGACTGAAGCACAGATACTTCCGGAAAAACCATTGTAACCTTTAAAAGACGGAATTGCGCCCTGACTTCGGATATAATCCTCAGCGATTTGATCGAGCTCTTTGGTTGTAATATCGGGCTGAATGTGTTTTTGAAGCAGCAGGTGAGTTTCCGCAACAATCCGCCCAGCCTCCCGCATCAATTCCAATTCAGCTTCAGATTTACAAATGATCATTACGCTTGCCCTCGCAATAGTGAACTGATTTGTGCAGTAACCGTATTTATCTCTTGCTCACCGTTAACCTCACGCAATATTCCCTTGTTACGATAGTACTCCAAAAGCGGAGCGGTTTTATTGATATACTCGTCCAAACGAGTCCCTACTTTTTCTTCGTTGTCATCCGAACGTTGATACAATTCACCTGAACATTTGTCGCAAACATTTTCACGTGCAGGAGGGTTAAACAAGATATGATACGTAGCTCCACAAGATTTACAAATTCTACGACCCGTCAGACGGGCAAGCAATAAATCCCGGTCCACTTTCAGGTTAATCACATGCTCGATGCTTTTACCCAGCGATATCGCGATACCATCCAGCGCCTCCGCTTGAGAGATGGTCCGGGGAAAACCGTCAAGCAAAAATCCTTTACTGCAGTCAGGCTGCCCAAGTCTTTCACGAACAATCCCGATCGTAATTTCATCCGGGACAAGCAAACCCTGGTCAACATATTTCTTCGCTTCAACCCCGAGCGGCGTCTCCTGCTTCATCGCCAGCCTGAATGCATCACCGGTTGAAATATGCGGGATCTGAAACTCGTCAACGATTCGTTCCGCCTGGGTACCTTTACCTGCACCAGGAGGCCCCATAAAGATGATGTTCATCACGATTTCCTCCCCTACTCGCATCATTTGATGCTAACAGCACAATAGGTGCCGATAGCTTTGAAAAACAGCTATCAGTACCTATTCACTATTTGTTAATGAAACCTTTGTAATGGCGTTTGATTAACTGGCTTTCGATTTGCTTCATCGTTTCCAATCCTACACCGACGACGATCAGCAAGGATGTGCCGCCAATCTGCACGGATTGAGGCAAGTCGGCCAATGCACCAAAGATGATTGGAAGAATGGAAATGGCAGCCAGGAAAAGCGCCCCGGACAAAGTGATTCTTGTCATTACCCGCGTCAGGTAAGCCGATGTCGTTTTGCCTGGTCGAATTCCCGGGATATAGCCGCCGTTCTTCTTCATCTGGTCCGCCATTTGTACTGGGTTAATCTGTACAAAGGTGTAGAAGTAAGTGAATCCGATGATCAGTAAAACATACAACACCATCCCAAGCGGATGTGTATAACTCATATTCGTGATAATCCAATCGGCAACCGGATTGCCTCTCCAGAAGCTTGCAATTGTCGGAGGAAACACCAAAAGCGAAAGCGCAAAGATAACCGGAATGACACCCGCCGCGTTAACTTTGAGCGGAATATGCGTCGATTGGCCTCCGAACATTTTGCGCCCGACCACTCGCTTAGCATATTGTACAGGGATTTTACGCACGCCCTGCTGGACGAAAATCACACCGGCAATCAATGCAATGACCACGAGCGCAATAATCACGAGTTTCACTAAGTTAAGGAAGAGCGCCCCGCCGGCATCAACAAATTGCGTTTGATAAATTTGCTGTATACTTGTCGGAATGGCAGCTACGATGCCTGCAAAGATGATAATGGAAATACCATTTCCAATGCCATTCTCGGTGATTTGTTCCCCTAACCACATCAGAAAAGCAGTGCCCGCCGTGAGAACGATAGCAATCAAAGCATAGGTCGCAAATGTCGGATTGATAACCAGTCCGGTGTACAGACGATTAAAACCGATCGCAAGTCCGAACGCTTGAATGATGCCCAGCACGATGGTCCCGTAACGGGTAATCTGCCCTAACTTTTTTCGGCCTGCTTCTCCTTCTTTCGCCCATTGTGCAAATCTGGGAATGACATCCATAGAGAGCAGCTGCACAATGATCGATGCCGTGATATAAGGCATAATCCCCATCGCAAAGATGGAGAATTGGAACAGAGCGCCGCCGGAAAAAGTATTAAGCAACCCGAACACGCCGCCTTGACTGGCTTGGTCTTGGAGCTTCAGAATGTCCGTGTTGATGTTAGGTACCGGAATAAAAGCACCAATCCTGTAGACGATCAGCACAAGTAAGGTGAAGATGATACGTTTGCGCAGATCCTCTACTTTCATAATATTGGATATGGTACGAAACATTAAATCACCTCGGTTTGACCGCCTGCAGCCTGAATTTTTTCTACCGCAGATTGGGAGAATTTGTTGGCCTTAACGTTCAATTTAACCGTGATTTCACCGTTACCCAAGATTTTGATACCGTCTCTTGGATTTTTCACGATGCCGGATTCAAGTAAAGTCTCCGGAGTAACTTCCGTACCCGCTGCGAATTTGTTCAAATCCTCAACGTTGACAACAGCAAATTCCTTACGGAAATAGTTGTTGAATCCACGTTTTGGCAAGCGACGATAAAGCGGATTTTGACCGCCCTCAAATCCTGGACGAACACCGCCGCCGGAACGCGCATTTTGACCTTTATGACCACGAGTTGCCGTTTTTCCCATACCGCTGCCCACACCGCGTCCTACGCGCTTGCGGGAACTGCGTGAACCAGGAGCAGAAGTAAGCTCATGCAATTTCATCGTTCGCACCTCCTCTAGCTATATGGTAGTCTATTAAGCTTCGATTTCTTTAACTTCCACCAAGTGATTGACTTGGTTTACCATTCCGCGAATCGCGGCATTGTCTGCTTGGGTTACAGTTTGATTCAGCTTGCGGAGCCCAAGTGCCGTAACTGTACGACGCTGAGTCTCAGGACGACCGATCAGGCTGCGCTTGAGGGTGATTTGCAATTGCTTAGCCATGGTATCCCTCCTAACCTAAGAGTTCTTCAACGGTTTTACCGCGAAGCTTAGCCACGTCTTCCGCACGCTTCAGACGACCCAAACCTTCCAAGGTAGCGTTGACCATGTTAATGGAGTTCGAAGATCCGAGGGACTTCGTCAAAATGTCGCCTACGCCAGCCAGTTCGAGCACGGCACGAACCGGGCCGCCCGCGATCACTCCTGTACCTTTGGAAGCAGGTTTAAGCAGAACTTTACCTGCGCCGAAGTGTCCGGTCACCAGATGAGGAATTGTAGTTCCGACGATAGGAACGTGAATCAGGTTTTTCTTTGCATCTTCAATACCTTTACGGATCGCGTCAGGTACCTCGGAAGCTTTACCGATTCCAGCGCCTACCCAACCTTTGCCGTCGCCTACAACCACGAGTGCGCTGAAGCTGAAGCGGCGACCGCCTTTTACTACTTTAGCAACGCGGTTAATATGAACGACTTTTTCAGTCAGCTCTAAAGTATTGGGATCAATACGCAAGTCCTTTACCTCCTTATGTGTAAATTTAGATTAGAATTCAAGACCTGCTTCACGAGCAGCGTCTGCAAGTGCTTTGACACGACCGTGATACAAATATCCGCCGCGGTCGAAAACCACTTTATCGACACCGACTTTTTTGGCGCGTTCAGCGATCAATGCTCCAACCTTCGTAGCCGCTTCGATGTTGCCGCCGTTACGGATGCCCTCTCTGAGCTCCTTGTCTTGCGTGGAAGCGGAGGCAAGTGTAACGCCTTTAACATCGTCGATCAATTGGGCATACATATGCTTGGAGGAACGGAAAATGTTGAGACGAGGACGCTCAGCCGTTCCTTGAATTTTCTTGCGCACGCGAAGATGTCTTTTCAAACGCGCTTTATTTTTATCGACTTTGGTAATCATTCTTGTGTCACTCCTTTCGAGTTGGATCAGAAACATTAGCACGCAGTGTCCATTACGCGGCCTTATTTCTTCTTACCGGCTTTACCTTCTTTACGAAGAATACGTTCGCCTTCGTACTTGATACCTTTACCTTTATACGGCTCAGGCTCACGAACAGAACGGACTTTAGCGGCAGTTGCGCCTACCAGCTCTTTATCGATTCCTTTAACGATGACTTTCGTGTTCGAAGGAACTTCGAATTCGATGCCGTTTTCCGGCTCGATTTCTACCGGGTGCGAGTAACCTACGTTCAACACCAGCTTGTTGCCGGATTTGTTCGCACGGTATCCTACGCCAACCAACTCGAGACTTTTAGCAAATCCGTCCGTTACTCCGCTCACCATGTTTTGCACAACACTGCGCGTCGTACCATGGAGAGAACGGTGCAATTTATTATCTGAAGGGCGCTCTACTGTAATGACATTGCCCTCAACGTTGATCTTCATATCTCTATGCAGTTCACGGCTCAAAGTGCCTTTAGGTCCTTTTACCGTAATCAATGTGTTATCAATAGTCACGTTTACTCCGCTTGGGATCGTGATTGGTTTGCGACCAATACGGGACATGTTCTGCACCTCCATTCATTCAAAATCTTTATTACCAAACGTAGCAGATAACTTCTCCGCCGGCTTTGGATTGACGAGCTTCCTTGTCCGTCATCACACCTTTGGATGTGGACAGGATGGCGATACCCAAGCCGCCCAGTACGCGAGGCACCTCTTGGCTCTTCGCATAAACGCGCAGGCCTGGCTTGCTGATTCTTTTCAGACCAGTGATAACGCGCTCGTTGTTAGGGCCGTATTTCAAGAATACGCGGATAATACCTTGCTTGTTGTCTTCGATATATTCAGCGTCACGAATGAAGCCTTCCTTCTTGAGGATCTCAGCAATTTCTCTTTTGATCTTCGAAGCCGGAATTTCCACAGTCTCATGACGAACGACGTTAGCGTTGCGAATGCGTGTAAGCATATCTGCAATTGGATCGGACATAACCATGTGTTGAAACCTCCTTCCCGAAACTATGAGTTTTACCAGCTTGCTTTCTTCACGCCAGGAATCTGGCCTTTGTATGCCAATTCGCGGAAGCAAATCCGGCAAATTTTAAATTTCCGAAGCACGGAATGCGGACGACCGCAGCGTTCGCAGCGCGTATAGGCCTGCACCTTAAATTTAGGAGGACGCTGCTGTTTGACCTTCATCGAAGTTTTTGCCACTTCAGTTTACACCTCCTGGGGTTTCCGTTGGGATCCGGCACTCGGGTGCCTGTCCTGATTATTTGGAAAACGGCATGCCTAATTGTGTTAACAATTCACGGGACTCTTCATCCGTTTTAGCTGTTGTTACAATGACGATATCCATGCCGCGGACCTTGTCTACTTTGTCGTATTCAATTTCCGGGAAAATCAACTGTTCTTTCAATCCGAGCGTATAGTTGCCGCGGCCGTCAAATGCTTTGGTAGATACGCCGCGGAAGTCGCGCACGCGCGGAAGAGCAACGTTAAACAATTTGTCCAAGAAGTGGTACATACGCTCGCCGCGCAATGTTACTTTCACGCCGATCGGCATATTTTCACGCAGTTTAAAGCCTGCGATTGATTTTTTCGCTTTTGTGATCACCGGCTTTTGACCAGAGATCAATTGCAGATCTTGTACAGCAGTATCGAGCACTTTAGAGTTGGAAACCGCCTCGCCAACGCCCATATTGATAACTACTTTCTCAATTTTAGGAACCTGCATCACCGTGGTGTAATTAAATTTTTGCATCAGAGCAGGAGTAATTTCGTTCAGAAAACGATCCTTCAATCTTGCAGCCATGAATCCGAGTGCCTCCTTTCTTACCAGATATTAATCGATAATCTCGCCGGATTTTTTCGCAACGCGAACTTTTTTGCCGTTATCAAGCACTTTGTAGCCAACACGTGTAGGCTCGCCTGTTTTTGGATCGACCAGCATCACGTTGGATACGTGAATAGGAGCTTCCTGTGTAAGGATGCCACCTTGCGGGTTTTGTTGGGATGGCTTGGCATGCTTCTTGATCAAGTTTACACCTTCGACCAACACGCGGTTCTCGCGAGGATAAGCAGCGATCACGCGACCCGTTTTTCCTTTATCTTTACCGCTAATAACGAACACTTTGTCTTCTTTTTTGACATGAAGTTTGTTGTTATGGGACTCGAGTTTCTTCGGTTGTTTTGGCATTATGTTTCCACCTCCTAAGGGCATTCGGAAGAATGCCTTCCTCGTAAGCGTCTGCTTAGGCTTTCGTTAGAAAACCACTTCGTAAGCATCCGAATTGAATGTCAATGAACGACAATTAGATAACTTCTGGAGCCAGAGATACGATTTTCATGAAGTCTCTGTCACGAAGTTCACGAGCTACCGGTCCAAAGATACGAGTACCACGCGGGCTCTTGTCTTCTTTTACGATAACCGCTGCATTCTCGTCAAAGCTGATGTAGGATCCGTCCTTACGGCGCGCACCGCGTCTCGTACGTACAACTACAGCTTTAACCACATCACCTTTTTTGACAACGCCCCCTGGTGTTGCTTCTTTCACAGAGCAAACGATCAGATCACCGATGTTAGCGGTACGACGACCGGTACCACCCAACACGCGGATACACATCAGCGATTTTGCACCAGAGTTGTCAGCTACTTTCAATCGTGTAAATGGTTGAATCATTGTGTAATTCCCTCCTTCCGGAATTGATGCCGAATGCTTATATTAAACGATAACCGCTTTTTCGACCACTTTGACCAATCTCCAGCGTTTGTCTTTGGAGAGCGGACGGGTTTCCATGATTTCAACAATATCGCCGATTTTGGCTTCATTGTTTTCGTCATGAGCTTTGAACTTCTTCGTGTATTTGATGCGCTTGTGGTAAAGGTCGTGCTTCTTATAAGTTTCAACGGCGACAACGATGGTTTTGTCCATTTTGTCGCTGACGACTTTACCCTGCTGCGTTTTACGCTCGTTGCGTTCAGCCATGTTAAAATCCTCCTCTCTCATTCATTAACTAGTGATTCCCAATTCTCTTTCACGCAAAACCGTCTTTGCCCGAGCAATATCTTTGCGGACTTTTTGAATTTGTACGGGATTTTCCAGTTGACCTGTAGCTAGTTGAAAACGGAGGTTAAAGAGCTGCTCTTTAAATCCGGAAATTTTTTGTTCGATCTCAGCAGTGGTTAAGTTGCGAAATTCACTAGCTTTCATTTGCTTCACCACCCAGTTCTTCTCTTTTCACAAACTTCGTCTTGATTGGCAGCTTGTGAGAGGCGAGACGCATAGCTTCACGAGCGACTTCTTCGCTTACGCCGGCAAGTTCAAACAGAACCTTACCCGGTTTAACGACAGCAACCCATTTTTCTACGTTACCTTTACCGCTACCCATCCGGACTTCAAGCGGCTTTTGAGTGATTGGTTTGGCAGGGAAGATTTTGATCCAAACCTTACCGCCCCGTCTAATGTAACGGGTCATGGCAATACGTGCAGCCTCGATTTGACGGTTGGTTACCCAAGCCGGTTCCAACGCCTGCAAACCATATTCACCAAAATGAACTTCCGTTCCGCCTTTTGCACGGCCGCGCATTTTCCCGCGGTGCTCTTTGCGGTGTTTTACACGTTTAGGAATTAACATGATTAGTTGCCTCCTTCCGTAGCAGCCTTTTTCTTAGCCGTTGGAAGAACCTCGCCGCGATAGACCCATACTTTTACGCCGATCCGACCGTAAGTGGTGTGAGCTTCCGCCGTACCATAATCGATATCCGCACGCAATGTATGAAGAGGAACTGTACCCTCGCTATATCCTTCGGTTCTGGCGATTTCCGCTCCGCCTAAACGACCGCTAACCGATGTTTTAATACCTTTGGCTCCGGCTCTCATCGATCTTTGAATCGCTTGTTTCAATGCACGACGGAACGATACGCGGCGCTCCAGTTGTTGTGCAATGCTTTCAGCTACAAGAATCGCATCCAGATCCGAATTTTTAACTTCCGAAATGTTAATATGAACTTTCTTGCCGTTAGTCAGCTTGGACAGGTAGCCGCGGATAACCTCGACTTCCGATCCGCCTTTACCGATAACCATGCCAGGCTTAGCTGTATGAATGGTTACGTTCACGCGGTTTGCCGCACGTTCGATTTCAATACGGGAAACAGCGGAATCTTTCAGTTTTGTTTTCAAATATTCGCGGATTTTTACGTCCTCCATAAGCAGATCGCCGAAATCTTTTCCAGCATACCACTTGGATTCCCAGTCGCGAATAATACCAATTCTAAGTCCTACCGGGTTTACTTTTTGACCCACACGTTATCCCTCCTTATTTCTCAGATACCACTACTGTAATGTGGCTGGTACGTTTATTGATGCGGCTCGCACGACCCATAGCGCGAGGACGGAATCTTTTCAAAGTTGGTCCCTGGTTCACATAAGCCTGCTCAACCACCAGGTTGTTTACGTCCAAAGAGTAGTTGTGCTCCGCATTGGCAATAGCCGAGTTCAACAGCTTCTCCACGATCGGGGAAGCGGACTTTGGCGTATGACGCAAAATAGCGATCGCTTCGCCTACTTTCTTGCCGCGGATCAAGTCGACAACCAATTGAACTTTGCGGGGAGCAACACGAACATATCTTGCAATGGCTTTAGCTTGTTGCATGGAAGTACCTCCTCTCATTCACAACTCAATCGAATTCACGTTCATCTATTAGCGCTTGCCCGTCTTCTTATCGTCACCCGCGTGACCTTTGTAAGTACGGGTTGGAGCAAATTCACCAAGCTTATGTCCGACCATATCTTCCGTCACATATACCGGCACATGCTTTCTGCCGTCATATACAGCAAAGGTGTGGCCGATGAATTGCGGGAAAATTGTGGAACGGCGGGACCAAGTTTTGATTACTTGCTTTTTAACACCCTCACCATTCATTGCTTCCACTTTCTTCAAAAGATAACCGTCAACAAATGGACCTTTTTTCAAACTGCGACCCATGCTTCATTCCTCCCTTCTTTAACCGAACTGAGAACCGAATTATTTCGTGCGGCGACGAATAATATATTGATTGGAAGCTTTGTTCTTCTTCCGTGTTTTATATCCGAGTGTCGGCTTGCCCCAAGGAGACATCGGGGATTTGCGGCCGATCGGGGAACGACCTTCACCACCACCGTGCGGGTGATCGTTCGGGTTCATAACGGAACCGCGAACTTCCGGTCTTTTACCCAACCAACGGGAACGTCCGGCTTTACCGATTTTCACGAGCTCGTGATCTTCGTTACCTACGGAACCTACCGTTGCGCGGCACACTTTCAAAATTCTTCTCATTTCACCACTGGACAAACGAACAATAACGTATTGATCCTCTTTACCAAGCAGCTGCGCTTCCGTACCGGCTGCGCGAACCAGTTGGCCGCCTTTTCCGGGCTTCAATTCGATATTGTGAATCACCGTACCTACAGGGATGTTCTCCATCGGCAATGCATTGCCGATCTTGATGTCCGCTGTCGGACCGGATACGATTTGATCGCCTACTTTAAGGCCTTTCGGAGCGAGGATATAACGCTTCTCGCCATCCACATAATGAATCAATGCAATGTTAGCGGAACGGTTCGGATCATACTCGATTGTAGCAACGTTACCGGGTATTCCATCTTTGTTCCGTTTAAAGTCGATAATACGGTATTTACGCTTATGTCCGCCGCCTTGGTGACGAACCGTAATTTTACCTTGGTTGTTGCGTCCCGCTTTTTTGCTCAAAGGAGCCAAAAGCGACTTCTCCGGAGTCGATGTTGTGATTTCTTCAAATGTAGAAACCGACATCGCACGTCTTGCAGGAGACGTTGGTTTATATTTTTTGATAGGCACGTGGGTTCCCTCCTTACTTCAAGAATTCATCTTATACCGATTCAAAGAATTCCAGCTCTTTGCTGTCTGCGCTGAGTGTCACGATCGCTTTTTTCCATTCGGACGTATATCCGGAATAGCGGCCGTAGCGCTTTGGCTTCGCCGGTACTCTGAGCGTATTGACATTCGCAACTTTCACTTTGAAAATTTGTTCGATCGCTTGCTTGATTTCCGTTTTATTCGAACGGAGATCCACCTCGAATACATATTTCTTATCCGCCATCATTTCGCTGGAACGTTCAGTAATGATCGGGCTTTTAATAATATCGTGAGGGTTCTTCATTACGCAAACACCTCCTCTACCTTTTGCACCGCATCCTTCGTAATGATCAGCTTGTCATAGACCATAACATCAAGCACGTTGATTCCTTCGGCAGCCACAAATTTAACTCCAGGAATGTTGCGTGCGGACAATGCTACGTTCTCGTCATATGCAGCCGTCACAACCAAAGCCTTACGATCTACTTTAAGGTTATTCAAAATGGATACAAATTCTTTCGTTTTCGGCTGAGCCAGTTGCAATTGATCCAGCACGATAATTTCGCTCGCCTTCACCTTGGAAGACAACGCGGATTTAATCGCCAAACGGCGAACTTTCTTAGGCAGCTTGTAAGCATAGCTGCGTGGTGTCGGTCCGAATACGGTACCGCCGCCTTTCCATTGTGGAGAGCGGATGCTGCCTTGACGCGCACGACCTGTACCTTTTTGCTTCCAAGGTTTGCGACCGCCGCCGCGCACTTCGGAGCGACCTTTAGTTTTATGAGTTCCGGCACGAAGGGATGCCCGCTGCATCAATACCGCTTCGTTCAATACATGAACGTGCGGCTCGATTCCGAACACGCTGTCGGCCAGTTCCACTTCGCCTACTTGAGAACCACTAACGTTATACACTGCTACTTTTGGCATTTGTTATCCTCCTTTCCCGCTTTCTTACTTCTTCACTGAAGATTTCACGGTAACATAGCTGTTTTTAGGACCTGGAATGGAGCCTTTAACTAGAAGTACATTCCGTTCCGCATCGACTTTAACCACTTCAAGCTTTTGAATGGTAACCGTCTCTGTACCCATGTGACCCGGAAGGTTTTTACCTTTTGGAACACGGTTAGCCTGGATCGAGCCCATCGAACCCGGACCGCGATGATAACGCGAGCCGTGCGCCATCGGACCTCTGGATTGGTTATGTCTTTTGATAACGCCTTGGAATCCTTTACCTTTAGATGTACCCGTTACGTCAACGAATTCGCCTTCTGCGAAGATGTCAGCCTTGATCTCCTGGCCAACTTCATACTCAGAGATCTGTACATTGCGAATTTCTTTCACGTAGCGCTTAGGTGTTGTGCCGGCTTTTTTCGCGTGGCCCAACTCAGGTTTGTTCGCATTCTTTTCTTTCTTGTCGGCAAAACCGATTTGGATGGCTTCGTAACCGTCGTTCTCTACGTCCTTCTTTTGCAGCACCGTGCAAGGACCTGCTTCAATAACGGTAACCGGAACAACCAATCCTTCAGGAGTAAATACTTGAGTCATCCCAATCTTTTTACCTAAGATACCTTTAGTCATCGTTGACACCTCTTTTCCTCTTTAGCCTGTTGTTTTATAACCACAGTGTATATATTACAGTTTGATTTCGATGTCCACACCGGACGGCAGATCCAAACGCATCAATGCATCAACCGTTTGCGGCGTCGGATTGACGATATCGATCAAACGTTTATGTGTACGCATCTCGAACTGTTCACGAGAATCTTTGTACTTGTGAACCGCACGAAGAATCGTGATGATTTGCTTCTCGGTAGGAAGCGGAATCGGACCAGATACCCCTGCACCGGAACGTTTTGCAGTGTCCACGATTTTTTCGGCAGATTGATCCAGAATTCTGTGATCATACGCCTTCAAACGAATACGAATCTTTTGCTTTGCCATAGTATTCCCTCCTTCTTTCGCCCAATTTAGTATCGGACATACTCCGTGAAAATCTCCTGACGCCGTCCCTATGGCAAAGGGGCCGGGCGTGTCAGCAACCTCTCACATCATCGCAACGTCACAGACCAACGTTCACTATTATATTAAATTTCATTATGAAAAGCAAGAAAAAAATGCTGCGGATGCCTAAAAAATTAAAACCCTTCATCTATATAGATGAAGGGTTGCTTCGGAACAGTACAAATTGCTTTGGTCTTGCTTCGGAACAGTACGTAAATCTATAGGATTCGGATCACCGAAATTACTTGCTGATGGTTGCAACGGCGCCGGCACCAACTGTACGGCCGCCTTCACGGATCGCGAAGCGAGTTCCTTCTTCGATAGCGATCGGCGAGATCAGTTCTACGGTAACAGTGATGTTGTCACCAGGCATAACCATCTCGGAACCTTCCGGCAGGTTGATGATACCTGTTACGTCCGTTGTACGGAAGTAGAACTGCGGACGGTAACCGCTGAAGAAAGGTTTGTGACGTCCACCTTCTTCTTTTGTCAGAACGTAGATTTGAGCGGTGAAGTTCGTGTGCGGTTTAACGGAACCCGGCTTTGCCAAAACTTGTCCACGCTCGATGTCTTTACGGTCTACACCGCGAAGCAGTGCACCGATGTTGTCACCAGCTTGTGCGGAATCCAGAAGCTTACGGAACATTTCTACGCCCGTAACAACGGATTTGCGAGTTTCTTCAGCCAAACCGATGATTTCAACCTCGTCACCGACTTTAACCACACCACGCTCTACACGGCCTGTAGCAACAGTACCACGACCAGTGATCGTGAACACGTCCTCTACCGGCATCAAGAAAGGTTTATCAGTGTCGCGCTCAGGCGTAGGGATGTAGTTGTCGATTTGCTCGAACAGCTCAATGATTTTGTCAGCCCAAGGACCGTCTGGGTTTTGCAGGGCTTCACGAGCAGCGCCGCGGATGATTGGAGTTTCGTCGCCTGGGAACTCGTATTCGTTCAGCAGGTCGCGAACTTCCATTTCAACCAGTTCAAGAAGCTCTTCGTCTTCAACCATGTCACATTTGTTCAGGAATACCACGATGTAAGGTACGCCTACCTGACGGGACAGCAGGATGTGCTCGCGAGTTTGCGGCATCGGACCGTCTGCTGCGGATACAACCAGGATCGCGCCGTCCATTTGCGCAGCACCCGTGATCATGTTTTTAACATAGTCAGCGTGGCCTGGGCAGTCAACGTGTGCATAGTGACGGTTAGGCGTTTCGTATTCAACGTGTGCAGTCGAAATCGTGATACCGCGTTCGCGCTCTTCCGGTGCTTTGTCGATTTGATCGAAAGCTACAGCGGCACCGCCGTATTTTTTGGACAATACGGTAGTGATTGCGGCAGTCAGAGTTGTTTTACCATGGTCAACGTGACCGATGGTGCCAATATTAACGTGCGGTTTTGTACGCTCAAATTTTGCTTTAGCCATGAGTGAATAGCCTCCTTAAATATAGTAATTATATTAAGCGCCTTTGTTCTTTGCAACGATTTCTTCGGCAATCGACTTAGGCACTTCTTCATAGTGCGAAATTTCCATCGAGTATACACCCCGGCCTTGTGTACGGGAGCGCAGCGTCGTAGAGTAACCAAACATTTCGGAAAGAGGCACTTTGGCACGGATAATTTGCGCGCCGAAGCGGGAATCCATACCTTCGATTCTTCCGCGGCGGGAGTTCAGGTCGCCCATAACGTCGCCCATGTACTCTTCCGGCACGGTAACCTCTACCTTCATGATCGGCTCAAGCAATACCGGACGGCATTTTTCTCCGGCAGCTTTGAGTGCCATGGAGCCAGCAATTTTAAACGCCATTTCGCTGGAGTCCACATCGTGGTAAGAACCGTCAACGACAGTTGCTTTGATATCCACGAGAGGGAAGCCTGCGTATACGCCATTTTTCATAGCTTCTTCAATACCGGCTTGAATCGGAGGGATGAATTCTTTAGGAATCGCACCACCGACAATTTTGCTTTCAAACTGGAATCCGGTACCCGGCTCCAGCGGTTCGAACTCAACCCAACAATGTCCGTATTGACCACGGCCGCCGGATTG
The DNA here is from genome assembly GCF_024519685.1 of Paenibacillus sp. Pae15. Taxonomy (NCBI): domain Bacteria; kingdom Bacillati; phylum Bacillota; class Bacilli; order Caryophanales; family Paenibacillaceae; genus Paenibacillus; species Paenibacillus sp. Pae15. The sequence goes on along the minus strand of NZ_JALJRM010000029.1, from coordinate 33,016 downwards.
GCGAACGAATTTACCTTCAACCTTAGCCGGTTGACGGAACGTTTCGCGGTAGGCAACCTGCGGTTTACCCACATTGGTTTCTACCTTGAACTCGCGAAGCATGCGGTCGACGATAATCTCAAGGTGAAGCTCACCCATACCGGAGATGATCGTTTGGCCGGTTTCTTCATCCGTATGCGCACGGAAAGTCGGATCTTCTTCAGACAATTTGGCCAGCGCAATACCCATTTTGTCTTGGTCGGCTTTTGTTTTCGGTTCAACAGCCAGCTGAATAACCGGTTCCGGGAAGTTCATGGATTCCAGAATAACCGGATGCTTCTCATCACACAGCGTATCCCCGGTCACAGTATCCTTCAAGCCTACGGCAGCCGCAATGTCACCCGCATAAACCTCGCTGATTTCCTGACGGCTGTTCGCATGCATCTGAAGAATACGGCCGATCCGTTCGCGTTTGCCTTTTGTCGCGTTCAATACGTAAGAACCGGAGTTCAGAACCCCTGAGTACACACGGAAGAACGTTAATTTGCCGACAAACGGGTCTGTCATGATTTTGAATGCCAGAGCGGCAAACGGTTCGTCATCAGAAGATTTACGTACGACTTCCGATCCGTCCTCGAGCGTACCTTTGATGTTCGGCACATCGATTGGAGACGGGAGATAGTCAATAACGGCATCCAGCATTAACTGTACGCCTTTATTCCGGTAAGACGATCCACAGACAACCGGGAAGATTTTAACGCCGACAACCCCTTTACGGAGCGCCCCTTTAATTTCTTCGACCGTCAGTTCTTCGCCTTCCAGATATTTCATCATCAGTTCTTCGTCAAGCTCCGCTACCTTCTCTACAAGCTCAAGACGAAGCTCTTCCACTTTATCCTTGTATTCAGCAGGGACTTCAACCTGGTCAGGTTCTTTACCCAGATCGTCTTTGTAGATATAAGCTTTACGCTCGATAAGGTCGATAACGCCTTTGAAATCATTTTCAGCCCCAATCGGCAGCTGAATGGCAACTGCGTTCGCGCCAAGCTTATCGCGCATCGATTGGATAACCTGCAGGTAATCCGCACCGATGATATCCATTTTATTGACATAGGCGATCCGGGGAACGCCATAACGGTCCGCTTGTCTCCAAACTGTCTCCGACTGCGGCTCAACGCCTTCTTTGGCGCTGAATACGCCTACTGCTCCGTCCAATACGCGCAGGGAGCGTTCAACTTCTACAGTGAAGTCAACGTGTCCCGGGGTGTCGATAATATTGATGCGGTGGCCTTTCCATTGAGCGGTCGTAGCAGCGGAAGTAATGGTGATTCCGCGCTCCTGCTCCTGCTCCATCCAGTCCATCGTAGCAGCACCCTCGTGAACTTCACCGATTTTGTGCACGCGGCCAGTGTAGAACAGGATGCGTTCCGTCGTGGTGGTCTTGCCGGCATCAATATGCGCCATGATCCCGATGTTACGCGTATCTTTCAAGGAGAACTCTCTTGCCATCAGGAACGTCTCCTTCCTATAAAAAGGAATTTAATTTTACCAACGATAATGTGCAAACGCCTTGTTGGCTTCTGCCATTTTGTGCGTATCTTCGCGTTTTTTCACGGAAGCGCCTGTGTTGTTGCTGGCATCGATGATTTCTTGAGCCAGTCTTTCTTCCATCGTTTTTTCACCGCGCAGGCGGGAATAGTTTACAAGCCAGCGAAGACCTAAAGTCGTACGGCGATCAGGTCTTACCTCTACAGGAACTTGATAGTTGGCACCCCCAACACGGCGAGCTTTAACTTCAAGAACCGGCATAATGTTTTTGATCGCTTGTTCAAATACTTCCATAGGTTCTTTACCCGTACGTTCTTTAATCAGATTGAAAGCATTATAAAGGATTGTTTGAGCTGTTCCTCTTTTACCATCAATCATAATGCGGTTGATCAAGCGGGTAACGAGCTTGCTGTTATAAATCGGATCTGGCAATACGTCTCTGCGAGTAACTGGACCTTTACGAGGCATAGTTATCCCCCTTTCTTCTAAAATCATTCAATTTATAAAAGCTGTATTACTTTTTCTCTTTCGGGCGTTTTGCGCCGTACTTGGAACGTGCTTGCTTGCGGTTGGCTACACCGGAAGTATCGAGTGCGCCGCGAACGATGTGGTAACGTACCCCTGGAAGGTCCTTAACACGACCGCCGCGAATCAGAACAACGCTGTGCTCCTGCAGGTTGTGTCCGATACCCGGAATGTAGGCAGTAACCTCTACACGGTTCGTCAAGCGAACACGCGCATACTTACGAAGAGCAGAGTTTGGTTTCTTCGGGGTCATCGTACCTACACGAGTGCAGACGCCACGTTTCTGAGGAGAACTCAGATTCGTTGCTTCTCTTTTCAAGGCGTTGAAACCTCTTTGAAGAGCCGGGGATTTGGATTTTACAACTTTCGCTTGGCGTCCTTTACGAACGAGCTGGTTAATTGTTGGCATATTGGCCACCTCCTTTAATATGAATGGTTCTTTCTTTTCAAGCCCACAGATCCAGGCGAATCGTAAATGAACAAAGTAAAAGTTTTTACCTTAAACCCTTACGGATTCTCAGGCAAAAACATTACTGCATCATTCATTCACTACCGCAGCCATAGCTGCGCCTACTTCGATTCCACACGCTTTACCTAACATGGTCATGGAGTCCACGTATGTCACTTTAACCCCCATCATCTTGCAGAGGTTAACTATTTTTATCGTAATTCGCGGATCTGCATCTCTGGCAACGAAAACTTCGGCGGCATGTCCCGCCTCTACCATTTTCGTCACTTGTTTCGTGCCTATAATCAGCTTTGCTGCCTGTTTCACTTTATCATAAGACATAGATCATATCCTCCAAAAGGACAGGTGACTAGGCTTAGAAAATGGCACACTTTGATATATTAGCATCTCGGTTTTACCGTGTCAAGAATGGACGCTTGCCTTCAAAAAGATTTTACAATCCATACTTTGAAGGCAAGCGCCGGGTCTTCTTCGTTACTCTACGGTTACCGCTTCTGCTTCAGTCAACTCTTCATCCCTTGGCTCTGCGTTCGGATCTGTAATGCGGATGTTACGGTATCTTGCCATCCCCGTACCTGCCGGTATCAGTTTACCGATGATCACATTCTCCTTCAAACCGAGCAGCTGGTCGACTTTTCCTTTAATCGCCGCATCCGTCAGGACACGAGTCGTTTCCTGGAACGATGCCGCAGAGAGGAAGGAATCTGTTTCGAGCGATGCTTTGGTAATACCCAGAAGCACCGGTTTGGCAACAGCAGGTTCCTCATTGGCGAAAAGCGCCACTTTGTTCGCTTCTTCGTACTCATGAATGTCCACAAAGGATCCCGGAAGCAGAGTCGTATTTCCGGCATCGACGATGCGAATTTTACGCAGCATTTGGCGGATCATCACTTCGACGTGCTTGTCGTTGATTTCCACCCCTTGGTTCCGGTATACGCGCTGAACTTCCTGTAAAATGTAGTTCTGCACGCCGCGGATCCCTTTAATGCGCAGCATTTCCTTCGGATCGATCGAGCCTTCCGTCAGCTCATCTCCGGCCTCTACGGTCTGGTTCACTGTGACGCGAATCCGGGAGCCGTAAGGTACGGAATATACTTTCGATTCAGCTTCGCCTTGAACCTCAATCTCACGACGATCCTTCGCTTCACGGATTTCTTTAATCACACCGTCAATTTCAGAAATTATCGCTTGCCCTTTTGGATTACGAGCTTCGAAGAGCTCCTGAATCCGCGGCAAACCTTGCGTGATGTCGTCGCCCGCAACGCCCCCGGTATGGAACGTACGCATGGTAAGCTGCGTTCCTGGTTCACCGATGGATTGCGCCGCGATAATACCTACCGCTTCGCCGATTTCTACATGTTTGCCGGTCGCCAGATTACGGCCGTAGCACTTTTTGCAGACGCCGTGTCTGGAACGGCAGCTGAGTACGGAACGGATTTGTACCTTCTCAATACCGGCTGCTATAATTTGGTCGGCAATATGTGCTTCAATCAGCTCGTTACGGTTAATAATAATCTCACCTGTTTGCGGATGACGAATCGTTTCAAAGGAGTACCGTCCTTCGATTCGGTCATACAGATCTTCGATGACTTCTTTACCATCCTGGATTCTGCTGACGAGGAACCCTTTATCCGTACCGCAATCTTCTTCACGAACAATTACGTCTTGAGCCACGTCTACCAGACGGCGGGTCAAGTAACCCGAGTCCGCCGTACGAAGTGCGGTATCGGCCAAACCTTTCCGTGCACCGTGAGTGGAGATAAAGTACTCCAATACGGTCAACCCTTCGCGGAAATTGGACTTGATCGGAAGCTCGATGATTTTACCGGACGGGTTAGCCATCAGACCGCGCATTCCGCCAAGCTGGGTAATTTGCGATTTGTTACCCCGTGCTTTGGATTCCACCATCATATTGATGGAATTATATTTATCAAGCGACTTCATCAAAATATCGGTAATTTCATCCTTGGCCTTGCTCCAGATCGCGATAACGCGGTCGTAGCGTTCATCGTCTGTAATTAAACCGCGGCGATATTGATTCGTAACCACACGAACTTTTTCGTCGGATTCTCTAAGGATTTCATCTTTCTCCTTCGGAACCGTCACATCCGCTACGGCAATGGTGATACCGGCACGCGTAGAGTAAGTAAATCCAAGCTGCTTGATATTATCCAGCGTGATCGACGTTTGTGTCGTATGGTAACGGCGGAAGCATTCTGCAATGATCGTGCCAAGGTAATCTTTTCCGACCGCTTTCGTTTCAGGCAGCTCCGCCATTTTCTTGCGAAGATCCACGCCTTTCTCGAACACGAAATAATCGTTTGAAGGTCCGTTCAGCAAATTCGCTTTCGTCGCTTCATTAATGTATGGGAAGTCCGGCGGATAAATCTCATTGAAGATAATTTTACCGATCGTTGTGATCAGCATGGCCTTTTCTTGTTCCGGCGTAAAGCTGGTTTTTTTCAAAGCCTTGGCCGGAATCGCCACGCGCGCATGCAGAGCCGCATCTCCGCGGTGGTAGAGCGACACGGCTTCTTCAATCGAACGAATAATCGTACCGGAGCCTTTGGCTTCCTTGTTTTCCGTCGTTAAGTAGAAGCTTCCCAAAACCATGTCCTGCGACGGCGTAACAACCGGTTTGCCGTCTTTTGGGTTGAGAATATTGCCTGCTGCGAGCATCAGCACGCGGGCTTCCGCCTGGGCTTCTGCAGACAACGGAACGTGAACGGCCATCTGGTCTCCGTCAAAGTCGGCGTTATATGCCGTACAAACAAGCGGATGCAGCTTGATCGCCCGGCCTTCAACCAGAATCGGCTCGAACGCCTGAATGCCCAAACGGTGAAGCGTGGGAGCACGGTTCAGCAGAACCGGGTGTTCCTTGATGACTTCCTCAAGAACATCCCATACTTCAGGACTAACGCGTTCCACTTTGCGTTTTGCGCTCTTAATGTTATGCGCAAGACCTTTATTCACAAGCTCTTTCATGACGAAAGGCTTAAACAATTCCAATGCCATTTCCTTTGGAAGTCCGCACTGATACATTTTGAGACTCGGTCCCACCACGATAACGGAACGGCCGGAGTAGTCAACCCGCTTACCCAGCAGGTTTTGACGGAAACGCCCCTGTTTACCCTTCAGCATGTGGCTGAGGGATTTGAGCGGACGATTACCCGGTCCCGTTACGGGACGGCCGCGGCGGCCGTTATCAATAAGCGCGTCAACCGCTTCCTGAAGCATCCGCTTTTCGTTCTGCACGATAATATCAGGAGCGCCCAGATCAAGCAGACGTTTCAGACGGTTGTTCCGGTTGATGACACGGCGGTATAAATCGTTCAAGTCAGAGGTCGCAAAGCGCCCCCCGTCAAGCTGAACCATCGGACGAAGCTCCGGAGGGATAACCGGCAGTACGTCGAGCACCATCCACTCCGGCATATTTTTGGAGTTACGGAATGCTTCCATAACCTCAAGACGTTTAATGGCACGGTTACGGCGTTGACCTTGAGCGGTTTTCAGCTCTTCCTTCAGCATATCGACTTCTTTCTCGATGTCGATGTCTTGAAGCAGCTTCTTCACCGCTTCCGCGCCCATACCGGCTTGGAATGCATAGCCGTATTTTTCCCGATAGCTGCGGTATTCCTTCTCGGAGAGAAGCTGTTTTTTCTCCAGCGGCGTATCTCCAGGATCAGTTACGACATAGGAAGCAAAGTAGATGATCTCTTCCAGAGACCGCGGAGACATGTCGAGCGCAAGCCCCATACGGCTTGGAATTCCTTTGAAATACCAGATATGTGAAACCGGTGCTGCAAGCTCGATGTGACCCATGCGCTCGCGGCGCACTTTTTGACGCGTAACTTCTACGCCGCAGCGGTCACAGACAACGCCTTTGTAACGAACCCGTTTATATTTACCGCAATGACATTCCCAATCCTTGGTCGGACCAAATATTTTCTCACAGAACAAGCCTTCTTTTTCAGGTTTCAGCGTCCTGTAGTTGATCGTCTCCGGCTTTTTCACTTCGCCTCTGGACCATGAACGGATTTTGTCGGGGGAAGCCAATCCGATTTTCATGAATTCAAAATTGTTGACGTCGATCAAGGAGCAACCCTCCTCCAAGTTTGTGTGGGCAAATCTACACCGGAAGCATCCGTTGTAAGAATGTGCTGTCTGTACGCTTCATACACCCGTGGCTTACGCCTGGCCCAATAGATTACTCGACTCCCATTTCCGCGCCTTCAAGGTTAAGGTTAAGCTTATCGCTTGTTACCTCATCCTCATCGTCGATTTCCTTCATTTCGATCTCTTCTTCATTCTCGGACAAGATTTTCACATCCATACCCAAGCTTTGAAGCTCTTTGATCAATACCTTGAAGGATTCCGGTACGCCAGGCTCCGGAACATTCTCACCTTTAACAATCGACTCATACGTTTTGACGCGTCCTACCACGTCGTCGGATTTCACAGTCAAAATCTCCTGCAGGGTATAAGCTGCACCATAAGCCTCGAGCGCCCATACCTCCATCTCGCCAAACCGCTGTCCGCCGAACTGAGCTTTACCGCCCAGCGGCTGCTGCGTAACGAGCGAGTACGGCCCTGTCGAACGCGCATGGATTTTATCATCGACCATGTGAGCCAGCTTGATCATATACATGACGCCTACCGTTACCTCTCGCTCAAACGGTTCACCGGTTCTGCCGTCGTACAGGATCGTCTTGCCGTTACGCTGCATGCCGGCCTCTTCCATCGTATCGAACACGTCGTATTCATTAGCACCGTCGAATACCGGCGTTGCCGTATGGATACCGAGATACTTGGCAGCCATCCCCAAGTGAACTTCCAGCACCTGTCCGATGTTCATCCGGGAAGGAACGCCAAGCGGGTTCAGCACAACTTCAACTGGCGTGCCGTCCGGCAGGAACGGCATGTCCTCTTCCGGTAAAATCCGTGCGATAACCCCTTTGTTTCCGTGACGTCCCGCCATCTTGTCGCCTTCGGAAATTTTCCGCTTCTGGGCGATGTAGACGCGCACCAGCTGGTTTACGCCAGGAGGCAGTTCGTCGCCGTTCTCACGGGTAAATACTTTCACGTCGACTACGATACCATCGGTACCGTGCGGCACACGAAGCGAAGTATCGCGAACTTCACGGGCTTTTTCACCGAAAATCGCATGAAGCAAACGTTCTTCCGCGGTCAGCTCCGTAACCCCTTTTGGCGTTACTTTGCCCACCAGAATGTCGCCTGCCGCGATCTCGGCACCGACGCGGATAATTCCGCGCTCATCGAGATTTTTCAGCGCATCTTCCCCGACGTTCGGAATATCACGGGTGATTTCCTCCGGTCCGAGCTTCGTATCCCGGGCTTCAGACTCATATTCTTCAATGTGAATGGAAGTATAGACGTCTTCCTTCACCAGTTTTTCACTAAGCAATATCGCGTCCTCGTAGTTGTAGCCTTCCCATGTCATAAAGGCAACCACTACGTTCCGCCCGAGCGCAAGCTCACCCATCTCCGTCGACGGACCATCGGCGAGGATATCTCCTACGCGCACTTGCTCGCCTTTATGGCAAATCGGACGTTGGTTAATACATGTTCCTTGATTGGAGCGCAAAAACTTGTGCAATTTATGTTTAACGATGTCTCCGTTCACCAGGCGGCCGTCCACTACTTCCTGACGGCGTACCCAGATCTCGTTAGCCGTCACCCGTTCTACCACACCGTTCACCTTGGAAACGACGCATACACCCGAGTCCTTGGCCGCCTTATGCTCCATCCCCGTACCGACAAGCGGCGCCTTAGGGATAAGAAGCGGAACGGCTTGACGCTGCATGTTCGAACCCATGAGAGCACGGTTGGAGTCGTCGTTTTCCAAAAATGGAATAAGCGCCGTCGCTACCGATACAACTTGCTTAGGGGAAACGTCCATGTAATCGACACGCTCTTTAGGAAGCGTCAGAATATCGTCCTTGTAACGGACAATGACGTTATCATTCGCAAATCTGCCGTCCTCGGTCAACTCGGCATTCGCCTGCGCGACCACGTAATTATCTTCTTCATCGGCCGTCAAATAAGCGATCTCATCCGTAACTATGCCGGTATTCGGGTCAACACGCCGGTAGGGCGCTTCAATAAAGCCGAATTCATTCACACGCGCGAACGTGGAAAGTGAGTTAATCAAACCGATGTTCGGTCCTTCCGGCGTCTCAATCGGACACATCCGCCCATAGTGGGAGTGATGGACGTCCCGCACTTCAAAACCTGCGCGTTCCCGCGTCAAACCACCGGGTCCAAGAGCGGACAGGCGGCGTTTGTGCGTCAGTTCGGCAAGCGGGTTCGTCTGGTCCATAAACTGCGACAGCTGGGAGCTTCCGAAGAACTCCTTGATCGAAGCGATGACCGGACGTATATTGATCAATTGCTGCGGGGTGATCGTGTTCACATCCTGAATCGACATCCGCTCGCGTACCACGCGCTCCATCCGGGACAGGCCAATGCGGAACTGGTTCTGCAAAAGCTCTCCCACGGAACGCAAGCGACGGTTACCCAGATGATCGATATCATCGGTGCTGCCGATCCCATGCAGCAAGTTAATGAAATAGTTGATCGATGCAATGATATCAGCCGGCGTAATGTTCTTCACCGACTTGTCAATTTTCCCGTTGGCGATGACTTTAACCACTTTCCCGTCTTCAATCGGGGAGTAGACGTTAATGTGCTGCAGCGTAATCTTATCTGTTTCAGTTACGCCGTTAGCGACCGAATATTCTTTGAAGCCGACGTTGTCTTCCAGATAAGGAATAATCGTGTCGAGCAAACGGCGGTCAAGCTGTTGTCCAGCTTCTGCAATAATCTCGCCTGTTTCCGGATTAACAAGGGTCTCAGCCAGACGTTGATTGAACAGACGATTTTTGATATGCAGCTTTTTGTTGATTTTGTACCGTCCAACATTGGCAAGATCGTAACGCTTCGGATCGAAGAATCTGGCGATCAGCAAGCTTCTCGCATTATCCAGCGTCGGCGGCTCGCCCGGGCGAAGACGCTCGTAAATTTCAATCAACGCCTTGTCCGTCGAATCGGTGTTATCCTTGTCCAACGTATTGCGGATATATTCATCGTCACCAAGCAGGTCTATGATTTCCGCGTCGGTACCGAAGCCGAGTGCACGAAGCAGTACGGTTACAGGGATTTTTCTTGTACGGTCAATACGCACATAGATGATATCCTTCGCATCCGTTTCCAATTCAAGCCAAGCGCCGCGGTTCGGAATCACGGTAGCGGTATAAGCCTTTTTACCGTTTTTATCGACTTTCGTACTAAAATAGACGCTCGGGGAACGAACCAGCTGACTGACAATAACCCGTTCAGCGCCGTTGATAATAAAAGTACCCGTTTCGGTCATCAGAGGGAAATCGCCCATAAAGACTTCCTGCTCCTTGACTTCGCCAGTCTCTTTATTGATCAAACGTACTTTCACACGAAGCGGTGCAGCGAAGGTGACGTCGCGTTCTTTGGATTCATCCACTGAATACTTTGGCTCTCCCAAACTGTAGTCGATAAATTCCAACACCAAATTCCCCGTAAAATCTTGGATTGGGGAAATATCTTGAAACATTTCACGCAACCCTTCATCCAAAAACCACTGATATGATTTTTGTTGGATTTCAATCAGGTTTGGAACTTCCAACACCTCATGAATCCGCGCGTACGACCTGCGTTTACGTCGACCTAATTGAACAAGATGTCCCGCCAACTTAGATTCACCCCTCATGTCTACTCAATAGAACAAAATAAAAGCCTCTTTGGGAAGCCTTCTCGAGTAAATACTGCACGAAGATAAACTTCTTAAGGAAGCTTGTTATTACGATGCACGAATCGTACAACGAACAGGTGACTTTTTCCCCATTTTACCATAATTTTCTTCACACCTTGTAGGGTTTACCTAAAATTTAAACATTATACGTCAAATGATAAAATCTTATTCATCCCAGCATGAAAAAAATATCTTGACATTTTAGTAAACTAAAGAGAAAAAGCATGACCATAATACTGACATTTTAATATAATATCACATCCCAAAATTCAAGTCAACATTTTTCCAGCGCATCAAAATCATTTCGCAGCCTTGATAATCCAGTAGCCTTTACTCCGTTCCACCTGTTCTACACGGCTATAGAGAGACTCCAATTTGCTATAAGCCGACGGGGCGCCTTGTTTCTTCTGAATAACGACCCAAAGAGCGCCGCCCGGTACAAGTGCTTCATGCGCCTGCTCGAAAATACGGTGAACCGTTTCTTTGCCGGCCCGGATCGGAGGATTGGTCAGCACCACATCAAACGACCGGCCCTTCAACTCCGATAACAGGTCACTTTGCAGTATTTCTACATTGTCCAGGCCGTTCCGATCGGCATTGTGCTTGGCTAACGCAACAGCGCGTTCATTGATGTCCACCATGGTGACCGTACCCTTGTGCGCCAGCACGGCAGCCGTCAGTCCAATCGGCCCGTAACCGCAGCCCACATCAAGAATCCGGGCATCGACGGGAAGCGCCACCGTTTCCACGAGCAGCTTCGATCCGTAATCAACCCCCTTTTTTGAGAACACCCCGGCATCCGTTACAAAAATGAACCTGCGTCCACGCATCGTCTCTTCAATGGTGTGCAGGTCATGTTCAACGCTGGGTTTTCTGGAATAGTAATGTTCCGACACGTTCGGCCACCTCCCTGTTTGCTGTATTGAAAAGGAAAACCCCTTGAGAGAATCGCCTCTTCAAGGGGTGCTTGACCTTTGAAATTACTTCACTTCTACGGAAGCGCCTGCTTCTTCCAGCTTAGCTTTGATGGATTCAGCTTCTTCCTTGGAAACTTTTTCTTTCAACGGCTTCGGTGCGCCGTCTACGAGGTCTTTTGCTTCTTTCAAGCCAAGGCCTGTAATTTCGCGAACCACTTTGATTACGTTGATTTTGGACGCGCCTGCGCTTGCCAGGATAACGTCGAATTCGGATTGCTCTTGCGCTTCTGCAGCGCCGCCGCCTGCTACTACTGCCACAGGAGCAGCCGCCGTTACGCCAAACTCTTCTTCGATTGCTTTAACCAGATCGTTCAGTTCCAATACTGTCATGCCTTTAATGGCTTCCAAAATTTGCTCTTTGCTCATGGTTTAAACCTCCGTTTATATTTAGATCGTTTTTTTAAAAAGATTACGCTTCTTGTGCGCCGCCTTCTTGCTTATCGGATACAGCCTTAACCGCAAGGGCGAAGTTGCGAATCGGAGCTTGAAGCACGCTGAGCAACATGGACAGAAGACCTTCTCTGGACGGAAGCTCAGCCAGCGCCTTGATTTGGTTGATATCAACCACTTTACCTTCTACAACGCCTGCTTTAATGTTCAGGTTTTCGTTCTTCTTAGCGAACTCCGCCAAAATTTTAGCCGGAGCCACGACATCTTCTTTGCTGAATGCGATCGCAGTAGGACCAGTCAAATACTCATCCAGTTCAGACAGTTCCGCATTCGCCGTAGCACGGCGTACCAAAGTATTTTTCAACACTTGGAATTCCACACCAGCTTCACGCAATTGTTTGCGAAGCTCCGTTACTTGGGCAACGTTCAAGCCGCGGTAATCGGCAACGATGGAACAAGAGCTTTCTTTCAGCTTTTCGGCTACAACCGTAACCTGTTGAGCTTTTTGCTCGATAATTTTTGCGTTTGCCATTTTTGCACCTCCTAAGAGCTTTCTGCAGGAAAGCTTGCATCGTAAGCATAAGCTATAAGTTTTCGTGAGAAAACTGCTTCGTAAACTTAACTCGTAAACAAAGTCCGCCCGAGGCCGCTCATTCCGTTTCTCGCCATCTCCGCCAAGGCAAGGTCCGCATAAAAGCGAAAATGCCTTCGCAGACGAAAGCGAAGGCATGATGATTCACATATTCTTGAGCTGTTAAGCAAAGAATACCGAATTTATATCATAACACCTCGGCAGGAAATTAAGCCCATGGGTAGGAGCACCTGCTGTCTACGGTAAGCATATTCGTTTGTTAGACTTAGAACAGGTTAGCATGGATGACCTGGAAAGTCAAATACCAAGGCTACTCCTATCTAAGAGCTGCAGCGTTCACACGAGCGCTCGGACCCATTGTCGAGGATACCGCGATGTTCTTCAGGTATACCCCTTTAGCTGCGGCCGGTTTCGCTCTGTTCAGCGCATCAATCAAAGCTTTGAAATTTTCAGCAAGCTTCTCGGCTTCGAAGGAAACTTTTCCGATCGGCGCGTGAATTTGTCCGGCTTTATCCAGACGGTATTCGATTTTACCAGCCTTGATCTCCTGAACGGCTTTCGCCACGTCGAACGTAACGGTACCCGCTTTCGGATTCGGCATCAAACCTTTACCACCCAAGATACGGCCGAGCTTACCCACTTCGCTCATCATGTCTGGCGTAGCTACGCAGACATCGAAGTCGAACCAGCCTTGCTGGATCTTGTTGATCATGTCTTGATCGCCAACGAAATCGGCTCCTGCCGCTTCCGCTTCTTTGGCTTTTTCGCCTTTGGCGAATACAAGAACGCGTTTTGTTTTACCTGTGCCGTGAGGCAATACAACCACACCGCGAACGGCTTGGTCTTGTTTTCTAGGGTCTACGCCCAAACGTACAGCCACTTCAACGGTTTCGTCGAATTTGGCGCGCGCTGTCTTCTTCACGAGCTCGATCGCCTCGAGCGGCTCGTAAAAAGCGTCAGCGTCGATTTGCTTGGCAGCTTCCAAGTATTTCTTGCCGTGTTTAGCCACTGTCTTATCCTCCTATGTGGTATTAGCGGAATATCCTCCCACTTGGTTGGCTCCTCCGTTATAACCGGGAGCCGGAAGCATGGATTAGTCTACGATTGCAACGCCCATGCTGCGAGCCGTACCTTCCACCATACGCATAGCAGCCTCGATGGATGCCGCGTTCAGGTCAGGCATTTTTTGCTCGGCAATTTCACGAATTTTCGCACGATTAACGGTTGCAACTTTCTTCTTGTTCGGTTCGCCGGAACCTTTTTCGATCCCTGCAGCCACCCGCAGCAATACGGCAGCTGGAGGCGTTTTGGTAACGAACGTGAAGGAACGGTCCTCGAATACCGTAATTTCTACCGGAATGATGAGACCTGCTTGATCGGCCGTGCGAGCATTAAATTCTTTACAGAACGCCATGATATTAACACCGGCTTGACCAAGAGCAGGACCGATCGGCGGAGCCGGATTCGCTTTTCCTGCAGGGACCTGCAATTTCACCATTTTAATAACCTTTTTCGCCATTGTTGTGTACACCTCCTCGCCCGTAGTATGGCAGAATTTCGCTTACAACGGTTAAAGCTTTTCCACCTGATTATAGTCAAGCTCCAACGGCGTCTCTCTGCCGAACATGTTGACATGAACCTTCAGCTTGCTTTTGTCGAGCAGAATTTCTTCTACGGAACCGACAAAATTGGCAAACGGCCCAACTTTTACGCGTACGGTTTCTTTGAGCTCGAAATCGATCTTCGGCTTCGGCTCTTCCATACCCATGTGCTTGAGAATCGCATCCACTTCCTCGGGAAGCAGCGGCGTCGGCTTCGAACCCGAACCGGTCGATCCGACAAACCCGGTAACCCCAGGAGTGTTGCGCACGACATACCACGAATCGTCCGTCTGGATCATCTCCACGAGGACATACCCTGGATATACTTTACGCATAACCGTTTTCTTCTTGCCGTCTTTATTCACAAGCTCTTCTTCCATGGGAACGAGCACACGAAAAATCTTGTCCTTCATATCCATGGATTCGACGCGCTTTTCCAAATTTGCCTTCACCTTGTTTTCATACCCGGAATAGGTATGTACGACGTACCATCTTTTTTCCATTTCCATAGTGCCACCCACCAGCCCAGATTATTGAAACACGAGGCGAAGCAGCTCTGAAATTCCCAGGTCCAGAACGTAGAAGTACACCGTTATAAAGGTGACCGTAAATAATACGACCAGCGTGTAGCTAATCAGCTCTTTACGGCTAGGCCATTTTACTTTTTTCAGCTCGGACCAGCTGTCCGCAAAAAAAGAAAATGTATTGCCGAATCCCTGCTTCAATTTAGCCAAAAAGGACACAACTACACCTCCAAAAAACTAGCGCGTTTCGCGATGAGCTGTCTGTTCATTGCAAAACTTGCAATATTTCTTCAACTCCATGCGGTCGGGATGGTTGCGCTTATTTTTAGTGGATGTATAGTTTCTTTGCTTGCAGTTTGTGCACGCTAAAGTGATGATCACCCGCATGATGTACACCTCCTACGGACCAGCCTCAAGATTTACAGCCTTATATGATCAGCAAAAAAACGCCTTTCAATTAAGGCCACCCAAATACTTTAGCACACGACATAACTTGTGTCAAGGAATGTATTCACTTGGCTGTCCGTCCCCGTCCACATCCATTATTAACCAAGGCCCCGGATCTTAAACGAATCCTAAACCGATTTATATAAAGGGATCCCTTGCATTTCAGGAACATTTGTTCTATGATAAGGGTATAAAAAAGCTTCCGAACGAAGCCCTTTCGGTGAAGAACCATTTGCGGTTTGTACAGCCGCTTTTCTTGCGCGGAAAGGAAATTGTTCAGTTTTGCCGGACGTTTTTATTTTTATTGCAAAAAAGCACCTCCACAAAAGCAAAAGGCGCTTTAATCATTATGCATCGCGTACTTCCAAATACCTTTCGAGCTTGCGTTTTACCCGTTGAAGCGCGTTGTCAATCGATTTGACATGGCGGTCTAAATCAACAGCAATCTCCTGATAGGAGCGTCCGTCCAAATACAGCATCAGCACTCTGCGTTCGAGATCACTTAAAATCTCGCCCATCTTGTCTTCAAGTCCGCTAAACTCCTCTTGATTGATGATCAGCTCCTCCGGATCGGATACCCGGGAACCGCAGATCACATCAAGCAGTGTACGGTCGGAATCTTCATCATAAATGGGCTTGTCCAGCGAAACGTAAGAATTCAGAGGAATATGCTTTTGGCGCGTGGCGGTTTTGATCGCTGTGATGATTTGGCGGGTAATACAGAGTTCGGCAAAGGCTTTAAAAGAGGCGAGCTTTTCTCCGCGGAAATCGCGGATCGATTTATAGAGACCGATCATACCTTCCTGCACGATGTCTTCCCTGTCAGCGCCGATCAAAAAATAAGAACGTGCTTTGGCGCGGACAAAGTTTTTATACTTGTTGATCAAGTACTCCAGTGCATCGCTATTTCCTTCACGGACCGCTTCGACAAGATCTTCGTCTGCCTTGAGGTCGTATTCGTCCATTCTCAACTCTTTGAAGTCGACACTCACTACAATCCCTCCGGCCCAACGCTTGAAAGATAGGACTAGTATACATTATGTAATCTACCATCGTCAACCGGATTCCCGTTAGAAAAAGCTTTACTTGCTAGATTTGCAAAGCTACTTCTCCCGCCGCCACTTTTCGAACATCGCCCGAACATCTTCACTGAGCCGCTTATCAAAGGTATTACGCTTCCCCGCGGCTTCATCCTCAATTTTTCGCCGGATCTCGGCCCGCGCTTGCCGCAGCTTTACGAGAAGCTCGCCGGCCGGAATGCGGAAGGCTCCTTTACCGAAAATAACATGCTGCTCCGTCATATCCGAAGTCGCCACATATACTTGCTTTCGCCGTCCGATATGCTCCGTAACCAATCGTTCGATCAGTTCATCCGCCGTTTCCTTTTCTTTGGTGTAATAAACCGGAAGCTTGCTCTGAACATACTTACCGCCAAGTCCCGGCACATAATACGCGTCAAAAACAACGATCACCTTCATGCCCGAGAACGATTGATATTCCGCCATCATCTCAATCAACCTGTCCCGCGCTTCTTCCAGCCTGATTTCTTTCAGCGCCTTAAGCTCAGGCCAGTCGCCAATGATGTTGTATCCGTCTACGATTAAGATTTCCTGTATCATGCAGCATCGCCCTGCTGGTAAGCGCGCTAGCGGGCTGCCGTCCGCTGCCGGACGACTTCATACATGAAGACCGATGCGGCGACAGAGGCATTCAGCGAATTAATTTGACCGAACATCGGGAGTTTAAGCAGAAAATCGCATTTTTCCTTAATCAACCGGCCGATCCCTTTACCTTCATTACCGATCACAATCGCCAGAGGCAGGTTCAGATTCGTCTGGTATACGGGCTGCTCGGCCCCGACATCCGCTCCGGCCACCCATACCCCGCGCTCCTTTAGCAGCTCGATGGTCTGCGCCAGATTCGTCACACGCGCTACCGGAACATACTCTACTGCACCCGCGGATGTTTTCGAGACGGCAGCCGTCAATCCCACGGAACGTCTTTTGGGGATAATGACCCCGTGCACGCCGGTACAGTCCGCTGTACGCAGAATGGAGCCAAGGTTATGCGGATCTTCTATTTCATCAAGCAAAAGCAAGAACGGCATCTCACCGCGCTCCTCCGCTCTCGCAAGCAAATCCTCGACTTCGACGTATGCATATGCCGCCACTTGCGCGACGATTCCTTGATGCTGCAGGCCCGAGGCCATTTGATCCAGCTTCCGCTTGTCAGCCAGCTGCACAACCACCCCGCTGCGCTTCGCTTCGGCAATAATCGGCTGGGCGAGCTGTTTTTGCGCCTGCTCGGCAATCCAAATTTTGTTGATCGTCCGCCCGGAACGCAGCGCTTCAAGTACGGAATGCTTTCCTCCGATAAATTCTTCTTCCATGCCCAAGGCCCCCTTTCCTTCTTCGAATGTTATTTATCCTGCTCCAACGACAGCAACATCAAATACTGAAGCCGCTCCCATTGCTGCGTGTAATACAAATAGCCGATCAGGCATTCAAACGCGGTGCTGTGCCGATATTCCAACACATCCGCATTCTTCGCGGTTGTCCCGGACTTGGCATTGCGCCCCCGCTTGACGACATCCTGTTCCTCTTCCGTGAGATGCGGCAGCCAACGCTGCAGCGATTTCGCCTGCGATTTTGCCGAAACATACCGGGTAGCCGTCCGATGCAAGTAGTTAGGCTTATGATTCGTTTGCGCCACCACATACTGCCTCACGAACACCTCGTAAATGGCGTCTCCCATATACGCCAGCACCAGCGGATGAAGCTGACCCGGTTCGCGGGCGGGCGGGAAGGAAAATAAATGGCTCTTGATCTCCTGATCCGACATTTCGTCCCATTTCATAAACTCGCCCTACTTCCGCCGCCAGCGGATGCCTTGAGGCGTATCTTCCAGTTGAATGCCGCGTTCTGTCAGCAGATCCCGGATTTCATCGGCGCGGGCCCAATTTTTCGCTTTTCGCGCTTCGGTCCTTTCTGTAATGAGCCGTTCCACCTCTTCATCCAATA
This sequence comes from Paenibacillus sp. Pae15, assembly GCF_024519685.1. NCBI lineage: Bacteria > Bacillati > Bacillota > Bacilli > Caryophanales > Paenibacillaceae > Paenibacillus > Paenibacillus sp. Pae15. The sequence continues at coordinate 15,140 of NZ_JALJRM010000029.1, read as the reverse complement.
ATTCCTCTGCCTCCGGGGCCAATAGACCCAACACGCCGTCCATCGCTGCAAACTGCTGTACGAACAGCTCCAGGGAACCGGACGTTACCCGTCCCGATTGCAAATAATTATTCGCGGCACTGACAAGCTCAAACACCGCCGTAATTGCATCCGGCGTATTGAAATCATCGTTCATCTTCGCTTCAAATTGCTCCTTGGCCGCACGGACCGCCTCCACGACCGCAGCGTCGGCCTCCCCCGCTTCCGCGGATTGCAGCCGGTGCTTCAAAGCGGCGATACAGTTGTCCAAACGGGCTAAGCTGCCCTTTGCTTGCTCCACCGCATCCTCGCTGAAATTCAACGGATTACGGTAATGGCCGGAGAGCATAAAATAGCGAATCACCTGGCCCGGCATCTCCTTGAGCAGTTGATGCACTTGAATGCCGTTCCCAAGCGATTTGGACATTTTTTCATTGTTGATATTCACAAATCCGTTATGCATCCAATAATTGGCCATCCGGCGGCCGGTTAATCCCTCGGATTGAGCGATTTCACATTCATGGTGCGGAAAAGTCAGGTCCTGGCCTCCACCGTGAATATCGATCGTTTCGCCCAAATATTTACGAACCAACGCCGAGCATTCGATATGCCATCCCGGGCGGCCTTCACCCCAGGGGCTTGACCAACTAATTTCACCCGGCTTCGCAGCCTTCCAAAGCACGAAATCTTGAGGATTCTCCTTGCGCTCGTCCACGTCTACCCGAATGCCGTACTGCAGCTCCTCCAGGTTTTGGTGGGAAAGCTTGCCGTACTCGGTAAATTTGGATGTCCGAAAATAAACGTCTCCTCCGGATTCGTAGGCGTAATCATTGGCTACCAGCCCCGAAATGAACTCGATGATGTCCGCCATGTTCTCCGTCACGCGGGGATGCGCCGTCGCTTTGCGAACACCCAGACCCGCCGTATCCTCATAATACTTTTGAACAAACAAGTCCGCCACCTCCGGAACGGTGGTGCCCATCTCCGCGGCCTTCTTGATCAGCTTGTCATCCACATCGGTAAAATTCACAATGAACGTCACATCATAACCTACCGACTCCAGATAACGGCGAACCACATCGAAAAAAATAACCGGTCTGGCATTTCCGATGTGAATATAATCATATACGGTCGGACCGCACACATACATTTTTACTTTACCCGGTTCCAGCGGTATAAAGTTTTCTTTCGTACGTGTCATCGTGTTATAAATCTTAAGCGACATGCTCAATCGTTTCCTCCGATCTTTGTTTTCACTGGTTCCCTTTTCTGCTCCCTTTGCTGCGCCGCCTTCAGCTCGTCAACCTGCTCCTGCAGCTGTTTGAACATATCGATGATCGGATCGGGAAGCTTATCATGCTCCAACCGACCGATACGAACGCCATCCCTCTTGACGATGCGTCCCGGAATTCCCACTACGGTGCTGTTCGGCGGCACTTCGCTCAACACTACCGCATTCGAGCCGATGCGGGAGTTGTCTCCTACCGTGAATGAACCCAACACCTTGGCTCCGGCCGAAATGACCACATTATTGCCGATGGTCGGATGGCGCTTCCCTCGCTCTTTGCCTGTACCCCCCAGCGTTACACCATGATACAACAGTACGTCATCGCCGATTTCGCAGGTTTCTCCAATGACGACGCCCATGCCGTGGTCGATAAAAAATCTCCGTCCGATAACCGCACCCGGGTGAATCTCAATGCCCGTCATAAACCTGCTGATCTGAGAAATCACGCGGGCCAGCGTATACCATCTTTTTTTATAAAGCCAATGCGCGACCCGATGCGCCCAAAGCGCATGCAAACCGGCATAAGTAAAGACGACTTCAAACCATCCCCTGGCCGCGGGGTCGTTCTCAAAGATCGTATTGATGTCTTCTTTCATCCGTTCGAACATATCGTTTCACCGCTTCCCTTTCCTAATCCCCCAAGCGAAAGAAAGAACGTCGCGCAAAAAACGCCTCCGCAGCCGATTTCGGCTGCAGAGGCGTTCAAATACCGCGGTTCCACTCTGCTTGGATAAGTATAAATCCTCTTCCCGGCAGCCATGATTGGCCGGGAAGCTTATCCATCTCGTATCGTTCGTATCGTGAACGTCACGGTAAAGGCTACCCTGCCGCTGCAGCCGGAGCGCTCGCAGGCAGATCGTCTTTACAGCTCCCGGGTGCACTTCCGGATAAAGAGGATTGGACAACTTGCAGCCGGCATGCCCCCACACCGGTTGTCCTCTCTGAGAATCCCGCATTTTTCCGTACTTTCCCGTTCGTCGCCACTAAGTATGAAGTTAAAGCAATATCAATGATCTCTATAGTATATCGAAAAAACGGAAGTTTTACAATAACTTCTTCACCCGTTGAATCACCTTTTCTTTGCCCAACAAATACAAGGTCCTATTCAGATCGGGCCCATGCATTTGACCCGTCAGGGCCACTCTCACCGTCATAAAGAGCTGCTTCCCTTTATAGCCGGTTTCCGTTTGGACAGCTTTCAGCATCGCCTTTAGAGCATCGACATCAAACTCTGACGCCTGTTCCACCTGGGTTAAGAAGCTGTGCAATACGACGGGTGCATGCTCTTCCGCAAGCATCGCTTTAGCTTCTTCATCATAGCTGACCTCCTCACGGAAGAACAGCTCCGACAAATCAACAATCTCAGCGGCATAGCGCAGCTGCTCCTGATACAGCCCGATCAGGGAGTGAGCCCACTGCCGCTGCTCGTCCGTCAACTCCTGTGGCAGTCTGCCCGCTTTTTGAAGATGGGGCAGTGCCAGCTCTGCAATACGCTCGGTATCCGCCTTTTTGATGTAGACGTTGCTCATCCAATTGAGCTTATCCATATCGAATACCGCAGGACTCTTGGACAACCGGTCGAGATCGAATCCTGCAATCAGCTCTTCCCTTGTGAAGATTTCTTCCTCCCCTTTCGGAGACCAGCCTAGGAGCGCGATAAAGTTCATCACCGCTTCCGGCAAATAACCCAGATCCCTATACTGCTCGATAAATTGGATGATCGATTCGTCCCGTTTGCTCATTTTTTTGCGGTCCTGATTCAGGATCAGCGCCAAATGCGCGAATTCCGGCACAGGAAGGCCAAGCGCTTCATACATCATGATCTGCCGCGGCGTATTGGTCAGGTGCTCTTCCCCGCGAATAACTAGGGTGATGTCCATCAGGTGGTCATCCAGAATGACCGCAAAGTTATACGTCGGGATGCCGTCGGGGCGGACGATAATGAAATCGCCGATGCCGTTCGTATCGAATTCGACGTGCTCGCGAATCCGATCCTCGAAAGCAATCGTCCGGTTCTCCGGCACACGGAAGCGGATCGACGGCTTGCGGCCTTCCGCTTTGTAGGCCTCCGCCTGCTCCGGCGTCAGATGGCGGCATTTGCCCGAATACATCGGCATCTGGCCCGCAGCCTCCTGCTTAGCCCGCTCCTCCTCCAGCTCCGCTTCCGTACAGTAACAGTAGTAGGCGTTGCCTTCCTGCAGCAGCCGGTCAATAAAAGGCCGGTACAGGTCCAGCCGTTCGGTTTGGCGATACGGCCCATACGGTCCTCCTACATCCACACTCTCGTCCCATTCGATACCCAGCCACTTCAATCCGTTCAGTTGGCTGTCCACTCCGGTTTCCACATGCCGGGTTTGATCCGTATCTTCGAAACGGATCACGAACTGTCCGCCTTCCTTACGGGCGATCAAATAGTTAAACAGCGCCGTACGCGCTCCCCCGATATGCAAGTGCCCTGTCGGGCTCGGCGCATACCTCACACGAAACTTTGCCATACGTTGTTCTCCTCCCCTGCTCCGCAGGCGTTCCTTCAGACCGAACGATGCCTGCAAGCCGATCAACCGTCAAAATAATATGTGTTATGATAGCACACCTTGGACAAGACAAACAACCGCTTGTGCCGCTATTCCTTCTCCGCGTCCCGTAAATCCAAGCTGCTCGGTCGTCGTTGCTTTCACATTGACTTGGCTCGTCTCCGCCTCCAGCGCCTGAGCGATGCGCTCCGCCATCGCCGGAATATACGGAGCCATCTTCGGTTTTTGCGCGATGATGGTGCAATCCACATTTCCCAAACGGTATCCCGCTTCCTTCGCCTTCCCCCATATGTCTACCAGCAGCTTATAGCTGTCCGCATCTTTAAAGGCGGCATCCGTATCGGGATAGTGCTTGCCGATATCCCCAAGCCCGAGCGCTCCCAGAATGGCATCACTCACCGCATGCAGCAGCACGTCCGCGTCCGAATGCCCGAGCAGTCCCTTCTCGTACGGGATTTCCACTCCGCCGATGATGCACTTGCGCCCTTCCACCAACTGGTGTACATCAAAGCCTTGTCCTACCCGAATCATCATTTCTTCTCTCCCCTGACATTGCGAATAATCCACTCCGCCCAAGGCAGATCCTCGGGAGTCGTGATTTTAATATTGTAATAGTCGGCTTCCACTACCGACACGCGGATCCCCATCCGCTCCACCAGCATGGCATCGTCCGTCCCTGTAAACCCTTCTTGCCGGGCGCGTTCGTGCGCCTCCAGCAGCACGGAAAAACGAAAAGCCTGCGGCGTTTGGATCGCCCACAAGCTGCTCCGGTCAGGAGTGGATTGGATCACCCCTGAGCCGTCCACGACTTTGATCGTGTCCTTCACGGGCACGGCAAGCACTGCCGCCTCCGTCTTCATCGCTTGATGCAGACAGGCGGTGAGGTGCTCAACTGCCGTGAACGGCCTGACGCCGTCATGTACCATGACCCAATCGACAGTCCCTTTCAAGGCCTGCAAGCCCTGATAAACGGAATCCTGCCGTTCTTTTCCACCCTGTATAATATGCTTTACTTTGCCCAGTCCGTACTCCCTGACAAACTGACCGCAGCGCGGCACATCGTCCGCTCCGGTAACGAGCGCAACGCTGCTTACCGGAGCGAAGCGTTCAAACAGCTCCAGCGTATGTACGAGAATCGGCTTATGATCAATCAGCAAATACTGCTTGCTTTCTTTTGTGCCCATCCGCGAGCCCTTGCCCGCAGCGACAACGACTACTCCAAGTCTGATCGTCAACTTGTCCACCTGCCACAACATATCGGCTTCAGGGCCCTGCTTTCGCGAAAGCTGCCGTTTCCGGCAAGACATGGGCCCGATTAGCGCATCTACACTATCATACCGCGTTAGAGCGCTTTTTCCAATAGCTTGGGCTTAGCAAAAATCATTCGTCCGGCTGAAGTTTGCAGAACACTCGTCACCAGAACATCCAGTGTCGTGCCGATAAAGTCACGCCCGCCTTCGACCACAATCATCGTGCCGTCATCCAAATAAGCGACGCCTTGACCGTGCTCTTTGCCGTCCTTGATTACCTGCACGAGAATTTCCTCTCCCGGCAGTACGACCGGTTTCACCGCATTGGCCAAATCGTTGATGTTCAGAACCGACACGCCCTGAAGCTCGCATACTTTATTCAGGTTGAAATCGTTCGTGATCACTTTGCCTTGAAGCAATTTCGCCAGCTTAACCAATTTGCTGTCCACCTCGGAAATCTCTTCAAAATCCCCTTCATAGATCAGCACCTTCACGTCGAGCTCCTTTTGAATCTTGTTCAAAATATCAAGCCCCCGACGTCCGCGGTTTCTTTTCAACAGATCGGAGGAATCGGCAATATGCTGAAGCTCCTCCAGCACGAATTCCGGAATGACCAGCGTACCTTCAATAAACCCCGTCTTGCAGATATCTGCAATCCGGCCGTCGATAATGACGCTCGTATCCAGAATTTTATGCTCCTCAAACTCTTTGGCTTCGCCTGAAGCGCCGCGTCTCCGATCCGACCGCCGCTTATCGAGTGCGGCTAACAACTCTTCTTTCTTCAAGATCCCCATCCGGTATCCCGCATACGAGAAAATCGCGATACACAGCATATGCAGCAGCGGATTGAATATACCCGCACGCGCCAAAGGATTCAGCAGAACGGAAGAGACCAACAATCCCATCACCATTCCCGCCGCCCCGGCAAGCATATCGGCCGCCGGCATATTCGCCGCGCGTTCTTCCCCCTGAACCATGACCTTAAGCAGAGAATTTAGCGCCCAGGAGCTCATCGAATAAAAGAAGAGTGCTCCCACCCCAAACATCCATGCTCCCTGGCCTTTTATTTCATGAATACCCGTTACTGTACCTATGACTTCAAATAATGGTTTACCTATCGTATCACTCCATTGTAATCCAAGCGTACCGCCAATAACTGCGAATAGAAGCTGGAACCATTTTTTCATCATAGACTTCACCTCCATCAAAATCGGTTGCATAATCCCTTACGTTACAATTATGAACCAAAAGTTTCCTGCCTAATCGTTCCGTAAGAAAAAAACAAAAAAGCATTTATTTCCATAAGGAAAATAAATGCTTTTCATTTTCACGGACATCTCTTCGTTAAATTGTCGTTGTTTTGGATTCCGGTTCTTCCATCGTATTCGTTTTCTTTTTCTTCAGGCGGAGAAAGACGAAAAGACGGTCAACGTTTTTTTTTAGGCCGTACAGTGCATACAGGAGCAGCGGTACAAAGATGATCTTGGACAGTGTGCCCGGAAATTGAACGGCAATGACAACGGCGATGATCACCACGATCGGGGTTACCCATATCGCCGCTTTTGGAATGCCCACCTTCTTGAAGTTCGGATATTTCACCGTGCTGACCATCAGATAGGACAGGAGAAGTGTGGCCAAGACAAGCACCATGGTGCTCAGCTCATTGTGAAACAGAGCAAGCGTACAAAGAACACCGCCGGCAGCCGGTATGGGCAAACCGATAAAGTAGCCGGGCGTACCGGCAATCACGTTGAAGCGAGCCAACCGCAGCGCTCCGCAAATGGGGAAAATCGCCGTGACAATCCACGCCCCTGCCGCGTTCATCTCGGTAAAGGCCATAACATACATAATGAACGCCGGAGCCACCCCAAACGAGATGACATCGGACAGCGAATCCAGTTCCTTGCCGAATTCGCTTTGAACATTGAGCGCACGGGCCAACCGTCCGTCCAAACCGTCAAGCAGCATAGCCACAAGCACCATAATAGCCGCCAGCTCGGGTTTATTGTTAAACACCATAATGATCGAAATGATGCCGAGAAACAAGTTCCCGACGGTAAACAAATTCGGGAGGGATTTCGTTATCATGATTAATCCACCTCTGGTTATACTGTGCCCTATTCAAAAAAACCTAACCCAATTCAATTATACTAAGGTACCTTATGATTGTATGCAAGTTAGATATGCCTGTCAATGAGTACCTGATCTTGAATTCGTTTTAGGCCTTCTTTTATCGTTCGGGCCCTTACTTCTCCGATTCCGTCCACTTCGTCCAGTTCCTCGATCGTGGCCATCATCAGATGAGGAAGCTGTTCGAAGCGCTCGATCAGATTATGAATGATCACCGACGGCAGCCTCGGGATTTTATTCAATACCCGATACCCCCGCGGGGATACGATTTCCTCCGCACTGTTGGTCGCATGCGGGAATCCAAGCACTCGGGCAATGTGGGAATGATCCAGCATTTCGTCGGTGGCCAGCCGTTTGAGCGAGTTCAAGACTTCTTTAACCTTTTCGTCGCTGGGATCCTTGACATAATCTTTAATCAGCAAAAAGGCTTCGTATTCCGTATTACCGACCAATTCATGCAGCTGCATACTGATCAGACGGCCTTCGTTCCCCAGCTCGTTGATGTAGCGATTGATTTCCGCCTTAATACGCAGCACCATCTCGATACGTTGTATAACTCCCGTTACATCATGTAGCGTCACGAGCTCTTCAAATTCCGAAGCGCCAAGGTTCGTCAAATCCTGATCGAGTACAGATTTATATTTTTCCAACGTTTGAATCGCCTGATTCGCCTTGGTCAAAATCACACCAATATCTTTTAAGGCATACCGCAAATTTCCTTGATACAGCGTGATGACGTTTCGCCGCTGCGAAATCGACACTACCAGCTTGGAAGTCTGCTTCGCGACGCGCTCTGCTGTCCGGTGACGGATCCCCGTTTCGGTGGATGGGATGGATGAATCCGGAATCAGCTGTGTATTGGCATAAAGTATGCGTTTGAGATCTTCGCTGAGAATGATGGCGCCGTCCATTTTGGCCAACTCATATAAATAGTTTGGGGAAAAGTCGCAGTTGATGGAAAATCCTCCGTCCACAATTTCCATCACTTCCGGACTGTATCCTACGACGATCAGACCGCCGGTTTTGGCTCGCAGCACATTTTCGAGCCCTTCCCGAAAAGGGGTTCCCGGCGCTACCAACTGCAGCAGTTGGCTCATCACGTCGCGTTTCGCTTCTTCCTTGCTCAAAGGTGTCCCTCCTGACGGTTATACTAAAGCTGCTGATAGCGCTTCGGCTACAGTATTCACACCGATGATTTCAATTCCTGCGGGCGGCGTCCACCCCTTCAGACTTTTGTGCGGGAGAATGACCCGCTTGAAGCCGAGCTTCTGCGCTTCGCGCACCCGCTGATCTACTCGGGAAACGCCGCGGACCTCACCGGTCAGGCCCACCTCGCCGAAGACAACGTCGAACGGCTGTGTAGGCTGATCGCGGAAGCTTGAGGCAATGCTCACCGCCACAGCAAGGTCTACTGCCGGTTCGTCGAGCTTGACTCCGCCTGCGATATTGAGGTAAGCGTCCTGATTCTGCAAGAACAGACCCATCCGTTTCTCCAGCACAGCGATGATCAGCGACAACCTGTTGTGATCATAGCCGGTGGCCATCCTCCGGGGAGAAGGGAAATTTGTGGTCGATACGAGCGCCTGCAGTTCAACCAGAACCGGCCTGGTTCCCTCCATGCTCGCAACCACGGTTGAACCGGATACACCCATCGGCCGTTCCGACAAGAACAGCTCCGAAGGGTTGCTCACCTCGACTAATCCGCTCTCCCGCATTTCAAAAATACCGATCTCATTCGTCGAACCGAACCGGTTCTTTACGGCACGCAAAAGACGATACGAGTGATGCCGCTCCCCTTCAAAATAAAGCACGCAATCGACCATATGCTCGAGAAGTCGCGGCCCGGCAATCGACCCCTCCTTAGTAACATGGCCCACAAGCACGGTGGCAATGCCTCTCCCTTTAGCGATGCGCATAAAATGCCCCGTGCATTCTCTGACCTGAGATACGCTGCCGGGTGCCGAAGCCACAGCGGGATGATATACCGTCTGAATGGAATCAATGACGACAAAATCCGGCTCCATCTCATCAATCGCCGCCTCGATATACTCCACGTTCGTTTCACTAAGTACAAACAACAAACCGGAGACCGCTTGAAGCCGGTCGGCTCGGAGCTTCGTCTGCCTGACGGATTCTTCGCCGGAAATATACAGCACTTTGAGATTTTGCTGCGTCAATGCGTAGGAAGCCTGCAGCAGAAGTGTCGATTTGCCAATTCCAGGATCGCCCCCTACCAGAATAAGGGATCCTGGTACGACGCCTCCTCCCAACACACGGTTTAACTCCCGGTTATCCGTGATAATGCGCTCTTCCTGACTGCTTTCTATGTTTATGATGGAAACTGCTTTTTCTTTCTTATCGGAAAAAGATAAATGAAGCCCCCTGCTCTTGCCGGAAGTCTCCACTTCTTCCACAAAAGTATTCCAAGCTCCGCAGCCAGGGCATTTGCCGAACCATTTCGGCGTTTCGTAGCCGCACTGCTGACAAAAAAACTTTGTTTTTGCTTTGGCCATTGCGCCTCCTAATCCTGCTTCAAGCCCAAACGCGCTTATAGTACTACAAAACAAAGTTTACCATGATGCAACACCCTTGAAAACCCTCCCAGTTCATTCCGTATAAAGAAAAATCCGACCAGCCGGAAAACGGCAGCCGGATTTTTTCATTATGCTTGTGAAGCGACGCCTTGATTGCGCTCCACAATCAACTCGCCTTCTTTCTCATCAATCGTAAGCGTATCGCCCTTACTGATGTTGCCGCGGAGCAATTCTTCAGACAAACGATCTTCAATATGCTTTTGAATCGCTCTGCGTAGAGGCCTTGCACCAAATGCCGGATCGTAGCCTTCTTTGGCAAGGAATGCCTTGGCCGCATCGGTCAGTACGAAATCCACTTCCTGCTCCTTCAGACGTTTACGCAGTTCTTCGGCCATCAACGATACGATTTCGCCGATATGCTTTTCGTCCAGGGAGTGGAATACGATGATTTCGTCGATCCGGTTCAAGAACTCCGGACGGAAGCTCTTCTTCAGTTCGCCCATGACTTTGTCCTTCATGTTTGCGTAATCTCTGCCCGAATCTTGTGCCGCAGTAAAGCCCAGCGTCGAGTTTTTCTTAATCAAATCCGCCCCGACGTTGGATGTCATGATAATCAGCGTGTTGCGGAAATCTACTGTACGGCCCTTGGAGTCCGTTAAACGTCCGTCTTCAAGCACTTGAAGCAAGATATTAAACACTTCCGGATGAGCCTTCTCAATTTCATCCAAAAGAACGACAGAGTACGGCTTGCGGCGTACTTTCTCCGTAAGCTGTCCGCCTTCCTCATATCCGACATATCCCGGAGGCGCTCCAACCAAACGGGAAGTGGAATGCTTCTCCATGTACTCGGACATGTCAATCCGGATCACCGCGTTTTCATCGCCGAACAGCGACTCCGCCAAAGCGCGGGCCAATTCCGTTTTACCGACCCCTGTCGGCCCAAGGAATATAAATGAACCCATCGGACGCTTCGGATCCTTCAGCCCCGCTCTTGCACGACGGATTGCGCGGCTCACGGCTTTCACTGCTTCATCCTGTCCGATCACCCGATCGTGCAGAATGGATTCCATTTTGAGCAGACGCTCGGTTTCTTCTTCAGCCAGCTTCACCACCGGGATGCCGGTCCAGCTGGCCACCACTTGGGCGATATCTTCCGGCGTCACCTCGGAGTCGGTGCGGCCTTGTTTTTCCTTCCATTCGTTCTTTGTGGCATCGAGCTCTTCTCTCATCTTCTGCTCCGTGTCACGAAGCGCGGCTGCTTTCTCGAATTCCTGGCTCTGTACGGCAGCATCCTTCTCCTTGCGGATGTCTTCCAAACGGCTTTCGAGCTTTTTCAGATCCGGCGGAACGGTGTAAGAGCGAAGCCTTACTTTTGAGCTTGCCTCATCAATCAAATCAATCGCTTTGTCCGGGAGGAAGCGGTCCGTGATGTAACGATCGGAGAGCTTCACGGCTTGCTCAATCGCTTCATCTGTAATTTTTACACGATGGTGTGCTTCATACCGGTCACGAAGCCCATGGAGAATTTGAATCGCCTCTTCCGGAGAAGGCTGATCCACCGTAATCGGCTGGAAGCGTCTTTCCAAAGCGGCATCCTTCTCGATATATTTGCGATATTCATCCAGCGTCGTCGCTCCGATGCACTGCAGTTCGCCGCGGGCCAGCGCCGGCTTCAGAATATTGGAGGCATCGATTGCGCCTTCCGCTCCGCCTGCACCGATAAGCGTATGCAGCTCATCAATGAAAAGAATGATGTTGCCGGCTTGACGAATTTCATCCATGATTTTTTTCAGACGGTCTTCGAATTCGCCGCGGTATTTGGTACCGGCTACGACAGATCCCATATCCAAAGTCATCACGCGTTTGTCACGCAAAGTCTCGGGAATCTCATTGGCTACAATTTTCTGGGCCAGGCCTTCCGCAATAGCGGTTTTACCAACCCCCGGTTCCCCGATCAGGACCGGATTGTTCTTCGTTCTACGGCTGAGCACCTGAATGACGCGCTCGATTTCCTTGCTCCGGCCGATAACCGGATCGAGGTTGCCTTCTTTGGCATAGGCGGTCAAATCACGCGCCAAACCGTCCAAAGTCGGTGTATTTACATTAGCAGGGCTACCATGGTTCGGCGAGACCACCTCGCTGCTGCCAAGAAGTTGGAGCACTTGTTGGCGGGCTTTATTCAAGCTTACGCCCAAATTGCCCAACACTCGCGCTGCAACACCTTCGCCTTCGCGAATCAATCCGAGCAGAATATGCTCCGTTCCGACATACGTATGCCCGAGTTTTCGCGCCTCATCCATGGACAGCTCAATAACCTTTTTGGCTCGAGGGGTATAAGCGATATTCGTCGGCTGCTCTTGTCCTCTGCCGATCAGCGATTCGACTTCGTCCTGAATTTTCTCCAAACCAAGCCCCAACGCGATCAGCGCCTTGGCCGCAATTCCTTCGCCTTCGCGAATCAAACCGAGCAAAATATGCTCCGTTCCAATATTGTTATGACCCAAACGAACGGCTTCTTCCTGAGCCAAAGACAGTACTTTCTGCGCACGTTCTGTAAATCTGCCAAACATCATGTGTAACACCTCCAAAAATTAGTAAGGGAATATGGTTTCCACATTAACATGAACTCGGCCGGGCTTCAATCCGATTGTGATAATTTGTCCCGGATCAGCTGGGCCCTTCTAATGTCTCTTTCTTCAGGGGTTAGCTTTTCTCCTGCTAATTGCTGTAAAAAACCCGGTTGGGTCATCACGAGAAGCTCATTCAGTACGTTTGGTGACACATTCTTGATAAATTGTAAATCAATGCCCAGCCGAACATCCGACAACCGCTGCGTCGCTTCTTTGGAGTCCATAATCGCCGCATAGGAAAGAATTCCATAGGAACGGCTGACTCGATCGATAATTTTGGCTTTGGTTTCATGTACCAACTTCTGTCTGGCCGCCCGTTCATGCTCGATGATCTGTCTGACTACGCTGTAAAGATTGTCGATAATTTCCTCTTCCGATTGCCCGAGCGTAATCTGGTTGGATATTTGGAACAGATTGCCCAGAGCCTCGCTGCCTTCACCATACAGACCCCGAACCGCCAAGCCTACCTGTGTGATAGCCGACAAAATTCGATTGATCTGCTGAGTCAGCACCAACGCCGGAAGGTGAATCATAACCGACGCGCGAATACCGGTTCCGACATTTGTCGGGCAGCTCGTCATGTACCCTCTTTTCTCATCAAATGCGTAGTTCAGCTGCACCTCGAAAGCATCGTCGATTTCATTAGCCATCTCCCACGCTTCTTTAATTTGAAAACCGGGGCACAGGCATTGTATTCGCAGATGGTCTTCTTCATTCACCATGATGCTGATCGATTCATTATCGCTCAAAATAACCGCACCGTTCCGTGACTCGTTAGCCAGGGCCGGACTGATCAGATGCTTTTCAACCAGCACCCGTTTTTCCAAATCATTCAATTCCGAGAGCGGAAGCAGCGTAAACTTGCTGATCGTATTCAATTCATCATTATGAAGCGCCTGAGCTACTTGATCCAAAACCTCTTTTGACTGTTGGTTCGTCGCCAACATAGGAAAAGGGTAGGCCCGTAAATTCCGGGCAATGCGAATTCTGCTGCTCATCACGATATCCGAATCTGGGCCATCCGCCTTCATCCAATCGCTCAGAGCATGCTTTGTAAACCGGCTCGCCTCTGTCATAAGCATTCCCCCCAACAACCTGTCATTATCTCAGCCTTCGGCTACTTTCTTTTCTAATTCCCGAATCTGATCCCGAAGCTTGGCCGCTTGCTCAAATTCTTCATTTTCAACGGATAACAGCAGCTCCTTTTTGAGCCGATCGATTTCGCGCCTATATTTAATCAACCCGCCAGATCGTTTTGGAACCTTGCCGGTGTGAATGATATTTCCGTGGACTCTTTTGAAAAGGGGATCGAGCTTCTCACCGAAATATTTGTAGCATTCGCTGCAGCCGAATCGTCCTACTTTACTAAATTGACTATAAGTAAGCCCGCAATGCTCGCAGCGGCTCGGTTGAACTTTATTCGCCAGCGTGCCGGGCGTTGTTGAGGGTTCAAAGTCAAGTAATCCGCTCAACAGATTGTGAATGGAAAAGCCATTCGGGGTTCCCGGTATCAGCTCTCCCTTTTCCCTGGCACACGTTTCACAAATGTGAAATTCCGTCTTCTCGCCATTCAAAATTTTAGTAAAATGCAGCGTTGCTTGTTTTTTACCACATTCTTGACATAACATTCGGTTCCCTCCTCATTTGCTAAGTAAGGAGATCAGCATGGCTTTAAGAAGCTTCGCCCGAATCTCGTCGCGAAGAGGCAGTTTCAAGGTGAGCACCTCTCTTGCCATAGCTGCCTTCATGATGGCCGCTTCCCTTTCGGAAATGAAGCCGCCCTCCTCTAGCTGGTACAACAGACCTTCCGAAGCGGATTGATCCATATGCGAGCCGATCGTTCGAAAAATATGGTCAAGCACGGGGCCATGAGAATGCAGTTTAATCTTCTGAATTCGAATGTACCCGCCGCCGCCTCGTTTACTTTCCACAATGTACCCTTTTTCCAAAGTAAAACGGGTACTGATGACATAGTTGATTTGTGATGGAACACAGTTGAACTGATCGGCAAGATCATTACGCTGGATCTCAATCACGCCGCCCGGGCTCTGCTGCAAAATTTGCTTCAGATACTGTTCGATAACTTCTGAAACATTTCGCATCCGTTCGACCTCCAAAGGCAGAAGTAAAGCCAGTTCGTAAAATGTTGTGTGAAAGCCATTGAAAATCTCAATTATTGACTTTGACTTTCTTTGACTTTAAAAACATTATATCAGATTTTTACAATAATGCAACACCCCGCAGTGCTCCAGACTGAGCCTACAGCGAGATGCTCCGATATCACATTTGTTTAACTTCGTTTAAGCAACAACGGTTTCGGTTCCTATGCTTATTATGTATTCTTTCCCTAAGATTATGTCTTTAAATAATACCGTGCGCTTATTTTTAAAAAACACCCCATCGTTTATTTCATATACCGCAAAAGCATTTCAAATTGAAAAGATGTGCTTATTTTATGCATCACACAACAGGAAAGAGCCTCTTCGGATTATAAATCCAAAGAGGCTCTTTCATTGCTTGGCGACGTTCTACTCTCCCGGGACCCTGCGGTCCAAGTACCATCGACGCTGGAAGGCTTAACGGTCGTGTTCGGTATGGGTACGCGTGGTTCCCTTCCGCCATCATCACCAAACGTATTCATTTCTCAAGGCTTGCGCCCTGAAAACTGGATCGAAACCAAGCCGCTGATCATCTTCATGTGCTTTTTGGATAAGCCCTCGACCGATTAGTATTCGTCAGCTCCACACGTTGCCGTG
>NZ_JALJRM010000028.1:0-64415 GCF_024519685.1 Paenibacillus sp. Pae15 | reverse complement strand
TGCCCATAATTTATTAAAGTGGGCGGCGATGAACCAAAAAGGTCGAGTAAGAGAGTACGTATAGCCCCCTACTGACCTTTTTTTCTGTATGGAAATGAGAAGTTAAGAAAACAGGGCCGTCCCTGCGTAGCTAAAAGCTGCTTTTGGGACGGCCCCTTTTTTGTCGTCCTGCTTTGGCTGCCCCGAGAAAAGTGTAAGTTCTTCCGTGGCCTCCTTATATGGCGGGGTTCATTGTTATTTAATTATGCCTTCTGGAACGTCGGATCTTCGAACGGGTGTGCAATCCAGCCTTCCGTTTCAATAAAGAGGCGAACGGCCACGATTTGGCGGTTTTCCATCAAAGTGAAGAAGTGAGGCTTGTTCTCCGGTACGGAAATGACATCACCTGCTTCCAGTTCGACGTCAAAATAGCCTACATCGTCGCTGCCTTTAATAATGAATATGCCTTTACCTGCTGTAATGGCGCGCACTTCATCTTCCGTATGCGTATGCACCTGCTCGAATTTTTTAAGCAGTTCATCCAGATTGGGCGTCGCATCGGAAAGAGCGATGACGTCCCATGTCCGGTACCCGCGGCGGTTTGCAAGATCGCGGATTTCCGCATCGAAAGTGGATAAAATTTGCGCTTTTTCATCATCGGTCAGTACAAATTTTTCTTGAAGCTCAGCCGGCAGTTTCGCAGCGTTCCAGTGTTCATACAGCACCTCTTGCTTATCCAAAAATGCCTTGACATTTTGCTCGCCGGTGATTCGTTCGTTGGTATTGCGAATTCTGATTTCTGCCATGGTAAATCCCTCTTCTCCTATAAGAATTGTTCGTTTCTATATATATTATAGTGAAAGGTGCCACATCTGTCGATGAGTATTGGAGAAAGATTTCAATCTTTTTGCATCGTGAGCTGTTGAACATGATGGAAGTTCCTTTTCATCATGGCATGTTTCTGGTACACTTTAGGGATAAACGATTTGCTGAATTTCGTGTTTATTCGACAGCGACGAAAGAGATGCTGGTTGAGAAAAAGAGACAACAGGTATGGCGGCAGGTTGAAAGGGGATTATTGATGGATAAGTCATCCTTGCAAGAGCAATTACAAAAGAAAATTATGATATTGGATGGTGCCATGGGTACCATGATCCAGCAGGAAAATCTCACTGCGGAAGATTTCGGCGGGGAAGAGCTGGACGGGTGTAATGAAATCCTTGTTCTTACCAGACCGGATATTATCCGTAAAATTCATGAAGCTTATTTTGCCGCAGGCGCGGATATCGTTGAGACCAATACCTTCGGAGCTACCAGCGTGGTGCTCGCGGAATATGGTCTGCAGGATCGTGCCCGGGAAATCAATCTGGCTGCAGCCAAGCTGGCTATCGAGGCAGCTAATAAATACAGTACACCGGAATGGCCGCGTTATGTGGCAGGCGCCATGGGTCCGACAACCAAGACGCTTTCGGTCACAGGCGGCGTCACATTCGATGAATTGATCGACAGCTATTATGAACAAGCGCTGGCGTTAATCGAAGCCGGCGTAGATGCGCTGCTGCTGGAGACTTCCCAAGATACGCTTAACGTGAAAGCCGGAAGCATCGGCATTCGCAAGGCGTTCGATCAGATGGGCAGGAAGCTTCCTCTGATGATTTCCGGTACGATCGAACCGATGGGGACGACGCTTGCCGGTCAAAACATCGAGTCGTTCTATATTTCCCTCGAGCATTTGGAGCCGATTTCGATCGGTTTGAACTGCGCGACGGGACCGGAATTTATGCGGGATCATATTCGGACGCTGGCCGATATCGCCGGTACGGCCGTCAGCTGTTACCCGAATGCAGGACTGCCGGATGAGAACGGAAATTACCATGAATCTCCGGAGACGTTAGCGATGAAGATGGCGGGATTCGCCGAGCAGGGTTGGCTGAACATTGCCGGAGGCTGCTGCGGTACAACGCCTGACCATATTCGAGCCTTGGCGGAGACGCTCAGCTCATACAAGCCTCGGGTGCATAGAGGGACTCACCCGCCGGCCGTTTCCGGGATAGAGACGGTATATATTGAAGACGCGAATCGTCCGTACATGGTTGGAGAGAGAACAAACGTTCTGGGTTCGCGTAAATTTAAGCGCCTGATTGCTGAAGGCAAGTATGAGGAAGCGTCGGAAATTGCCCGCGCTCAAGTGAAGGGCGGAGCCCACGTGATCGACGTCTGCCTGCAGGATCCGGATCGCGACGAGATGGCGGATATGCAGAAGTTTCTGGAGCTTGTCGTCAAGAAAGTAAAGGTACCGCTGATGCTCGACTCCACGGACCACCGGGTCATTGAGCTGGGCCTAAAGTATTCTCAGGGCAAGGCGATCATTAACTCGATCAACCTGGAGGATGGCGAAGAGAAGTTCGAGAAAGTCGTACCGCTCATTCATAAATATGGCGCAGCTGCTGTCGTAGGTACTATTGACGAACGGGGACAAGCTATTACAGCGAAAGACAAACTGGAGGTTGCCCGGCGCTCCTATGATCTGCTTGTGAACAAATATGGAATGAACCCGAACGATATCATTTTTGACCCTCTCGTTTTTCCTGTAGGTACGGGTGATCAGCAGTATATCGGATCGGCGAAAGAAACGATTGACGGCATTCGCATGATCAAGGAAGCGATGCCGGATACGGAAACGATCCTCGGTCTCAGCAACGTCTCGTTCGGTCTCCCGGAGGCTGGGCGTGAAGTGCTTAACGCCGTCTTTTTGTACCACTGTACGAAGGCAGGACTGGATTACGCTATTGTCAATACGGAGAAGCTGGAACGTTATGCGTCCATTCCTGAAGAAGAGCGGAGATTGGCGGAAAACCTCATCTATGATACCAATGATGATACGCTGGCCGCGTTTGTTGCGCATTTCCGCAGCAAGAAGGTCGAGAAGAAAGAGAAGATTTCCAATCTGACCTTGGAGGAGCGTCTGGCTTCTTATGTGGTAGAAGGCACCAAAGAAGGCCTGATTCCGGATTTGAACGACGCGCTGCAAAAATATTCGCCGCTTGAGATCATTAACGGTCCTCTGATGAAAGGGATGGAGGAAGTCGGACGGCTTTTCAATAACAACGAGCTCATCGTAGCCGAGGTACTGCAGAGTGCTGAAGTGATGAAGGCATCGGTTTCGCATTTGGAGCAGTTCATGGAAAAGACGGAGAGCGCCGTCAAAGGAAAAATCATCTTGGCAACGGTGAAGGGCGATGTACATGACATTGGTAAAAACCTCGTCGAAATCATTTTGTCCAATAACGGATATAAAATTATCAACTTGGGCATCAAAGTTCCGCCCGAGCAGTTGATTGAAGCGTACCGCAAAGAGAAGGCGGATGCGATCGGTCTGTCGGGACTGCTTGTCAAATCGGCACAGCAAATGATCGTTACCGCTCAAGACTTGAAGAATGCGGGAATTGATGTTCCTATTCTTGTAGGCGGAGCCGCATTAACACGGAAGTTTACCAAGACACGGATTGCTCCGGAATATGACGGCCTTGTCCTTTATGCCAAAGACGCGATGGATGGCTTGGAAATCGCGAACAAGCTCAGCGACCCGGAACAAAAGCAGCAATTGATTCGTGAGCTGAGAGAAAGCATGGAGTCGGATGTGAAGGAATCCGGGCGTAAGGAAGAGCAAATGCCTGAGCTGACACGGGTGAAGGTATCTACGTTAGACCGGACGGTGCCGGTACAGCAGCCGCCGGATTTGGAACGCCGCGTGCTGCGCGATTATCCGATCAGTCATTTGATGCCTTATATCAACATGCAGATGCTGCTTGGACACCATTTGGGGCTGAAAGGTAAAGTCGATCGATTGCTGGCCGAGAAGGACCCGAAAGCTGTTCAGTTGAAGGAAACGGTAGATCAGATTTTATTCGAAGCGCAGCGTGAAGGCATTATTAAAGCCCACGGTATGTATCGCTTCTTCCCGGCTCAGGCCGATGGCGACGATGTGCTGGTTTACGACCCGGAAGATCATACCAAGGTGCTGCAGAAATTTAGTTTTCCGCGGCAGCAAAAAGAGCCTTATCTCTGTCTGGCCGATTTCTTAAAGCCGGTAGAAAGCGGCGAGATGGATTATGTCGGTTTCCTTGTCGTCACAGCCGGCCATGGGATCAGCGAATTGGCGGCTGAGTGGCGTGAGAAAGGCGATTATCTGCGTTCTCACGCATTGCAGGCGGCCGCTCTTGAAACGGCGGAAGCATTCGCCGAGCGCATCCATCAAATGATGCGCGACGTATGGGGCTTCCCGGATCCGGCGGAGATGACCATGCAGGAGAGGTTCGGAGCCAAATACCGCGGGCAGCGGTTTTCGTTCGGTTACCCCGCATGTCCGAACCTGGATGATCAGCAGCAGCTTTTCGCATTGATGCACCCTGAGGATATCGGCGTTCATCTGACGGAAGGCAGCATGATGGAGCCAGAGGCTTCCGTATCCGCCATCGTATTTGCACATCCCGATGCCAGATATTTTAACGCCTAAAGCCGATTTGGGGTATGCTATACAGGGTGGAGCGTGAACGCTCCACTCTTTTCACTGATTGGACTTTAACGAAACGGGAGTCGATGGATATTGGAACTTTATTTTCTGGGAACGGGTGCCGGAATGCCTTCCAAGGAACGTAATGTTACCTCCGTGATGCTGAATCTGCTGGCGGAGAGAAACGTTTATTGGATGTTCGATTGCGGGGAAGGAACGCAGCATCAGGTGCTCAGGGCTCCGGTCAAAATCAGCAAGCTGGAAAAGCTGTTTATTACCCATCTGCACGGAGATCACATCTATGGTATTCCCGGTTTGATGTCAAGCCGATCCTACCAAGGGGGAGAGAGTCCCTTTACCATTTACGGTCCAAAGGGAATTAAAGAATTCATTGAAACGGCGCTTCGTGTGAGCGATTCCCATCTGAGTTATGAGATCGACATCGTAGAATTTAAAGAATCGGAGCCGTTCCTTGTATTTGAAGACGAGCAGCTGACCGTTACGGCGGCCCCTCTGGTGCACCGCATTGACAGCTATGGTTATCGCATAACCGAAAAACCGCAAAAAGGAAAGCTGGATGCAGCCCGTTTGAAGGAGCTTGGACTTTCCTCGGGACCACTGTTCGGCAAAATCAAGAACGGAGAAAACATCGAACTGCCGGATGGCAAGGTGCTGTATGCACAGGAGTTTATCGGTCCATCCATTCCCGGCCGCACGGTGACGATATTGGGCGATACCCAGCCGTGCACTCATGCGGTGAAGCTTGCAGAGGCTGCGGATGTGCTTGTCCATGAAGCGACATTTGCGGAGCAGAGAAAAGAGATGGCTGTAAAATATGATCATTCGACGGCGATCGACGCCGCACGTACAGCCCGGGAGGCCGGTGCGAAAACGTTAATTTTGACGCACATTAGTTCGCGTTATCAAGGTGAGCTGGCGGAACAATTAACGGCGGAGGCTCGTACTGTCCATGAGGAGACGTACCTGGCCTATGATCATTTTCGTTTTGAAATCCCTGTATCGCGGAGATCAACGAATGCATAGCCGCAAAGCTAATAACCTCCTCCCCTTTGAAGGGGGAGGAGGTATTTATGCGGTTTACTCTTCGTTCTGTTCGTTTGCTTCGTCTTTGATTTCGGAACGGAACGCGGCTAAGCTTTCACGGCGGCGGTCATTTTTGGATTCGATCTGCTGCTGTTCCTCCGGGCTGATTTCCTCGGCATGCTCGTCCAAATAGGCTTCAGCCTCTTCAATGTTTTCGATGGTGTGATTAATGTTTTTTTGCAGGTGTTCTACGTTGTCCGCACGATTGTCCGGCTTGGCCATGATGATTCAACTCCCGTTTTGGTTAGTGTCAATACGTTAGTGGCATTGCGCCAATTTTACGATACCACCCGAAAGGGCAAATTATGCATACGGCGAGTCCGGTATACGGCCATCATTGGAAGGAGTACGAAAATTATGATGGGATTTGCCATATTACTTGTTTTTTATATGCTGGGAACGGTACTTCATGAAGGGTTCGGAGTGCCTTTACCCGCCAATGTTATTGGCTTGATTCTATTTACGCTCAGCTTATTTCTGAAAATCGTTAAGGTGTCATGGGTGGAAGAGGCAAGCCAGTTCCTGATTCGGCATATGCTCCTGTTATTTGCGCCGATTGTGGCTGGAACGATGGTGTTTTTCTCCTTGATCGGGGAGCAGGCGCTGACGATCGTGATCAGTCTGTTCATGAGTACGTTCGGCGTGCTGCTTTTCACCGGTTGGACGGTGAAGCTGATGAGCGGCAGGAAGATGAAAGAAGGAGAACGCCGTTATGACCGTTCAAGAGCTTAGCGCCGAGCCGTTATTCGGCATTTCGTTAACGGTGATCGCTTATGCCGTAGCTTTAAAGTGCCAGCAAAAGTGGAAAGGGCTGCATCCGCTTCTTATCTCGTCTATCCTGATCATTGCGGTGCTGATGTTGATGCGGATCCCTTATGAAGCCTATAAAAAGGGCGGGGACTACATCGTTTTCCTGCTCGGACCGGCTACAGTCGCGCTGGGTGTCCCTCTTTACAAGAACGCCCAGCGAATTGGACGGAACTTTTTGCCTATCATCACTGGCGTTACCGTAGGCTCAGTAAGTGCGCTGATGATGTCGGCCGGGCTAGTCTGGAGCTTGGGAGGCAGCCGCGAGCTGCTGATCACGATGATGCCCAAGTCCGTGACTTCCCCGGTAGCTATGGAAATTGCACGACAAGCAGGGGGCATACCCGAGCTCACGGCGGCAATGACGGTGTTAACGGGACTGATCGGAAGTTTGCTCGGACCGGCTTTGCTGCGTTTGGCCGGGGTAAGAGAGGATATTTCACTCGGCACGGCCATCGGTACCGCCGCCCACGGTATCGGTACAGCCCGGATGATCCGGGACTCGGAGCTGGCAGGAAGCATTAGTGGGTTTGCCATGGGAGTAACAGCGATTATCACCAGCGTACTTTTCGTCCCGATATATATTTGGTTCAAATAGACGAATGCGTTCCGGAACCAAGGGAGAAGAAGAGGTTTAGATTCACAAAAAAGTATGAAGAACAGGGGATTGGGCAAGAATAGTCTCAGTAAAAATGTGGAGGAGGGATTGCGGTATGGCTTTCACAAGTCAGGATATCGCCGTCATAGAACAGGCTCTGCAAATCGCAATTCGTTCGCAGGGCGAAGAATCAGAGGCATGGAAATTTCATGAAGTGCTGGACAAGCTCAAAACGAATGCGGCAGCAGCTATGGTATCGCCCCCTTTACAGACGACGGCTTCTCAAGACAGGCTTCGTTACGATTACGATGATTCCTCTGATTTGCTCTAAGGGTTTTCCTAATTGCCCGGGAAAGCGCAGGAAGTGACACAATCCTGCGCGGCCATGGGTGCCGGCAAGGGTAATATTCAACATCTTTCGCGTTTAAGTAAAAAAGACCTGAACCGAAACCCATCGGCTCGGGTTATATTTTTATTTCAGGGAAAAATAGGCCGTGCGGCAAGGATCACGATAAAGACTGCCATAGGGTGACGTCTGGGCTAATCCTTTCAAAAATCTTATCATATAAATATTTTATGATGTTAAATATTATTAAGGCTGTGAAATCCGCCGGCATATGTCATTGCTAAAAGGTCTTTTGGCAGATCAAATGCAAAAAGGAATTGTAATACGAACATGTATTCTATATAATGGTAGTAACGCTGCCGTCAAAAGGAGGCGAAAAGATGAACCCATTGACCGGAAAGGTTGCTTCCATAAATGAATTGATAGATTTGATCAAGGCGACGCCTGAGCTGATGTCTCAGGTGACGCACTGGCATACGATTCCGCCTCGGGAAGGGCGGTACGAGCCGTTCCCTGACGAGTTAAATCCGCTTCTGCGAGAAGCGCTTGAGACAAGAGGAATCGAAAAGCTGTATACGCACCAAGCCTACTCCTTCCGTGAAGTGAGCGCCGGACGGAACGTCGTTACGGTGACGCCTACGGCATCCGGAAAGACGCTTTGCTACAACCTTCCTGTGCTGCAGGAAATATTGAAGGATGAGAGCGCGCGGGCGCTCTATTTGTTTCCGACCAAAGCGCTGGCCCAGGATCAGGTTGCCGAGCTGCAGGAGCTTGCGAATGTTATGGGAGCGGATATTAAGACGCACACGTACGATGGGGATACGCCGCCCGCCGTGCGCCAGGCGATCCGCAACGCCGGACATATCGTAGTGACGAATCCGGATATGCTCCATTCCGCAATACTTCCTCACCATACCAAATGGGTGAAGCTGTTTGAAAATATCCGATTTATCGTGATTGACGAAGTTCACTCCTACCGGGGAGTATTCGGCAGCCATGTCGCCAATGTCATCCGGAGATTGAAGCGAATCTGCCGTTTTTATGGCTCCAATCCGCAGTTTATCTGCGCTTCCGCAACGGTCGATAACCCGAAGGAGCATGCGGAACGCCTGATTGGCGAACCAGTGGCGCTGGTGGATGACAATGGGGCGCCATCGGGAGAAAAGCACTTTGTGTTTTATAACCCGCCCGTCGTCAACGAGCAGCTGGGCATCCGCAAGAGCAGCGTGCTGGAGACGCGAAAGCTTGCCGGCCTGCTGCTGAAGCAGGGTATTCAGACGATTGTGTTTGCGCGCAGCCGCGTGCGGGTGGAGATCCTTCTTACATATCTGCAGGAGCTTGTCGCCCACGAGTTGGGCGCCAAATCGATACGCGGCTACCGCGGCGGCTATTTGCCCAAGCTGAGGCGCGAGATCGAGCGGGGGCTGCGCAGCGGGGAAATCCGCGGTGTTGTGAGCACGAACGCGCTCGAGCTCGGCATCGATATCGGGCAGCTTCAGGCGTGCGTATTAAACGGATATCCGGGAACGATTGCCAGCACATGGCAGCAGTCGGGCCGCGCCGGCCGCAGACAGGAGAGCTCGATTACGTTTCTTGTGGCGAGCAGCAATCCGCTGGATCAATACATGATCCAAAACCCCCAGTATTTCTTTGAACGCCCGCCGGAGCAGGCGCGGATCAGTCCGGACAACCTTATCATCCTGGTGGATCATGTGAAGTGCGCCGCATATGAGCTTCCCTTCGAGGAGAATGAGAAGTTCGGGGACGAATCGCTTAAGGACATTTTGGAGTTTTTGACGGAGGAGCGGATACTGCACCGGGTAAAGAACCGTTGGCATTGGATGGAGCAGTCGTTTCCGGCGCACGATATCAGCTTGCGCTCCGCCGCGCAGGAAAATTTTATTATCATCGATATGACCAACGGTGCGCGTGTTCTCGGCGAGGTAGACAGGTTCAGCGCGCCAACGCTGATCCATGAAGAAGCGATCTATATTCACGAGGGCGTGCAGTTTCAAGTGGAGAAGCTGGATTATGAAGAGAAGAAAGCGTATGTCCGCGAAGTGAACGTCGATTACTTTACGGACGCCAATCTGGCGGTTCAGTTGAAGGTGCTGCACGTTCATCGGGAAGCGGCCGAGAGGGGACTGCTGAGGCAGTATGGAGAAGTGACGGTAAACGCAAAAGCGACGATTTTCAAAAAAATCAAGCTGGGGACTCATGAAAACATTGGATCTGGACCGATTCATCTGCCTGAGGAAGAACTGCACACCAGCTCCTACTGGTTCACATTTGATGAAGAAGCGGCTTCCGGGATGACGGCGAACGATATGCAGTTTGCGCTTCTCGGGCTGTCCAACGTCCTGGTGCATATCGCTCCGCTGTATTTGATGTGCGACCCGCAGGATATCCGCGTCGTCCCGCAGGTAAAAGCCGTGCATAACAAGCAGCCGACGATCTTCTTCTATGATCGGTATCCGGGCGGTGTAGGTCTCAGTGAACGGCTCTACGAAGTGCATGGTAAGCTGCTTGCCGAAGCGCAGCGGCTTATTTCTTCATGCGGCTGCCTTAGCGGCTGCCCGGCTTGTGTCGGTCCGATCGAGGAAGTGGGGATGACCGGGAAGCAGTTGTCGCTTGGCTTGCTGCGTCGACTGGAGGGAGCGGGATGAGCTCGCTCAGGGAAAGGCTGTTGCGGCATAAGCGGCCTGAGGAGACGGCCGTGCCGGTCACTCCAAGCGAAAATCCTTCTACGGACGAGTGGAGTGCGGTTGGCGCGGTCATGGAACAAAGCGAATGGGGCGATTTCGTGCTGCGCCGGAATACCTATGAGGCCGAATACCGGCACGGCGGGAGCCGGCTGGGAGATTTGGCAAACAGCGGGGATGAGCTTTGGCGTTTGCTGGCTGCCAAAGAACCGGGGACCGGTTCTGCCGAAACGTCGGGCATGCCGCACGAACGCCTTCTTTTCATGGATACGGAAACGACCGGTCTGGGCCATGGCGCCGGCAATGTCCCTTTCATGATCGGGATCGGGTTCTATGAAGGGGACCGTTTCACGGTCGAGCAAATGCTGATCCGGCATCCCGGGGAAGAAGCGGCCATGCTTGGTTACCTTCAAAACAAGCTGAAAAGCCGTCCGGTGCTTATTTCTTATAACGGCAAATCGTTTGACTGGCCCATCGTCAAGAACCGGTACATTATGAACCGGATGCCGCTGCAGGCGGAGCCCGCAGGGCATATCGATTTTTTGTATCCGTCCCGAAGCTTATGGAAGCATACGCTGCCGTCCTGCCGATTAGGCCATATCGAGGAGGAGCGGCTGGGCGTGTACCGGGACAACGATGTCCCGGGATCGCTGGCGCCGGCGCTTTATTTTCAATATTTGGCAGAGCGGGACCCTGAGATTTTAAAGGGCGTATTTGTTCACAACGAGCTGGACGTTCTATCGTTGGCCGGGTTGGCCGTGCATTTTGCCGCCTTGCTGAGCGGAAAGCTGGATTGGATGCATGCCCGTGAATTCGGCAGGGAAGAGTGGTTCCGGCTCGGGCTGTGGCTGGATAAAATCGGGATGAGGGCGCAGGCCGACGAGGCTTTGAGCGCGTTAGCGGAGGAACTTCTATCAGACATTGCCCAAAGAGAAACAGGCGAAGTGGATGCTTGCCTGCTGCCTCTGGCTCAATTTTTCAAGCGGCGGCGTATGCTGTCTGAGGCATGCCTGCTTTGGAAGCATTATATCGCCTGCAAGGGCGGAAGCCGAACCGCATCCTTGGAGCCTTATATAGAGCTGTCTATGTATTACGAACATAAAGCCAAGGAGTGGAAGCCGGCTTTGGAGTACGCTCAGCTGGCACTCGATCTCGTATGGCGCCAAGGCGCGCTAAAGCGCAGCGGAAACCGGACGGGAGCCGTGAGACGGGAAGCTGGGTCGAAGGAGGCGGGGAACGAAGCGGCAGAACTGGAAAAAAGGATTGAACGGCTGAAAAGAAAGTCGGCTTCATCCACCACTTCCGTTTGGTCTCCTTCCGTGACGAAGCCATCAAGAAAACGGCAGCCCGCCCCCGGATTCGAGCAGTTGTCGATGCCTCTTTAAGGTATAATTTCCCTTCCTCTTGGAAATCTAGTGAAAGATCGAAAAGTTGAGGAAGGTGAAGTCGTTGCCGGAGCTGCCTGAAATGGAAAATTACCGCATCCTGCTGAACGGACGAATCGCAGGACGGACGATTACCGGCACGGAGATTGGACGCGAAAAGTCGATCAACGTATCTCCGCTGCGGTTTGAACGCGAACTGACAGGCCAAGCGGTCCGGACGGTGGATCGCAGAGCCAAGCATCTGCTGTTTCCTTTGACCTCAGGCAAAGTCCTGGTGCTCCATTTGATGCTGGGGGGCATGATATTTTATGGCACGATGGAAGAAGCGCCTGAGCGAACCGTTCAGGTGCGGATCGATTTTGGAGACCGGCATTTGTTTTGCATAGGACTCCGCCTGGGATATTTGCATCTTTATGAGGCCGAGGAAGCTTCCGCCCTTATGGAAAAGCTCGGGCCGGAACCGCTCGATCCCGGCTTTACCGCGGAGAGGTTTGAAGAACGGCTGCGAGTGAAGAGAGGCACACTCAAAAGCAATCTGGCGGATCAAAGCTTGTTGGCGGGTATCGGAAACTGCTACAGTGATGAAATTTGCTTTCATGCCGGACTGCTGCCTTCAAGACGTCCGTTCGATTTAACCTCTCTGGAGTTTGGCCGGCTGTACCGGTCCATGAGAGAAGTGCTGATCGAGGCGACGCATTATGGCGGGTATATGGAAATGCCGCTTTTTACGGGAGATACGTTATCTGGAGGCTTCGACAGCCGATGCCGCGTATATGACCGTGAGGGGGAGCCGTGCGTACGCTGCGGACGTCCTATCGTGAGGCAGGATGTCTCCTCTAAGAAATCCTTTTGCTGCCTGGGCTGCCAGCGGTAAGGGGGAGAGGACATGAGGTTCGGCTGCCATATCAGTATTCGGAAGGGTTACCTGGAAGCGGCCAGGACGGCGGTCCTGTTGGGCGCGCAGTCATTTCAATATTTCCCCAAAAACCCGCGCAGCCTGATGGTGAAGGCATACAATCGCAGTGACGCGGAGAGCTGCGAGCGGTACTGCCGCGAGCATGGCATTCTCACCATCGCTCATACGCCCTATCCAACCAACCTTGCAGTAGACGAGGGCGAGCTGCGGCAGGCGACGATCGCTTCTCTTCGCAACGATCTCGAAATTGCGGATGCATGCGGTTCGGTAGGCGTCGTTGTTCATTTTGGCAAATACAAAGGCAAGGACCCGTTACAAGGCTATAAAAATATTATAGAATGTATTAATGAGGTGCTTGCGGGATATCCGGGTCGCGCCTTGCTGCTGATCGAGAATCAAGCGGGGGAAGGTTCGTTGATGGGGACAACCCTGGAAGAGCTTGTACAGATTCGGGGATTATGCCGGAGGCCCGAGCTGATCGGTTTTTGCTTCGATACGTGCCATGCCTTTGCCTCCAAATTGTTCCCGGCGCTCCCGGCGGGTTGGCCGGAGTGGGAACGACATGCCGAGGCCGTTGGCTATTTGCCGCATCTTCGCGCCATCCATCTGAACGATTCCGTATATGCGCGCGGCGCATGCAAAGACAGGCATGCCATGATCGGCAAAGGCCAAATGGGTGAAGCGCTTTTTCTTCCGCTGCTGCGTTCCCAACGCCTCAAGAGCATGAATCTTCCGGTTGTCCTGGAAACGCCTTTGATGCGAGGGACGACGCATGCCGGGGAAATCCGTTATGTCAAGGAGCTGAGCGAAGGGTGATTCATGTTTATTTGGACGATTATCGGACTTGTCCGAAGGGATTCCTGCATGCACGCAGTGCGGAAGAATGCCTTCTTCTGTTGCAGGAATGCGAGGTGGATGTGCTTTCGTTCGATTACGACCTTGGATGGGGCAAGCCTAACGGGATGGATGTCGTCAGAGGCATCGTTGCTTCAAACCGTTACCCGAAACGCATTTATTTACACACATCCAGCGATTCGGGAAGGCAACATATGTTTCAAGCTTTATATGCGAGCAAGCCCGAGCATGTCCTTGTGGTGAATGGCCCCATGCCGCATGCGCTGCTTGAGGAGATTGCCCAAAACGTCAAAGAATAGGTTGTGGTCACTGGTGTCACAGGTCTTATCGTTACAGCAAATTCATTTTATCCGGGAAGACAGGCATATTTTATCGGGAGTTCAGCTGGAGATCCAAGCCGGAGAGCATTGGGTCATTCTCGGAAGGAACGGTTCGGGAAAAACGACGCTGCTGGAGATGATGAACGGATATGAATTTCCGAGCAGAGGCAAAGTACAGGTTCTCGGAAATACATATGGACAATGCGACGTGCGCGAGGTACGGAAACAAATCGGGTACATCAGCCAATCGCTTTATGAAAAGCTGAACCCTGCAGATTCCGTTTGGGAGGTGGTCGCCACCGGAGAATTCGGATTCCTGCGGTTCTATGAGGAAATACCTGTGCAGGCCAAAGAAAAGGCGCTCCACATGCTGAGTGACGTCAAGTTGCGCCACCTTGCGGATCAACCGCTGGGTACGCTTTCGCAGGGAGAGCGCAAAAAAGTGATGCTAGCCAGATCGCTGATGACACGGCCATCGATCCTCATTATGGATGAGCCTTGTTCCGGGCTTGATCTTTTTGAGCGTGAAAGGCTGCTGGAAAACATCAATGAGCTTGGTGAGCAGCAGATGACGGTCATTTACGTGACGCACCATATTGAGGAAATTGTTCCGATGTTCACTCATGTGGCGCTGATTGAGCAAGGGCAGCTGATTGCTTCCGGCTTAAAGCGAGAGGTGCTTACGGAAGACAATTTATATAAGGCGTTTCAGGTTCCGATCCGCATCGATTGGTCCGGGGACCGGCCCTGGATTCGGGTACTATGATGAACGCAGGCGTTTTTATCGGAACTGCCAACAGGGGATTTGCTCAGCAGGCGCAGGAAGAGCTGCGTCGGCTGCTGGGATCGGTAAAGTCCGAATGGATCGTTCCCGGGGAAGTCTTTCTGTTCGCAGCCGAAACGGATAGGGAAGAAGCGATTCGCAGGATCACGGGCAATGAACCGGTTTTTTTAAGGCATATGCAGCCTGTTGACGCACGAACGTCATGGAACGGTTCCATGGACTCGCTCATGGGCTTTGTTGTCGAACGGCTGTCTGCATCTCCTCCGTACACCGGCAGTAAGATTGCGGTGCAGGTCCGCAAAACGGAGGATGCCGCACCGGACATTTCCTCTTCCGTTGTCAAGACCGCAGTGGATGAGAGGCTTTCATCTGATTATACCGCGGAGCCCGTGGTCAAAGGAGCGGACTTCATTTTGTCGCTCTTTTTGACAAAAGATACCGTTTATTACGGCATGTCGCGTCCGGAAGAGAACTTATCGGATTGGTCCGGCGGAGCCGTTCGCTTCCGCAGGGAAGATGGGCAGGTATCCCGGGCCAAATTCAAGCTGCTGGAAGCGGAGCAGGCGTTTGGCCTTGATTTTACGCAGTACCGGTCCGCGCTTGATATCGGGGCGGCGCCGGGCGGGTGGACTTCCTTGCTGCTGGAGCGGGGGCTGAAGGTGACGGCGGTAGATCCGGCCAAGCTGGATGCCGGGCTTTTGAGTCATCCGAACCTTACGTATCATGCCAAAAAAGCGGATGAAGTGGTGTTTGCGGCAGACGCCTTCGATCTGCTGGTTTGCGATATGAGCTGGAGTCACCGGCAGATGGCCAAGCTGGTCCGCGGGTTGCTTTACGCTTTGAAGACGGGCGGAACGGCCATTATTACCGTGAAGCTGATGAACAAAAAAGCATTTCAATCGATCCGCGAGGTCATTCAAGATCTGTCTCCCGAGCTGGAGCTGCAAAAAGCGAAGCAGCTTTTTCATAACCGCGAAGAGCTTACCTTGTTTTTGGTGAAAACCCGCTGATGGTTCGCGGGATATTAGATTGATGATATATCAAATTCATTATTTAAGCGGAAGCACCGCTGTTTCAAGGTTCGAGGGAACCTTGGCGGCGTGTGCTTTTTTGAATTTCAGCTTAGCAGCCGACGGTCGGGGAGGGAATTGGGAGACGTGAGGATGAGCCCATTTCATAAACATGGCCAATAGCGATATTTTATCTCAATTTCCTCTTGCATTTTCCAAATATTAGGGATATAATACGATTAATTTCATGATATCAAGCGGAAGCACCGCTGTTTCAAGGTTGATGGGAACCTTGGCGGCGTGTGCTTTTTTTGTTGCCTTTTTTCGGCGCTAAACAGGAAAGGGAGTGATGCTGCTTGGCAAAAATGCTGCTGGTGCTGCTCGATGACGACGCGTATTTTGCCGATATGCTGTCGGCCTATATTCGTTCCTCGGAATATGCGGAACGCTTCAGCCTACGCGTATTTACCGCTGCGGAAGAGGGCTTTCGCTTTGTGGAAGAAACCAGAGAGCCGTTTATTATGATGGTCCATGAATCCTGGATGCCTTTGCCGGATTCGGCTTATCGCGTCAAAACGGGATGCATCGTCCTGATCAGCGATTCAATGAGAGCGGGCGGGCTGCTTGAATATCCGGTGCTGTTTAAATTTCAGCCGCTGAATCATCTGCTGTCGGGGGTTGCCGTTCATTATAACGAATATCGCAAGGACGCTCCGCTGCGCGGCAGAAGGGGCGCAAGGACCTTAGCGGTATACTCCGCTGTCGGCGGGAGCGGGAAGACCGTTACGGCTGTCCATCTGGCCCGTCAACTCGCCTTCCATGGGGAGAAGGTATTGTGCTTACCGCTGGAACGGCTTCCGTCCAAAGCCTGGTTTGCGGAAGATCGCGACGGGGAGTCGGAGACTTTCTCGCAGATGCTATATTATGCCAAAACGAATCCGGACATCCTCGCAGCCAAAATGGAGCAGTTAAAGCGCAGGCATCCGGAGTTGAAGTTCGACTATGTACCGCCATCATCACACCCTAAAGAAATGGTAGAGATGGAAAGCGCCGATCTGCAGCGCATTCTGCAAGGGGCGGCGGCATCGGGTATATACGACTGGATCATTTTGGATTTGGATTCCTTCCCCAGTCCAGTCACGCTCAAGGGCTTGCAAGAAGCGGATCATATTTTTTGGCTGGTGCTTGACGACTGCATTCATTTGCAAAAGACGGCGGAGCTTTTTGCAAGCTGGAAGGGGGAGGAGATTCATAAGGATATGCTCTCGATAGATAAAATCGCCTTCTGGCTCAATAAAAGTACCGGACATGCGCTCAATGATTTTTCAAAGTACGGAATAACCCTTCAGGGAGAGCTTCCTTATGTGCCGGAGTGGAAAGCGGTGGCTCATGTAGAGCGGATGGTTTCAGCCGCCTTCACAGCTTCTATGGTCCAGGAATTATTGCGCGAGAAAGGAGAAGCCGGGCCGGATGAACGCAGCGGAAAGGAAACAGAAATTACTCAAAAAAATTCAAGAGAGCATGGATTACGGAAACACATTATCGGATGAGCAGTTGGTTGAAACGATCGAACAGCATGTGTTTGCGGATTCAAAAGAATC
This sequence comes from Paenibacillus sp. Pae15, assembly GCF_024519685.1. NCBI lineage: Bacteria > Bacillati > Bacillota > Bacilli > Caryophanales > Paenibacillaceae > Paenibacillus > Paenibacillus sp. Pae15. The sequence continues at coordinate 47,495 of NZ_JALJRM010000028.1, read as the reverse complement.
GTTTCTGACCGCTGGGCAGAAACGGCAGGTCGTTTCGGAGCTGTTTTACTCTTTTCGGGGCTTGGATGTACTGCAGCCGCTGGTGGATGACAGAACCATATCGGAAATTATGGTCAATTCCCATGATCAAATCTTTATTGAAAAAGACGGGCAAGTGATCGCGACGGATATCCGTTTCGACAGCCGTGAGAAGCTGGAGGATACCATTCAGGCGATCGTCGGCCGGGTGAACCGGTTAGTGAACGAATCGAGCCCGATGGTAGATGCCCGGCTGCGGGACGGCTCCCGGGTCAATATTGTGCTTCCGCCGATTGCGCTTCAGGGCCCGGCCATGACGATCCGCAAATTTCCGGAGCGTCCGATGACGATCCGGGATTTAACCGCACGACAAGCGGTATCCCAGGAAGCTGCCGAGGACTTGATCCGGCTCGTGAAGGCTAAATATAACCTGTTTATCGGCGGCGGGACCGGGTCGGGAAAGACCACATTTTTGAATGCGCTGGCGCAGTTTATCCCGGCGGACGAACGGATCATCACCATTGAGGATTCGGCGGAGCTGCAGATTCTCGGTATACCGAATTTGGTCAGACTGGAAACGCGCAACGCCAATACGGACGGAAAAGGAGAGATTACCATCCGCGATTTGATCCGTACATCGCTGCGGATGAGGCCCAATCGCATCATTGTCGGAGAGGTGCGGGGAGCGGAGGCGCTGGATATGCTGCAGGCGATGAACACCGGTCATGATGGGAGCTTGTCTACCGGTCACGCCAACTCGGTCAAGGACATGCTCAGCAGGCTGGAGACGATGGTGCTTAGCGGGGCGAGCTTGCCCGTGGGCGTGGTACGAAAGCAAATCTCCTCGGCGATTGATGTGATGGTGCATTTGCAGAGGCTGCGGGACCGTTCCCGGCGGGTGACCGAAATCAGTGAAGTGGTGGGAATGGATGATGGGGAGGTGATGCTGAATCCATTGTACCTGTTCGAGGAAACAGGAGAAACGCCGGAGGGGATGGTGCTGGGTGAACTCAAGCCGACGGGAAATCCGCTGATGCGAACATGGAAGCTTCGGATGGCAGGCTTGGGTTAAAAAAAGATGAGCTTCAGAAAAGGAGAATCGATGGCCATGTTCAAGGCAACGCCAGGGCGTTCAAAGCTTCAAGTGCCGATTCCTTTTGTTCGGGGGCATCGGCCCCCGGCGAATTCAACACTTCAAGATTATGACGAATACGTTATGAGTCCAGGTCAGATAACGATCGCCGCCTTATGGGGGGCTGCGGTGATGGCAGCCATTGCTTACATTTTCTATAAGCATCCGGTCGCAGCCGCATTATTCGGAGCTGTCGGTCTGGGCTATCCGTCGATTCGCCGAAAGCAGTTGATCGTCAAAAGAAAAGCGCAGTTAAAGCTGCAGTTCAAACAAATGCTGGCGGCGCTCGCATCGGCATTAAGCGCAGGCCGGTCGGTGGAATCGGCATTGATGGAAGCGTTAAGCGACTTAAGGCTGCTTTATCCCGATTCCAAAGCCATGATCATCCAAGAGCTGGAGATCATGCAAAGGCGCATGGAAAACGGGGAAACGGTTGAAAGCTGCTTAACAGGGTTCAGCGGACGGGCCCATATTGAGGAAATCGACAGGTTTGCGGAAGTGTTCGTCACTTGTAAAAGAACCGGAGGAAGCTTGGTTCAAGTCGTTCGCCGCACATCCGTATTGATTCAGGAAAAGCTGGATATCGAACAGGATATTCAAGTCATGCTGGCACAAAAAAAATTCGAATCCAAAGTACTCTCCGTTGCTCCGGTGGCTATTATCGCAACGCTGGCCTGGACGACTCCGGATTATATGGAGCCGCTTTACCAGGGTGGAGGATTACTGATCATGAGCTGTGCGCTCGCGGTGCTTTTTGGCTGTTATGTGCTGGCGCAAAAAATAATGGACATAAAGGTGTGAGTTGAGGTGTGGATAGCTGTCCTGTTTGTGCTGGAGCTGACCGCTGCTTTCGCTGCGTTATATATGGCACGTCCGCAGTACAGTTCGTGGGTGTATGAGCATCGGGGGACGAAACCGTTGGATGCGCTCAGCCGAATCTTGCCCGCAGGTCTTTGGGTCATGGACCGGACAAGACTGGCAGACCGGTTAACCGAGCCGCTCGGGCAAGTGCATTTGATCATGATTCAATTGCACGGAGCCAAAAAGGCATTGATCGAAACCAAACGGTTTGCAGCTCAGGCCATCGTGTATTCCTATGGTGCGCTGTGCTTGAGTACACTCCTGGGATGGGCGGCAGGCGGCCAAGCCGAAATGCTTCTGTACGGTTTGCTGTTGGCCGCTTTTATTCCATTTGTAATGTACAAGCAAATTTCAAATCAATGTCAGAAGCGAAAGCGGCAGATGCTGATCGAACTGCCCGAGGTGCTCAACCGTATCTTGCTGCTGGTCAGTGCCGGTGAAACGGTGCCTCAAGCCTTAATCCGTTCGGTGGAAGGCAAGGAACACAGGGGAAGTCCACTGCTGACGGAACTTGCGGCGGCCGTCCAAGCTTTGAAAATGAACGGTTCTTTTTCCAAGGTGATGGAAGAGTTCAGCAAACGCTGCGCCATGCAGGAAACCTCCCTGTTTACGACTGCGCTGCTTATGAATCACAAGAGGGGCGGCGATGAACTTGTGATGTCGCTTCAAGAGCTGTCCATCACTTTATGGGATAAGCGGAAAGCGCTGGCCCGTACGCTGGGAGAGGAGGGTTCGTCGAAACTGGTATTTCCGATGGTGTTGATTTTCTTTGTCGTCATGGTCATTGTGGCGGCTCCGGCCATGCTGATGATGAACTGATAAATAACAAAACGTGTATAGACGAGAAGAGGAGGGTGAAGGATGAACAATTGGCCGATAGGTTGGAAACCATTGTGGGAAGAGGAGGACGGTCTCGGCACACTGGAAATTTTGTTGATTGTCGCCGTATTGATTATCATTGCGATTGCGTTTCGGAAGTGGATTATTGAATGGATCGATGGTTTATTTAAATCAGCAAACCAAGAAATTATCGATAACCAAAACAATTATGAATCGGATAAAGTCAGAATCAATCCTCCTGCTTCACAAAATTAGGTGCTCTGATGATGAAACGAATCCATCGCTTTCTCAGGGACCCGGCAGGTCAAATCATGTTGGAGGCGTCGCTTGCGCTGCCGGCCGTTTTCCTGGCCACGGTGCTGCTCTTATTTCTGGCGCTCTTTAGCTATCACCAGGCTTCGCTGCAGTATACGACAGCCATGGCATCCGAACGTGCGGCCTATATTTGGGATAACAGCAAAAAGGATCCGCTCACAGGCGCGGTGAAGGCGGGAGACAACGACGGTTTGTATTGGCGGCTTACGAACGATAACGTTTCTCATATGTTCAGTTTTTTGCTGCCGATGCCGTCGGCATCCGTCAAACTTCCTCTGACTCCAAACAACGCTTCCGCAGATAGCGGACCACAAGCGAAACTGGTAAGAGCAGCGAGTACCATTGCAGCTGATGAAGCTCAGGGAGAGCTGGGGTACGAAAATTTTGGCGTGCTGCGTTTTGTCCGGGCGGCGCTTCATAAGCCAATGCACCTTCCGGACTTTGCGCAAAGGCTGTGGGGCAGGGCTAACGTCAGCGGAGCCTCTAAATCCTATGTGGTCGATCCGGCGGAGACGATCCGCCTAACCGATCTGACACGAACGTTTATTGGAGAAATTCAAGGCAGAATCAAGCCTAAAGATGCGCTCGCGGCGATGGTTGAACCTAAAACCTCCGTTAAGGAAAAGCCCCTGATCGATAATGAAAAGAAGGCAGCTCAATATTTGCGTCTGCTCGTCAGCGGCACAGAAAAGGAGATAGAGGTTAATCCGGGAACCATGCGAAAGATTGACGCGTTGGATGCCGGAGGGGTGGCCCATCAAGCCTACTATACCTTTAATGAAAAAAATTTACGCGAGGTTCAAATGGTCAAAGATGCCGAGCTGCTCAAGAAAGGGACGGAAGTGAAGGGGGTCGTCTGGCATTTTTTTAAGCCATCCAAACAAGACAAGGTAAAATTATCGCCTGGCTTGCTGCGTGAACTGGAGCGAAACGGGATCGTCGTGGTCATTCATGAATAAAACGAATCGGGAGGTGGGTGAACTGAGAAGCCGGAACCGACTTTGGAAGGAGCAGAGCGGTGCCGTCTCGATCTATTTGATTGCGGTCCTTGTTCCCATATTTTTATTGTGCGGGCTGTTGATCGATGTGATGAGGTGGAAAAGCGCGGATAAAGAAGCGGAGAATGCGGTAAAGGCCGGAGTCCGCTCTACGCTCTCCGCATATTCCAAATCGCTGCAGACTTACGGGCTTTATTCGCTTCATTCCGGAGGCGATGGGGCAAACCGGATCTTTGAACGGACCGTTGCCGGCAATGTGTCCGAGGCAGCAGAGCCGGATCGCTTTCGGTTTATCGATCAGCGGTATGAAGCGGGTTCCGCCCGGATCACACCCATGTATGCTCTCTCCAACCACGGCATATTTAAACAGCAAATACTGGAGGAGATGAAATACCGGGCTCCGATGATATATGGGCTGGAGCTGGCCGACAAGTTCAAGAAAACCGGGGTGGCCGCCGGATTGGGCCAAGCCTCCCGATTCGGTGAGCATGCCGCTAGGGTGGAGAAGCTGTTGGAGGAACGGGACCTGCGTCTGGACGAGGCTTGGGAGGCCTTTCTCGATATCCGTCAAAAGGCGACGGAGATGCATCCGTTCTATCAAACGCACTTGCGTGATTTGAACGAACTCAGCGGGCGTATCGGAATTCATACGATCGAGAATGTCCGGTCTACGCTCCAAAACGCCAAAGCCCAGGTGGAGACCATTCAAGAGCAGATCCGAAGCTTGAATGCATCGATCGCTGCAATGGTCTCGGCCGGAGCTGTGACTGCCGAGGCTTTAGCCCAGCTGAATCAAGCCCGTGTGAATCTTGAGCGGCAATTGGATGAGGCCGTGCAAAAGGTCATGGAGTACGAACAGCTTCTGCAAGATCTTATCCGATATGCAGAAGTACTCGCTATGCTGAAACTGAAATCCACGGCAGATATGAAAGCATTAAGCTCATTGCATGAAGCTTACGGCCAAGCGATGAGTCTGGCCAAGAAGGCAAACGACGAGCTCAACGCCGAAATCTCCCGGCTTGCTTCTTCTCAAGCGGAGGACAGCGGTGCATTGGAAGCCGAAAAGGTCTTTGGACACGTGCATCTTGTCGACCGGCAGGATTTGGACGAACAGGAAGCCGGCGTTAGCGCCTCGGTCTCCAAATTTTACGGAGTTCATGCCCAAATCCAGGACGGGTTGATGTTCACGCAGCAAAAATATGCCGCCACCATGTCTTCTCTGGATGGTTTCCGTCAGAAGGCGGATGAAGTATTTTCCAGATACAATCCGGGGCATGAGGAGCGTCAACGGATAAGCGGCGCAAACCGGACGGCCAAGCGGGAACAGCGGTCAAAAACACAAGCTGTGCTGGATCAGATTCAGCGAGGCCTTGGAAGCTGCAGTCTGATCAGCGGAACGGATCCATATGAAGGATATTACAAGGAGCTGCAAGGAAATCCGGCCGAGCGCGAAAGATCGGGGTATGTTCAATCCTATTTGGAATGGAATCAAGCCGCGAACGCGGCCGCACCGGTTCCCGACGTCAATCTGCGAACACCCGATGAAGCCGGTTTGTCGGCTTTAAGGCTTGTCACTGAGCTTGAGCAGGCCCTTATGGAGATCAGGGATGACTTTTATATCAACGAATTTGCGGTAAGCAAATTCAGTTATCGTACATTAGGGCTTGAAAAAGATGCCTTCGGTCAAGTCAAAGCCTCCAAAGAGCTTTCGGCTCCTCAACAGCATCCGCTCACAAACCAGGAGGTGGAATACTTGCTTTATGGGGCGGGGTCATGCGCCGGTAATTATTCCATGGCATACGCGGAGATGTTTGCGTTCCGGCTGGCGGTTGGCGTACTGGAATCGCTTCTCGAACCGCAGAGCAAAGTATTAACCGCGGGCTCGCCGCTGCTGGTTTTGCTCGCAGCCATTGCAGAAGGAGCGCAGCAGGCGCAGCAGGACATGGCTAGGCTGATCCAGGGCGAACAGCTTCCCGTTTCCAGCAAACTCGGGAACCTTTTGACGATGGGATATAAAGATTATTTGCGTGTGTTTCTGCTTCTGCACAGCCGGGAAGAGACGCTGTTATCCCGTATGCAGGGACTTTTGCAGTTGAATACGGGCCTCGATTTGCGGGAAGCTTCGACCTATGTCACGGGCACGGCTTCGACCTCGTTTCAGCTTTGGTTTCTTCCGCGGGTAATGAAAGCGATAGGGAAATCGGAGTTTTCCGGCTGCGTCATCGAAGGGAACAGGTGCCGAATCACCAAGACGGCGGATTATACATATTAGGGGGGCGGAAGAGCTTGCGTATTATGAAAGAGCAGCAGGGAAGCATTGTGCTGGAAGCGGCGTTGACGCTGCCTTTCTTTATCGCCTTTGTTACGCTGCTCACTGCTTTCATACGGCTGTCTCTTACGGAGATGGCATTGCAGTCGGCCGTTTCGGAATCGGCTAAGGTCGTTGCTGCGAATATGTATCCAGTAGAACAATTGTACAGAGAAGCGAAATCCCGGTGGTCAAACAGCCGTGCGAGCGTATGGCTCGGCCATGCTGCGGCCCAGGCGGATGCGGCAAGACAGAAGGTGTTGGATGCCGAACAATTTGTGGAGCAATACGGGCGATGGATTCCGGAGCCGCTTGTCCGCTTGGCTCAATGGGAGAAAGAGCGGAGGGAGCAGCTTGAGGCATTAGGGGGCTCTGCTGCGGCGGAAGCCAAGCAGGAGCTCGAGCGTCGGCTGGCGGAAGCGGCAACGCCTATCATTGCATCATTGGCCGCGACGGACCGGCTGGAGAGGGAGAAGCTGCTGGTTACGAGGCTTTCGTTTCCCGATTTCGATCACCATGAGGAGGTCTATGTCACCATTGAGGCACAGTATGAATACACGTTTGCCGTTCCGTTTTTCAAGAAAACGATCATGCTGCGAAAAAAAGCGCTGGAGCGTGCATGGGTGGGAGGGGAATCATGATGGCGCTGTGGCTTTCGGGCTTGTTGCTTTCCATTGCTTTTGTAACGGACATTACGAAGCATAAAATTCCGAATTGGCTTACGGTTTCCGGAACCGGGGCGGGGGTGGTTTGCCATGCCGCTGCCGACGGTTGGAACGGTTTGTGGTTCGCTGGTCTTGGATTTCTATGCGGCTTTGTTCCGATGCTGGCCTTATATGCGATACGTGCAGTAGCTGCCGGTGATGTAAAGCTGTTTGCCGCATTGGGATCGCTTGTTGGCGCGACCCTTGTATTGTATGCTATGGCAGCTTCCCTTCTGGCGGCCGGATGTATCGCCGTAGTAATTTTGTTATGGCGCAGCGACGGAGTTCAAAGGCTGAAAGATACGGCTGTGTCACTGCTCCGCATCGTCATTTTCCGCGATCTGCACCCGTCTGAATGGGCAGGGGATCCGGGAAGCCGTCTGCGCTTTCCTTTTATGTGGGCTGTAGCGCCGGGGGCGGCGTACACCCTTATTTTAGGCTGAGAGGAGGACAACGGAGTGGATCAGCAGCTTTATGGTCTGCAAGTGAATTACGTAAGCGAGCATGGGCATTATATGGTTCTCACTTTTCCTCATGGAGAGCAGGAAGAGCTATCCTCCTTTCAGGTCAATATGCTCTCGGCCAACCGGATTCCCAGACTGCTTGAGCTGCAGGTAGAAGCGAAGGATGGCCAAATACGGCTTCACTACAACATCACTGGCAAGAGAATGCTTGCCTATTGGCTCCGCATGGAGCAGTTGACGCTTCGCAGTTATTATAGTTTGCTGCTAAGGATCGTTGAAATCCTCGATGACAGTAAAGTTTATATGCTGCAGCCCGGACGATATGTGCTTAAGGAAGAGTACATCTACTGCGGCAGCGGATTGCAGGACCTGTATTTGACTTACGTGCCCAAAAACAATTTGACAGGCAAACATCCGGTGTCCTCGGATATTCAGCAGTTGGCTTCCCGTTGGATCCACCGCGTTACCGAGCTTCATGGCAACGGCTTTCAGGAACTGATGCGCTATTTGCAGGAGGATTCCTTCAACTTGCCCGAGCTGAAGCAGCTGCTGCACAACCAGTTGAACCTTCTTGAGGAAACTCCCGCAGCAGTTCCGTCCGGGATTCCATCGTCCTTGGAGCTGCCGGAGAAACCGTCTGCCGTTGATCGAAAAATAATGGAAAAGCCGCAGGAGCGCCGAGAATTCGATGATATGCAGCACGCGCAGGCCGTTTCGCCAATCTTGTCGACAGATGAGGTATACGAAGCCCGAGGCAGGGAAGAGAACCGGCACAAGAAGAAGCAGCTCTGGATCGTACTCTTGACTGTGCTGATGTGGGGATTGATTTGGAAGCTTTATGCCGATCAGCCCCAAGAACTTATGCTGTATGTCTGTGCCGGACTGACTGTGCTGTTCGGTGCGGCCGCCCTTGTCTTCCTGCGCCGGATTCGTCATGCTGCAGGCACCGAAGCTGAGGATGAGCCGTCTGTAGAAGATTGGGCTCCTGATTACGGGGATGCCGGAGGCGACGGCGGATTTTTCTCGAGAATCGGCCTTGCGGAACCGGTGCAGCGGAAGGAGCCGTTAAAAGAGGAGATCCAACCGGTGGAACCGTTTCCTTCCTTAACCCCTGCGCCTGATCTGGCGATGCGAACGATGCTGCTCAGTCCTCCCGACGCCACCGTATTCCTTGGAAGGCCTGCCCGAAAGGAAAAGCGCGCTGCGCCTTTCCTGGAATTCTTCAGGGATGGCGTTCGGCAGCAGGCTTGCATTCAAAAGCCCGGCTTCGTTATAGGACGCGCTGCTGATGAAGCGGATTTGATCCATGCCGAAGAGGGGGTGTCCCGTCTTCATGCGGAAATCTTACAGGATCAGGAAGGATATGGAATTCGCGACCTGGGTTCGCTCAACGGTACGACCCTGAATGGGGAAGCTCTGGTACCATACCAGGTGCAGCCTTTGAAAGAAGGTGATATAGTAAAGATCGTAACGACCGAATTTACGTTTAAAATGGGGTCTTGACGGGTGAAAAAAACGATTGCCGTGCATTGGCGGTACGGAGCGGCCACGCACTCCGGGTGGTTTCGCACATGGAATGAAGACCGCTCGCTGCTCCGGATGGGGACGAGCCGGGAAGGAAAGCCTTATGCCGCCGCAGCCATTGCCGACGGGATGGGAGGGACGGCCGACGGCGGTTGGGCCAGCGAGCTTGCCGTACAAAGGGTAAAAGCATGGCTCGACAATCGCTTGCCCCAGCTTGTTTCGGCAGACGCTTTAACGGCGTTGGCGCAGGAGGGCGAAGCGCTTTTTCGTTCTATAAACAGGGAAATTCGTGATGCGGCGATCCAAAGAAACGATGCGCTCGGCACAACGCTCACGCTGCTCCTTCTTGTTGAACCTGTATATACCATTGTCCATGTGGGAGACTGCCGGATTTACCGCTTAAAGCCGAACGGCCAATGCGGCCGGTTGACCCGTGACCATTCATGGGCTGCCGAGCAGGTGCGCAGGGGACGGATGTCCGCGAAGCGCGCCCGCACGCATCCGAAGCGCCATGTCCTGCTGCAGTCGCTTGGCATGCGTAAGGATCCCGATATTTACATACGTTCCGGCTTGTATTCGGCTCATACGTTGTTTCTCGTAACAAGCGACGGATTTCATAATCTTTATTCCGATCCATCCGTTGCTTCCATGCTTCGCAAGCTGCGGCAAAGTGGAATGGACGCTCAGGAGATGTGCGATGAGCTGCTCTCCAGGGCTTTGAGTAAGAAATCGGAGGACAACATCAGTCTGCTGCTGCTGGAGCCGTCAGGAACGGCGCCTGTTTCTGTCAGGAGACGTGTGAACGTCCATTTTCAGCTAAGCATTCTTTTCCTGAAAAGAATGCTTGGCGTATTTTCTGTTATTCTCCGCAATTGGAAGTCAGGATTTCAGTAGATTACGGGACACTTTCAATGTTATAATGAATTCTTGATAAAGAAATTTTCTTTTATAGGCAGTAAAATCCAATGGCTGACGAATTGCGCCGCTAACTTCGGAAAAATTCTGCAAATGGCAGATTATCCATATACAGCAGCATATCGACGCTATGAGATGCAGCAAAAAAAGATATGGGATATAAAGGGGAGAGAATGAGATGATAACCCATGTAGTGATGTTTAAGCTGAAAGACCGGAGCCCGGAGTCCGTAAAGGCGACTTACGATGTGCTCAAAAATATGGAGGGGAAAATTCCGGTGCTTCGCCATATTGAAGTGGGTACCGACGTGCTTCATCTGGAACGTTCCTATGACATCGTGCTGATTACGAAGTTCGATTCGCTTGAAGACCTGCAGGTGTACGACAATCACCCGGTCCATCTTGAGGTGAAAGCGCACATGAAGCAAGTGCTCGACGGAACCAGCATTTGCGTCGATTTCGAGAGCTGATTCCGGTATGAGCAGCGGTTACCAAAGCTGAGGCTTCATCACCATCAGCCACAACATCAGGAAAAGAACGAATAAATAGATGTACAGCGCCCGTCCCAGCTTTCGGACCAGGGCGATGCGGTCATGAACCGGTTCGCGCAGCTTGCGGATGGTTGGAGAAAAGGCGCGCGCCAGGAAGAACAGCGAGGCGAACAGTACGATAAACGTGCCTGCGATCCATGACGTGGTCCAAGGCCAGTCGCCCAGCCACATAAGGAGCAGCCCGGAACCGACGAGGACATGTCCGGCATGCTTGGTCAGGCGAACGGTGAATTGGAACGAATCCAGATAGGAATCCGTCACGGCTCCCTCGGAGCTTTTCAGCTTCCGGAGCATAGGAATAAGCACGATGTAAGGTCCGATCGACACCATCGCGCTAAGGGAATGAATGAATACAAGCCAAGGATACATGAAATAAGGCCTCCATCGTTAGGGAGTACAAAAACAGTGTAGCAGGCGCCTGTTGACGGGCGGGGTGCGGAGAGACCGCACCTTGGGTTGCCGTCGAAAAGGCGGCTACACTGTTTTTGCATATCATACCGCGCGGAACTCGTGAACCCACACCTTCATGTGAGGCAGCCAAGGCATTCCGGCATGCATGGACAATATGTAATTTTTGTATGCTTCCACATTAGGGTATCCTTCGGTTTGAACGGCTTCGTCCGTTAACTCGCCCAAGGACTGCTGGTATACTTTCGTGATTTCGAATTTACGGCCTTTCAGCTCCATGATCTCGCCGACATCGGCGTAGCGTCCGTTTCGGCGAGTCGCCGTTTTTTCGCCGCTTAGCACCTTTTCTACGTCGTTTTCCTTGGTCACCAGTTGGTCGATGCTGCAAGTTTTGGGCGGCAATGCTGTTTCTGACATGTAAAATTAAACCTCCTTCATTGTGTCCAAACGTAGCTTACACGAAAATGAAAATAGAAGCAAGAAAGGGGCGAAGACCTTGAAATGGAACGTCAATCAAGACTATGTGCTTCAGGTGCTGGACATGCTGCTCAAAACGCCGAGTCCAAGCGGCTTCTGCGGGGAGATCATGGACAAGCTTGCCCGGGAAGCCGATAAACTTGGGTATGCGATGGACTTTACCCCCAAAGGCTGCGGCATTATCGAGGTGCAGGGACGCCGTGAGGACCCGGTCATCGGCCTGTCCGGGCACGTCGATACGCTCGGTGCCATGGTGCGATCGATCAAAGGGAACGGCGCTCTGCGTTTGACCTTGATCGGAGGATACATGATGGGGGCCATTGAGAATGAATACTGCCGGGTGCATACCCGTGACGGAAGGACCTACGATGGTACGATCCTGACCCATAAGCCGTCGGTTCACGTCTTTTCGGATGCCCGTGACCTGAAACGGGAAGAAGCCGTCATGGAAGTGCGTCTGGATGAACCTGTAAGCAGTGCGGACGAGGTAAAGGCGCTCGGCATCGCCCCCGGTGACTTTATTTCATTTGATCCGAGAACGCAGTTTAAAACCAACGGATTTATTAAATCGAGGCATCTCGACGATAAAGCGGGGGTGGCTGCGCTGTTCGGGCTGCTTGAGCTCATCAGGCGGGAGTCGGTCGTACCTGCACGCAAGCTGAAGATATTGATCAGCACCTATGAGGAAGTCGGACACGGGGCGGCCTGGATTCCGCAGGATATCGAAGAAATGATTGCCGTCGATATGGGGGCCATCGGCGACGACCTGACCTGTACGGAGTTCGATGTGTCGATCTGCGCCAAGGATTCCTCCGGTCCATACGATTACGCGATGACCACCAGACTGATCGAGTTGGCAAAACGCGATGGACTGAAGCATGCCGTAGACATCTATCCGCATTACGGATCGGACGCTTCCGCAGCGCTTCGAGCTGGCGGCAACATTCGGGCGGCGCTGATCGGACCGGGGGTGCACGCCTCCCACGCGATGGAACGGACGCACGTCGAAGCGATCGTACAGACAACGGCCCTGCTCGCCGCATACGTGACGGAGCCCGCAGAACCGTATTCTATTGCGAAGGAGCGAGGAGCCTCGTGAACATATTGACGGTTGAACATTTATCCAAAAGCTATGGTGAAAAAGTACTTTTTGACGATATGACATTCCAGATCAATGAAAAGGAGCGGATCGGTCTTGTCGGCGTGAACGGCACCGGCAAGTCAACGCTGCTCAAGGTGATGGCCGGACTGGAACCATTGGAGCAGGGCAAGCTGATTCATGCCAATCATTTCCATGTCGAGTATCTGCCGCAAAATCCTTCATTCGATCCGGATTCTACGGTGCTCGAACAAGTGTTTTTCGGTGACACTCCGATCATGCAGGCGCTCCGGGAATATGAACGGGCGCTTGCCGAGCTGCAGCTGGCTCCGGAGGATGAAAAGCGGCAGGCCAAGCTGTTTGCCGCGCAGCAGCGAATGGATGCCACAGGAGCATGGGATGCGTCTACAACGGCGAAGACCGTGCTGACCAAGCTCGGTATCCGCGACTTCGGCCAAAAGGTCGGTACGCTTTCCGGAGGACAGCGCAAGCGCGTGGCAATGGCGCGAGTGCTCATCCAACCGGCGGATTTACTTATTCTGGATGAGCCCACCAACCATATCGACCACGAAACGGTGGAATGGCTGGAGGATTTCCTGGCAAAATGGAAGGGAGCATTGCTGCTGGTTACGCATGACAGATATTTTCTGGATCGCGTGACGAACCGGATCTTTGAGCTCGACCGGGGCAAGCTTTACAGCTATGAAGGCAATTATGCATCGTTCCTGGAGAAGAAAGCGGACCGGCTTGAGCGGGAAGCGGCGGAAGAGGATAAGCGTCAAAATCTGCTGCGCCGCGAGTTGGCCTGGCTGCGCCGGGGAGCGAAGGCCAGAACGACGAAGCAAAAGGCGCGTGTGGATCGCGTTATCGAGCTGCGCGACCGCAAAACGGACGGACCGGCGGCGAACCTGGATATTTCGCTCGGCGCAAGCCGTCTCGGCAAAAAAATAATGGAGCTGGAGAACGTCACCAAATCAATCGGAAGCCGGACATTAATCAGGGATTTCAGCTATATCGTGCTTCCGGAAGACCGTATCGGCATTATCGGACCGAATGGCAGCGGGAAGTCGACGTTCTTGAATATGCTGGCCGGGCGTCTGAAACCTGATGAGGGCGCCATCGTCACAGGGACGACGGTGAAGCTGGCGTATTATACGCAGGAGAGCGTGGAAATGGATGAGAAGCAGCGCGCCATCGACTACATCAAGGAGGCGGCGGAGGTCGTACGCACGGCAAGCGGCGACACGGTGACCGCAGCGCAGATGCTTGAGCGCTTCCTGTTTACCCCTGCTCAGCAATGGACGCCGATCGGGAAGCTGTCGGGCGGAGAAAAGCGCAGGCTCTACCTGCTTCGCACATTGATGGGAGAGCCGAACGTGCTGCTGCTGGACGAACCGACCAATGATCTCGATATTCAGACGCTTACGATTCTTGAGGAGTACCTGGAGGATTTTCCCGGTGTTGTCATCACCGTATCCCATGACCGGTATTTTCTGGACCGGACGGCCGATCACTTGTTTGTGTTCGAAGGGGAAGGACGGGTTACCAGGTTTTACGGAAACTACACGGAGTACATGGAGTCCGTCCGGCTGACGAAGCAAGCTGAAGCGGAGAAACGGGAATCGAAGCCGGCCGAGGCTTCTGAAGCTGCCGCCAATGATAAGCGCGAGCCGAACCGTCCCCGGAAGCTTTCTTACAAGGAACAGAAAGAATGGGACGAAATCGAAGGCATTATCGCCGGGCTGGAGGAGCGTTTGGCGTACGTTAGACAGGAAATTGAAAAGGCCGGGAGCGATTACGGCAAGGTGCAGGAGCTGTACCGCGAGGAGCAGGAGCTTACCGTCAAGCTGGAGCAGACCATGGACCGCTGGGCGGAGCTGTCCGAGCTTGTAGAAACGATTGCACGGAACAAATAGACCGAAGCGTAAAAAAACTTACACGTATTGGGAACCGTATGCAACTTGTGCTATAATATAAATTTGGAAGCTGTCATCTTTTTTAAGGGATACTTCAGTCTATTTGGAAAGTAGGTTTTTTATCATATGATTACCGTTACGAACGTCACCTTGAGATACGGAAAACGAGCTTTATTCGAGGATGTCAACATCAAATTTACACCGGGAAACTGCTATGGCTTAATCGGCGCTAACGGTGCCGGTAAATCGACCTTTTTAAAAATTTTGTCCGGCGAGCTGGAGCCGAATAAAGGCGAAGTAAGCATTACTCCGGGCGAACGGCTGGCCGTGCTGAAGCAGAACCATTTTGAATATGAAGAAGTGGAAGTGCTCAAAACCGTCATTATGGGCCATGCGCGGTTGTTTCAGATTATGGAGGAAAAGGACGCTTTGTACGCCAAGCCCGATTTTTCCGAGGAGGACGGGATGCGCGCCGCGGAGCTGGAAGGCGAGTTTCAGGATCTGGACGGCTGGCAAGCGGAATCCGATGCGGCCGAGCTTTTGATCGGGCTCGGTATTCCCAAAGATCTGCATGATCTGAAAATGAAAGAGCTGGACGGCAATCAGAAAGTACGTGTTTTGCTGGCTCAAGCCCTGTTCGGAAATCCGAACATCCTGCTGCTTGACGAGCCGACGAACCATTTGGATATCGAATCCATCAATTGGCTGGAGAATTTCCTGGCCAAATTCGAAGGGACGGTCATTGTTGTATCCCATGATCGCCATTTTTTGAATCAGGTATGTACGCATATTGCCGACATCGATTTCGGTAAAATCCAGCTTTATGTCGGTAACTACGATTTCTGGTACGAATCGAGTCAGCTTGCCTTGAAGCTTGTCAGAGAGCAGAACAAGAAGACGGAAGAGAAGCGCAAGGAGCTGGAGGAGTTCATTCGTCGTTTTAGCGCAAACGCGTCCAAATCGAAGCAGGCGACCTCCCGTAAGAAAATGCTTGAGAAGCTGCAGCTCGAGGATATTAAACCGTCCACAAGGAAGTACCCGTTCATCAAATTCACGCCGGAGCGTGAAGCGGGCAAGCAACTGCTTACCGTTGATCGGATCAATAAAACGATCGACGGGCAGCAGGTGTTGAACAATATCAGCTTTACGGTCAATAAAGGCGATAAGATCGCTTTCGTTGGACCGAACGGCATTGCCAAGACCACGCTCTTCCAAATTCTGATGGGCGAAATTGAAGCGGATTCGGGCGAATTCAGCTGGGGCATAACGACTTCACAAGCGTATTTCCCGAAAGACAACTCCGCTTATTTCGATACGGACTTGAACCTGGTCGATTGGCTGCGCCAATACTCCAAGGAGCAGGATGAATCGTACATCCGCGGGTTCCTTGGACGCATGCTGTTCTCCGGCGAAGAAGCATTGAAGAAGGCGAGCGTGCTGTCCGGGGGCGAGAAGGTGCGCTGCATGCTTTCCAAAATGATGATGAGCGGCGGCAATGTGCTGATTCTGGATGAGCCGACAAACCACTTGGATCTGGAATCTATCACGGCGCTCAACAACGGATTAATCGACTTCGACGGAACGATTCTTTTCGTTTCTCATGACCATCAATTCGTGCAAACCATTGCCAACCGGATTATCGAAATTACTCCGAACGGTTTGATCGACAAGAGCATCACATATGATGAATACTTGGAGAATGAAGAGATCAAGAAGCAGCGTGAAGCGCTGTACGCATAACGGAAACAGGAAAAAGGATGAGCTGCCGCCGATCAAGCGGTGCTCATCCTTCTTTCCCATACGGCTGCGGAGCGCAAGACTAGCTCCCGCCGGTACGGCGCCTTTGGTTGTTTGGCTTTTTATTGTTCTGGCTGCGCATGACCGCATCGCTGCCTGCCCGCTGCTGGGCGTTTGCCCTGGCTTCGTGCTGCCCTTGTTTTTTCTGCGCGAGCTTGTTTTTAATGGCATCAGCCAAGCTGATCTTGCGCGGCTCGTTTATGTTCGTGGAGTCTGACATCTTTCACACCTGCCCTTGTCATATATAGCTACATTCTAATAGATTAGTACACAAGGAAGCAACATGTAAAAAAGATGGGGGAGCAGACGATGCTGCCGGAATGGACCGAGAAGCAACTGTTGAAACGATCGGGCGGTAAAGCGGCGAAGCAGGATATTCGCTTTATCTATTTTTATACGCCACTGTGCGGGACTTGCAAGGTAGGCATGCGCATGCTTGAAGTCATCGCGGCCATGCACCCGGACATTCCTGTCGGCCTCTGCAATATCAACTATGCCCCGGGACTGGCTCACGGTTGGCAAATTGAGAGTGTCCCTTGTCTCGTCCGGATCGAGGACGGAAATCCCGCCGCGCTTCTGTACCGCCTGGGAAGCGTACAAGAGCTTCGCCTGTGGATGCTGGACGAGAGCGGCAAAGTAACCGATCGGTCTTGAAGATTTGAAGATCAATCCAACCTATCATCCTTCAAAAGGAGACGATCCTAAAATATGGAATCATTCGCTTATGAACCGGGCACGCGGGTCAGAGCTTCCTACAAAACCGGCGAATATATCGGTGAAGTGGTGGAGCAGACCTCCAACGCCAAAGCTGCGGTGAAAATTTTAGCTGTAGTCAAACATCCGACACAGGGCGATTTGCACACGAATATGGACCCCGACGTGGCGTTCTTTCATCAGAGGCGTGCGCTTGCATATCAGGAAATCGCGCTGATGCCGTTAAATACGGTTCGGCCTTATAGCGGCCCGGTGCCGGATTACAAAGAGTCACTGCACAGTGCCCTGCAGCGGCAGGAGGAAGAACTGCGGCGGATGATTCGCTGGGCCGAGCGCTGCCTCCATGAATTGGAGCTTTTGAAAGGAGAATATAATTAGGACGGAAGTGTGTCAGCTATGCTGTTTGTAGTCATCGGACTATGGTCGATCGGCCTGCTCCTGATCGTAACCGACCCGAAGCGGCAGACGACACGGTGGATCAGCAGCATCGCATTTACCGGAGGGTCCGGCGGAATGGCCGCCGTCATCGGGGATCAGCTTATACCTTATTTGGCCGGCCGCGGCTGGATGACGGAACTGCTGGCGGAGTTGCTTCCCATCGTGGAGACGGCTTGTTCGCGTATTTGTTACTACGGTTTGCCCTACACGTTCCTGATGTTTGCCGTCGTTTATTATCCGGGTTACTCGTTGTGGACCAAAAGACGCTATATCCCCTGGCTGCTTCTTGTTCCGGTTCTGCTCTCTTTGGCTTTCGAGCCGAAGCCGAACGAGCCTATTCCTTATAGTTACGTGACCCTATGGGCAGCTCCGTATATTTTAACTGGCATTGGGCTGCTTGTGGCAGCCACGCTGAAGGAACGCAATTCATTTCTACGGCGCAGCCGGATGATGACGACGGCGGCAGCGGCGCCTGCATTGTTTTTTGCGCTGTTTACGCTTTATTTGCTGCCGCATTTCTTTGAAACGTACGAATGGTGGCGTTACAATGCCTGGGTCATTGCGTTTACTTTAGCCGTCATCATCGTCTCCAGCTTCCGTTACGGATTTATGGGACTTCAGATCTCTATCCAAAACCAAAAGCTCGATTATACGCTTCGTGCGATCACCTCGGGAACATCCATTCTGAACCATGCGATCAAAAATGATGTGGGCAAAATCAGGCTGTTTGGCGATAAGATCAAATCGGAAGCCGTGTCCGGGCAGGCGGATTCTTCTCGGATCATTCAGGATGTTGAAGTCATTTTACAGGCATCGCAGCATATTTATGACATGATATATCGCATACATGGACAGACCCAAGAAGTAGAGCTTAAGCTTGAGGAAGTTCGTCCGGCGGAACTCATGCGGCAGTGCCTGCGCATGCTGTCGCCGGAGCTTGCGGGCATTGAAGTGATTGAACAATATACGTATAACGGCACCATGTCGGCTGACCGGGTGCTGCTTGCAGAGGTTTGGACGAACGTGCTGACCAATGCGATGGAAGCGATGCCCGGCGGCGGACGGTTAACGGTCAGATTGACGGAAACAAAGCGAAAAATCGTCGCGGAAATCAAGGATACCGGACCAGGCATGGAAAAACATCAGCTAAAACGGGTGTTCGATCCGTTTTACTCTACCAAAAAAGGGAAAAACATGAACTTCGGATTAGGTCTGTCATACTGTTATAATATAGTTCAAAAGCACAAAGGAACGATTAGCATTCACAGCAAACCGGGTCAAGGAACCAGTGTGTTCATGCAGTTTCCGAAACGGAAACCGCTTGCGGCGGAAAGGGAGTTGGGTTAAATGGAGCAGAGCGGGATTCGCGTCGTGATCGTAGAGGACGATCCTGACTGGCTGCGCGGGCTGCAAAGCTACCTGCAAAAGGAACCGGATATCAGGCTGGTCGGTCACGCTTCTTCCGGGAAAGCGGCGGTGGAGCTGCTGGAGAAGACGGAAGCGGACGTTGTTTTAATGGACATTATGATGTCTGATAGCCCGGAAGGGATTTGGGCTGCTGCGGAAATCGTCAAGTGCAGCGGCGCGCGCGTCATTATGCTTTCTTCCATGGAGGATAAGGAATTGATTTTCGACGCGTTCAAAGCCGGGGCCGTGGATTACATGGTCAAATCCAATTTCACCGAAATCCCGCAGGCCATTCGCAGCGCTTATGCCAACCGAAGCGCTATTCACCCCAGCGTAGCCGCACAAATGCGCGAAGAATTCCGGCGCCTCAAGCAGTTGGAGAAGGAGATGCGGGCCAAAGAACTGAAAAATTTGCTTACACCGACTGAAATTCAGGTGCTCGATTTGATCGATAAAGGGCACACCCAGACGCAAATCGCCGACAAATTTGTGATCTCCATACGAACCGTTAAGGTTCATGTCGGCAATATTCTTAAAAAGCTCGGGGGCAAAAGCAGTAAAGAAGCGGCGCAAAAGGCCAAGGATATGGGCATTTTGTAGCCCGTCTCAAGGAAGCGGCTGACGAGGGGAAAAGAGCCCGGAGGAAGCCGTTTTTTTCAATTACCTTTTCCGCCCGGTATATGATATAGTAGGTACAGTTTGGATGCAACAACACGGCAAACGGAGGAAAACGCAAGTGATGAGTACAAATGATAAAATTCAAATCGGCATCATCGGTGCCGGAGGAATCGGAAATGTCCATCTTCAAGAATTCGGTAAAGTTTCCGAAGCGCAGATCGTCGCGGTCACGGACGCTTACCAGCCTATGGCGATCGAACGGGCCAAGCAATACAACATTCCGAAAATTTATAATACATATCAGGAACTGCTGCAGGATTCCAGCATCGATGCGGTAATTATCGCCGTACCGAATGAGTCTCATGCTCCGATAGCTATCGATGCCCTGCAAGCCGGCAAACATGTGCTGCTGGAGAAGCCTATGGCGATTAACGCCGCTTCGGCTAAAGAAATCATGAAGACGTACCTCAAGTCCGGGAAAGTGCTGATGATGTCCCATCAAATGCGTTGGGATTCGTTAAATATGCAGGTGAAAGAGCAAATTGACAAGGGCGCATTGGGAAACATCTACAATGTCAAAGCGGGCTGGATGCGCCGCAAAGGCATTCCAGGCTGGGGCACATGGTTTACCCGGATGCACAAAGCAGGCGGCGGACCGCTGATCGATTTGGGCGTTCATATGCTGGATCTGTCGCTCCATTTCATGGGCAGTCCGAAGCCGGTCTCCGTGTTCGGTACGACTTATGCGGAGTTTGGACCGAAGAAGAGAGGCATCGGCACCTGGGGCAAGCCGGACTGGGACGGCTTCTATGATGTGGAGGACTTGGCTACGGCCTTGATCAAGCTGGACAACGGCAGCACGCTGACACTGGACGTAAGCTGGGCGGCGCACACGACTTTCCAGGATAACGGCCCGTACATTTATTTAATGGGTTCGGAAGGCGGAGCCTCACTGCGCGGCGGCAAGGGCGTACTGCATAGCGAGCTCTTTGACCGTACCGCCGATGTCGAACTGACGGCGCCGCAGGATGACGAAGGTCCAAGAGTCAGGATGAGCCGTCATTTTATTGAATCCATCCGCAATAACCGCGAGCCGATCGCCTCAGCGATGTCGGGGTTAACGAACAGCCTGGTGCTGGAAGCCATCTATGAATCGTCGCGCACGGGCAATGTCATTACTTTGGACTGGAATCTGGATTAATGACTCATGAGTGAACTGATGGAGCTTCATTTACAACTATTCAGCCTGATCGGTACGATTGCGTTTGCCATTTCTGGCGCGGTAGTAGCCATGGAAGAGGAGTACGACATGCTTGGCGTATTCGTTTTGGCTTTTGTGACGGCTTTTGGCGGCGGCGTCGTCCGCAATGTGCTGATCGGAATTCCGGTTACGACGTTATGGAACCAGGGCTTCTTTTTAAAAATCGCGTTATTTGCCGCATTTCTCGTTTTTATCGTGCCTGTAAGCTGGATCCGGCGATGGAAAACCTGGGAGTCGCTTTTCGATGCCATCGGCTTGGCTGCGTTTTCCATTCAGGGCGCTTTGTATGCGACGCAGATGAATGTGCCTCTCAGCGCCGTCATTGTGGCTGCGATGCTGACCGGAATCGGAGGGGGCATCATTCGCGATGTGCTGGCCGGCCGGAAGCCGCTGGTGCTGCGCGATGAGATCTATGCCGTATGGGGCATGCTTGCCGGTCTTGTCATTGGTATGGGATGGTTTCAAGGCTCCTGGCCTTTGTTATTTTTGTTCGCGCTCATTGTCACCTTACGCATGCTTTCGGTGACTTTCAAATGGCGGCTGCCCCGGCGCTCGCTGCGGCTTTCGCCGGAACGATGGGATGATAAGATTTCATAAAGCGTAAAGGAGCTTGGATTCAATATGACATTGGGCGGATCTTGGACGGAGTGGAAACGTGTGCCTTCCCAAGTGCTTGGAGAGCGCTTGAAGACCGTTCGTTCCTTAAAAGAGCTTGAACATGAAATGTATGAAATTGCAAAAGATATAGAAACCGGAGAGCATTATTTGCACTATGCTTATCTGCACCGGAATTTCAAAGCCGTCGGGCCGGATTCGGGGCAGGAAGAAGTTTTTCATCAATTGATGCCTCTCACCAGCGATGATGTGCTCGGTCTGTTGTTTGGAGAGCAGCCGTACGATTATCCCAACCATTGGGATAAACCTTTTTTGAGGAATGGACCGGAGGGCGATTATGTTTGGTTTGATCCCTCTTATGCCGCGGAAGAAGAGGAGCATGAGGCGCTGGGACTGGAGATCGCGCAGCAGCTCGCCAAATTCAAGGCGGAGGGGGATCTTTCCGAGGACAGCGTGCGGAAGCTTCTGGACAAGCTGAATAAGGATGACGGAGAAAAAAAGGAATAATGCGCATATTTTCCGGACAGTGATTCATCCTAAGCGTGAGTCGATCAAGACAAGCAACAGGAGGGACGATCGAAGGATGAACATAAGCATAAACCGGAAGCGCCCGTTATTCCTTTTCTCCGCGGCAGTCTGTTTGCTGCTTCTCGGCGCGTGTGCAGGAAACAAGCCCGAGGCCAGCCGTCCTGGAGGAGGCATGGAGGATTACCGCCAGCAGGCGCTCTTCGACCGGGATTCGCGAAACAACGAGGACCCGTCCCTCGGTGTAAAGCAGCGCTGGGTGGATGAGCAGCAGAATCGTAAGGGTACGGAGTACAGCGGACGTGAGCAGCTCGATATGACCAACCCTCATTTGACGAATACGGCCGGTTTCGACCCGCAGTTGGCGGAGAGGGTGAAAAGCTTGCCCGGAATTCAGGAAGCGCAGGTGCTGCTTACCGAAGTGAACGGTTATGTAGCGGTCGTCATGGAAGGCCATAATCCGGATTCAGAAGCTTCGCCCGACATGATGAAATACCGGATTACACCTGCAGGCGGCGTAGGCATATTTGCTTCAGAGCGAGGTCCGAACCAGTATTCCTGGACGGAGAACGGCGGCTTATCGACAAGCTTGTCGGATGAAATCCGAAAGCTGGTGCTGCAGCATGCCCCGACAAATATTGATCAGGTATACGTGTCGGCCAATCCGAATTTCGTGCAGCGGATCCGCCTATACGCCAAGGAGGAGCAAGAGCGCGGCACGTTTACGGATTATATGAACGAGTTTAATACGATGGTTCAATATGTATTTCCAGACGATACGAATACAAGGAAATGACAAAAAACTCCTGTGTCGGGTAATCCAACCGGTACCAGGAGTTTTTAATATCCGAATGGCGATATGTGATTGGCATACATAAAAAACTTTTAATATCAACAGGATGGAAACGGGGTCACTTGACCCACGTTTCTCCCCACTTCTGCACGGCATCCATTACCGGCTCCAACGCTTTTCCCTTTTCCGTCAGCTGATATTCGATTCTTACCGGTGTCTCCGGATAAACATTTCGGCTGATCAGGCCGGCCGCCTCCAGCTCCTTGAACCGCTCTGCAAGCATCCGGTCGCTCATGCCGGGGATCATCTCGGAGATATCCTTGAAACGGCATGGTCCTTCGAGCAGAGCGCGGATAATCAGACCGCTCCAGCGCTTACCGAGTATTTCGAAAGCAGCTTCGAATTTAGGGCAAAGCTGCTGCCTGGCACATACAGGTTGCGAGTTTTCTGTCATCGTCTTCACCTCTTCTTGGTTCTATTTTAACATAATTAACTTGACAATTGTAAGGTTGTTAAAATATAATCTTAAGCTTTTATGTGCCGGCTTTCTAAAATTTTCTTGAAAAATCATTTCAAGTACAGTATAACTGCGTTAGGCATTAAAATGATAAGATTTTGGGAGGAACGTTTACATGTATGGTGCACCGCTATCTGGACAAGCCAAAAAAATGCTGCTGCTCGGTTCGGGCGAGCTGGGGAAAGAGGTAGTGATCGAAGCGCAGCGGCTTGGTGTAGAAACGATTGCCGTGGACCGGTATGCCAATGCTCCGGCGATGCAGGCGGCTCATCGGTCTTATGTTATAAACATGCTGGACGGCGAAGAGCTGCGGCGGGTCATCGAGCAGGAGAAGCCGGATCTGATCGTTCCAGAGATCGAGGCGATCGCGACCCCGACGCTGGTGGATTTGGAGCGGGAAGGATACAAGGTTGTGCCAACGGCAACGGCGGCCAGACTCACGATGGACCGCGAAGGAATCCGCAGACTTGCAGCGGAACAGCTTGGCCTGCCTACGGCCAAATTTGCCTTTGCCGACAGTTTGGAACAGCTGCGAGCCGCAGTCGCTCAAATTGGCACTCCATGCGTCATTAAACCGATCATGAGCTCCTCGGGGAAAGGACAAAGCATTTGCCGCACTCCGGATGATGTAGAAGCCTCATGGAATGCCGCGATGGAAGGGGGACGCGCCAAAAAAACGCGTGTCATCGTGGAGGAATTTATCCATTTTGATTCGGAGATTACCCTGCTCACGGTTCGTTCGGTGTCCGGTACGACGTACTGTGCGCCTATAGGGCACATTCAAAAGGACGGCGATTACATCGAATCCTGGCAGCCGCATGCCATGAGCGAAGCGCAGATCCGGGAAGCGCAGCATATAGCAAAATCGATTACCGATGCGCTGGGCGGGGCAGGGATTTATGGTGTCGAGCTGTTCCTGGCTCCGGATCGTGTCTATTTCAGTGAAGTTAGTCCGCGTCCTCACGATACAGGGATGGTTACCATGGTAACGCAGGATTTGTCTGAGTTTGCGCTGCACGTCCGGGCGATTCTCGGTTTTCCTGTTCCGACGATTCGTCTTCTGACGCCAGGAGCCTCCTATACTTTGAAGGCGGATAGGGAGACGGAAACATTCCGGATCGGAGGGCTTGAGGAAGCCCTGGCGGTTCCGAATTCGCAAGTGCGGATATTTGGGAAACCGGAGACAAAGAAAGGCCGCCGTATGGCCGTGGCGCTCAGTTCGGCCGATACCGTTGAACAGGCGCGGAAGCAGGCTAAGGAGTCGGCATCGAGCCTGAGGATCGAATACCAGTGAAGGGCCTTTTCATGTGAATGACAGGGCAGGTCGCTTGACGGAGAGTGTTAAAAAACGATATGATTCATATTGCAAACGGATTGCCGCTTTAATACATAAAGGAAAGAGGTGCTGAAGATGGCATATAATCCTCAAGTCGTTGATGCCAAAATCGTCAGTCACAATTCGAAGAACGGGTTATTCGAAATCGTAGCTCAACTCAAGGACCGGACGGTTTGCCGTCTTATTTACGAACAAGACGTTTCCGGAGGCGCGAAGGTTACTCATATTAACCGTCTGCTCAAAGAGCCTTGCCCGATTTGCCGTAAAGATTATTTGTGCAACTGCATGGGACGTTTTAAAGAGGATATTTCCTCGCAAGCGTTGAATTTGACAGGCATGCCATAAGTACTTCATGCCGTCCGCAGACCGTTTGCGGCAGCACCCGTACAAACCATTACCGGACTATATAAACCCATGAGCGCATAGGCTTATGGGTTTTAGTTGTCTGAGCCGCCTTGCGCATCAACGAGAAAGGCGGCTTTTCTCGTTGAGACGTCGGCAAAGAGCTTTTTCTTTTAAGAGCAATTATGGTAAAATAAAGGGATAAACAAATCAGGAAGGATGGGGTTCGATGCGAATCGGCGTCGTCTCGGACACACACATGTTCAGAAGGTCCCAATCACTGCCTCAAGATTTGGTAGAAGGTCTTCGGGGAGTGGACATGATCCTTCATACGGGCGACTGGATTGATGAAGAGGTGGTTGATCTCTTCGCCGACCTGGCTCCGATAGACGGCGTTGCCGGTAACAATGACGGACCCGCAATCGTCCGCAGATTCGGCCGCCGAAAGGTGCTGGAGCTGGCGGGTTACCGGATTGGCTTGATTCACGGCGATGGAGGTCGTTCAACCCCGGATACGGCTTTTCAAGCTTTTTGGGATTCGGATGGTAAGGGGACCGTTGATATTATTCTGTTCGGACATTCGCATACGCCCTATTTGGAAAGAAAAGACGGAATACTACTGTTCAATCCCGGTTCGCCAACCGATAAACGCCGGCAGCCCCGTTATTCCTTTGGCATTCTTCGCCTTGGCGCGGATGTGGAAGCCGAACATCATTATTACGATCATAAATAAAGAAATGAAAGGAAGCGGAACACATGGCACATTGGAAAGAGATTACGACGAACGAGGAATGGAACACCATTTTTGAAGGTACCACTTCGAAGCCGGTTGTGGTGCTGAAGCATAGCACGGCTTGTCCGGTCAGCGCCAACGCTTTGGAGGAATTTGAAGGCTATCTGAGCAAAAACCCGAATACCGATGTCGATTACATCCTTGTCAAAGTGATTGAATCCCGTCCGGTATCCAATCAAATCGCTGAGGATACGGGGATCAAGCATGCGTCTCCGCAAATTTTATATATCAAAAATAAAGAAACGGTCTGGAACACCTCCCATTGGTCTATCACCAAGCAGCATATGAGTGCCGTTCTGAATTAATGCGCACCGAAACAAGCAAAGGAGAGGGATCGAATGAGTGTGAAGCCGTTTTCGTTTTTTTCAGGCGCGTTGTACTCGAGAAAAGTTTGTCATGTCTACCTTCCTGCAAGCTACGAGCAGTCCGAGGAAACGCGGTATCCCGTTATTTATTTGCTTCATGGGCTGAATGGCGATGAAACCAGCTGGATCGTCAAGGGTAATGCGGAAGCTACGCTTGATGATATGATCTCCTCCGGAGCGCTCCGGGAAAGCATCGTAGTGATGATTAGCGACGGTGGATACGGGCACGGAACGTTCTATGTAAACTGGTATGACGGCAGCGGACGGTTCGAGGATTATGTACTGTACGACGTGATTCCCGCCATCGACCGGGAGTTTCGGACCATCGCTGACCGTACGCAAAGAGCGGTGTGCGGATTATCCATGGGCGGTTACGGCGCTTTCGTGCTCGCGCTGCGAAATCCGGACGTATTCGGTGCGGCAGCCAGCATATCCGGGGCGCTCATGTCTGCGAATTTGATGACCGAGCAAATGCTTCGTTCCGAGGTTGTCCGGATGACCGGTCCGGTGCATGGGTCCTACGTAAAGGAGCTTGACCTGCACGTGCTTGCATCGCGGCGCGTCCGGGAGAAAAATCGGCCGGCGCTGCATTTTAACTGCGGCTTTTCCGATTACTTATATCCTTTGAACTCCGCTTACAAGGCGCTGCTGGATCAGCTTGGATATGAGCATGAGTATATGGAGTTTGAGGGAGATCACAATTGGGACTATTTCGGAGGGCATTTGCCCGAAGCGCTGAGCTTCATCGAACGAAGCTTTCCTTCAACCCAAACCTGACCCTCAAACAGAAAGCCCGCTGCCTGGAACTCTGGCTGGTTCCCAGGCAAGCGGGCCTTTTTTTGTTTTTTTGAGCGAGGTGTGATTCCCGGACCGGGTAGGCCCCTTCGGGTTCTTCTTGATCCAGGGGATGAGATCCATCGGAGAACCGGCGGGATACCGCCCTGAGAAACTAACGCTTTTTTGGCGGGGAGGGCTTCGGATAAACGGTGCATAAACTCCAAGAACTGTTGTCTTTCAGCTTCGCTGAACTGCTCGAACGGTTCGGATAAGGTTTGCGCCCACAATGTTTCGGTTTGGCGAATCACACGTTTGCCTTCCTCCGTCAGCTTCACCCATCTCACACGGGCATCCGGCTCGCTGCTTTCCCGGTAGGCCAAACCCGCTTTTTCGAGACGGTCCACCATTTGCGACATCGTACTGGAGCGAACGTCCAGATGACCGGCCAACTGCCCGATCGTTTAGGCTCCGTTCCGGTAAAGATTTCGCATCAGCAGCCATTGTACACGGGTCAGGGAGGTTTCCTGCTGATCGAACGTTTGGGAGCGTAAATGGCGGTTTATGGTTTGCAAATACATGACAAAATGCTCGAGCGCTTCTTTGGATTCCATCTTTTCACCTTATCTGTATGATATGGCGAAACGAAATCATGCAGCAAGAACGATTCGTCTTGACTTTTCTTTGTTCGAGCTTACATTTTGATATATAATGAGTCTCATAGCAAATTTTACGATTGAGCGGAGGAAAAGCATGAAAGTGGCCATTGCAGGGGGAACAGGCTTTATAGGAAAACACCTGACCCAATATTTTTTAGATAAAAAGACAACCGTCTTACTCATCTCCAGGCAAAAGCACAAATCCGAGCATCCGCTAATCCGCAATATCACATGGGAAGAACTGGAAAAAAACGTAAAACCTCTCGAAGGGGTCGATGCGATCGTCAATTTGGCGGGTGAAACCATTAACCAACGGTGGACGCCAAAGGCCAAGGAGCGCATCCTGCAATCGCGGTTGGATTCCGTCGAGCGGGTACGAAGCATCATCGAACGTATGGAAAACAAACCGGTGCTGATCAATGCCTCGGCCGTAGGGATCTATGGCAGCTCGGAAAATGCCAGCTTTACGGAAGAAAGCGATCTTAACGTAAATGATTTCCTGTCCAATGTTGCGGATAAATGGGAAGCCGCGGCGGAGTTGATTCCGGATATTCGCGTTGTTCTTCTGCGGATCGGAGTGGTGCTCGCCAAGGACGGAGGGGCATTTCCGAAAATGAGCCTCCCTTTCAAGTTCGGCTTAGGCGGCCGTATCGGCAGCGGCAAGCAGCTGCTGTCCTGGATTCATATTCGTGATCTCGTCCGACTGATCGAATTCTGTATTGAAAAGGAAGACATCGAAGGACCGGTGAATGCCACGGCGCCGCAGCCTGTTACCAATGACGAGTTCGGAAGACAGCTGGCCAAATTCATGAATAAGCCGTATGGATTTCCGCTTCCTTCCTTCGTGTTGAAGCTCATGTTTGGAGAAATGTCGATGCTGCTGCTGGAAGGACAAAGGGTTATTCCGGATGTGGCGATTAACCAAGGGTTTCAATTTCATTTCCCGGTGCTTGAGATGGCGTTAAAGGATCTGTTGGATCCAGAGATCAAGGCGGTGAAGTAAAGGATTATGATTGCTTATGGGGGTACAGAGCTGAAAGAGCTGCGATTTGAGCGGATGGAAGCCCGCATCGAACCGAGAGATGAGCAATGGATCGATGTCGAGGTGCGCTTCCGGTTGGCCGACGGAGCAGTGCCGCCGGAAGGAATTGAAGAGCTCAGCGCATTGCTCGTTTGTACGCATGACGGCGAGATCTTTGATATCGTGCCGCAGGACGAAGGGCGGGATTGCGAGTTTCGCTTCACGGAATCGGAGAAGCAGCAGCTTAGGTCGTTCTATGAGCGGGAGGTAAGGCATCGGATCGGTTAAGCGGATCGGGGATGAAAACGTTTGGACCAAGTAAAAAGGGTTGTCATTGAGCTGACAACCCTTTTTTTCATCCTGCATTGGAGAGAAATTTGTGCTCCGCCGCTATTCCTGTTTTTTCTGCAGTGCGGCCCTGAACGCTTCTTCGAGGCTGGAGGTCAGCTCCACATTGTCACTATACTGCTTGGCTAACTGCGCTTGCTGGCGCTTCGCCGCGCGCCCGCCTTTGCTGCCCGATTCGCCAAGCATCTCTATAACGTTGCATGGACGGCACTGGGCATATTTGCCCGCTTTCCCCATATGAATTTCCATCTTTTTGCGGCATTGAGGGCAGCGTTTATTGGATAACGGCACCTCGGCTGCGCGCTTGTAAGAGCATTCCCGGCTGCTGCAAACCAGCATCTTTCCGCGTTTGCCCTTGATCTCCTGGAGCGGGTTGCCGCAATCAGGACAGCGGGAGCTCGTCAAATTGTGAGGCTTGTATTCCGCTGCGCTTGCTTTAACCTGATTCACGATGGCTTGCGTTTGTTTACGGATGCTTTCCATGAAGGCATCGGCGTCGCCTTTTCCTTTGGATATCCGCTCCAGTTCCTGCTCCCATGCGGCAGTAAGCTCATGGGAGCGAAGCTCGGGCACGACAAGCTCGATCAATTGAACGCCTTTGCCGGTAGGCTGCAGCGTGTTCATCCGCCGTTCGATCGTATCGGTCTGCAGAAGCTTCTCTATAATGTCCGCCCGTGTGGCCGGTGTCCCGAGGTTGTGCTTCTCCATGTGCGACAGCAAAGCTGCTTCCGTATAACGGCTTGGCGGTTTGGTCGTCTGCTTCTGTAAGCTCAGCCGGATCTCTTTCAGTTCCAGGCCTTCTTGAAGCGGTGGAAGCGATTGGCGGGAAGAAGTGTCATCCTCCGCAGCATCTTCCACTTCATCGTCAGCAGCCATTGAATCGGCTTCATACAGCGTTTTCCAGCCCGCTTCACGTGTAATCCGGCCCTTGGCATGAAAGCTTTCACCGCCGATATCAACGGTAACGGACGTTTCGTCATACCGGAAGGCAGGGTAAAACAGCGCGATAAACCGGCGTACGATCATGTCATAAAGCTTTCGCTCATCTGCGGTCAAGCTTTGCAGCTGCGGGCGCTCATCGGTAGGGATGATCGCATGGTGGTCGGATACTTTGCTGTCGTCTACTATGCGCTTCGTTACCGGCAGCGGCTTGTTCCCCAGCGGTTTGACCCAGGCAGCGTAAGGCGGTAGCTGCAGCGCCTTAAGCCGATCCGGCAGCGTGGATACCATATCCGATGAAAGGTACCGGGAATCGGTTCTCGGGTAGGTGACCAGCTTGTGCTGCTCGTACAACCGCTGAAGCACATTCGATGTCTGCTTGGCCGTAAATCCGAATCTCTTGTTCGCATCACGCTGCAGTTCCGTCAAATCGTAAGCGAGCGGATGGGGCTCGGTTTTCTCCGTTACCTTCAACCGGGATATTTTGGCGGAACGAACGGTGTTCAGACGATTCAGCAGCGCGTCGGCCGCCGATTTGTCGAACAGGCGCCCGTCCGGCTGCGATTGGCTTCGCCACACGGCTTGGAATGAGCCGAACTGTGCGCGCAGCATCCAATAATCTTTGGCCTGGAACGCTTTAATCTGCCGTTCGCGATCCATCAGAGCCGCCAGCGTAGGCGTTTGCACCCGTCCGGCGGCCAGCTGTGCGTTATGCTTGCAGGTTAATGCGCGCGTAATATTGAGTCCGATCAGCCAATCGGCTTCCGCGCGGCATACCGCAGAACGGTAGAGCGGATCGTAGGAGGGACCCGGCTTGAGCGAAGCGAATCCTTCGCGGATAGCCTTATCCGTCTGCGACGAGATCCAGAGCCGCTTGAACGGTTTTCTCCAGCGGATCATCTCCATGATCCATCGGGCCACCAATTCGCCCTCGCGTCCTGCGTCTGTAGCAATGATCAGCTCTTTCAGATCGCTGCGGCCGGCCAATTGGGCGATGGCTTTGAATTGAGGCGCCGTCTCCCGAATGACCTTCAGCTTCATGCGCTTCGGAAGCAGCGGAAGATCTTCAAGGTTCCAGCTTTTGTACTTTGGGTCGTATTCCTCCGGCTCGGCA
The DNA here is from genome assembly GCF_024519685.1 of Paenibacillus sp. Pae15. Lineage (NCBI taxonomy): Bacteria > Bacillati > Bacillota > Bacilli > Caryophanales > Paenibacillaceae > Paenibacillus > Paenibacillus sp. Pae15. The sequence continues at coordinate 16,590 of NZ_JALJRM010000028.1, read as the reverse complement.
AGCGTGACCAAATGTCCCAATGCCCAAGTGACTACATAGGAGGGACCTTCTATATAGTGCTTATGCTTCTGTGTACAGCCGAGCACACGGGCGATTTCTTTGGCCACGCTTGGCTTCTCCGCAAGAACTAATGATTTCATAAATGCTCCTTTCCGTTATCCGCTCACAAAAAACTGCCTTCCTCGAATCCTCAGTATACAACAGTTGTTCCCTCCGATAAAGCCTGCGGAATTTCGTCGGATCATGTCAAACTGTTCATGAACCATGGATGAAATAGCTGACGCTTGGATTTTCGGCCAGTTGTGGCGGTACTCCCTGGAAATGAGAGTTCACTTGAAAGACACATCGTAGTTTTCTGCCGCTGATGATGGTATAATGATCGAACAAACGCCACCATCTGGAAGTGAGTGAATCCGGCTGCATGAATGTGAAGGAACTATTCGGAAATATGGACATTCATTTGTTCGACCAGCTGCTCAAAGGCCGGATCGTCCCGGGCATGCGCATTCTTGATGCGGGCTGCGGAGAGGGACGCAATCTGGTCTATTTCCTGCAGGAAGACTATGACGTATTCGCCGTGGACCGGTCGGAGCAGGCGATTCGCAAGGTTCGCGAGCTGGCCCTGGAACTGAATAACGAGCTGCCGCCGGATCAGTTTCGTGTGGAATCGGTAGAGAAGCTGAGTTTCGCCAACGGTACGTTTGATGTCGTGATTTCCTGTGCCGTGCTGCATTTTGCGGAAGACGAACGTCACTTCCAGCGGATGGTCTCGGAGATGTGGCGTGTGCTCAAACCGGGCGGTTTATTTTTTGCGCGTCTGGCCTCCACGATCGGAATGGAGAATCAGGTCCGTCCGCTCGGTGGGAATCGCTTTGAGCTGCCCGACGGCAGCGAAAGGTATCTGGTAGACGCCGGAGCGCTTCACCGCATGGCGGAGAAATTGCACGGCCAGTTCGTGGATCCGATCAAGACCGTACAGGTGGAAGGGCAGCGATCCATGACCGTCTGGTGCATGAAAAAACCGCACATATTGTTTTTCGACCCGATTCAGGATATCCTTGAAGGAACAACAGAAGAGGAGCCCGGTTCAGACGGGTCCATAATGGACATAACGGAAAGGAGAACAACATGAAATTAAGAGTATCGGCAGTTCAATATCACCTGCATACCATTAACAGCTTTGAGGAGTTTGCCTCCCAAGTGACTCATTATGTCAAAACCGCAGAGGAATTCGAATCGGATTTCGTATTGTTCCCCGAGCTGTTCACAACGCAATTGATGTCGATCGGCAAAGACGGAAGCAAAAAGGCGCTTTCGATCGAAGAGCTGCCTTCATATACGGAGAAGTACATGGAATTGTTCAAGTCTTTAGCGGCGGAAACCGGGATGCATATCATCGGGGGAACGCATATCATCGAAGAGCAGGGCAAGCTGTTCAATACGGCGTTTCTATTTTATCCCGATGGCAAGGTAGGGGAGCAGCGGAAACTGCATATTACCCCTACAGAAGTGAAAGAATGGAATATGCAGGCCGGAGACGGAATTCACGTTTTTGATACCGATAAAGGCCGCATCGCGATGCTGATTTGCTATGATATGGAGTTCCCGGAAATTGTCCGGATGGCCAAAGCGCGCGGAGCGGACGTTCTGTTCTGTCCTTCCTGCACGGATGACCGGCACGGCTTTCACCGGGTGCGGTATACTTGTCATGCGCGTACGATTGAGAATCAGGTGTACGTTGTCACAACGGGTACTGTCGGGTCGCTGCCGACGGTTGATTTTATGCGCGGCAATTACGGACAGGCGGCGATCATTACGCCTAACGACGTTCCTTTTCCGCCGGGCGGCATCATGACGGCTGGTGAAATCAATGCCGATATGGTCATTACCGGAGATCTCGATCTGACATTATTGTACGAGGTTCGGGAGAAAGGTTCCGTCACGACGTGGAGAGACCGCCGGACGGACTTGTATACGGATTGGAGTTAAAGGCTAGGGAGGAGCGGTAAGATGGCTTTTTACCGTAAGGAACTTTACGTGTTTGAACAGGATCGTTCCGTCAAGGCAACGATCCGCTCCTATACGGAGAATGATTTTGAAGGCTTGATCCGGATTCAACAGGAAAGCTTCCCGCCGCCTTTTCCTTCGGAGCTGTGGTGGAACGAAGAACAGTTGAGCAACCACGTGAGGTTATTTCCCGAGGGTGCGCTTTGTGTGGAAATCGAGGGGGAATTGGCCGCTTCGATAACCGGGCTGCGGGTGAATTTCGATCCCGCTCACGCGGACCATACATGGGAGGAAATGACGGACGGCGGTTATATCCGCAATCATGATCCCAATGGAAACACATTGTATATCGTCGATATTTCGGCCCGGCCTGCATACAGGAAGCTGGGACTTGGCAAATGGTTGATGATGTCGATGTACGAGGTTGTCGTGCAGCTCAAGCTGGTACGGCTGCTTGGCGGCGGCCGTCTTCCCGGCTATCACAAGTATGCGGATTCGATGCCGGCAGAGGTGTATGTGCGCCATGTGCTTGACGGGAAGCTGAAGGACCCGGTGATGACATTTCTGCTGCGCTGCGGCCGTACGCCGGTCAAGCTGGTGGAAAACTATCTGGAAGACGAAGAGTCCCATAATTATGCGATGCTGATGGAATGGCGGAATCCGTTTATACAGCAGAGCGGATAATGAGGTTTAGAGCTCCCCAAATTGGTTACAATGATCAATTGTACAAGTAACCGTTAGGAGGGAGCTTTTTTGAATTTTAAAGCGTATATTGCTGCAGCGGCCATAGCATTGCTATTGATGCTGGTCGGCTGTCAAGCAGATCCTCGTGCATGGTTCGGCGCAGGCGGCGAACCAAAGGATCAACAACACGAAATGAATGACAGCGAGGCGGTCATGGCTCAAGAAACCAAGGATGAGGTCCATGTGCAGCTGATCGGTCTTGAAGGCAAACCGATTGGCCAAGCCAGGCTTACTCAGGTGAGCGAAGGGGTTCGTATTGAGCTGGAATCGGAGCATTTGACACCGGGCCAGCACGGCTTTCACGTTCATGAGAACGGCAAATGCGAGGCGCCGGATTTCAAATCGGCAGGAGGTCATTTCAACCCGCAAGGACACCAGCACGGTATGGGAAACGCTCAAGGCTCGCATGCCGGTGATCTTCCGAATCTGGAAGCGAATCCGGAAGGCAAGGTGAAATTCGAATATGTCGCAAAGCAGCTGACGCTGGTGCCGGATCAGCCGAACTCGCTGCTGAAATCCGGAGGGACTTCCTTGATCATTCATGAAAAGGCGGACGACAATAGGACTGAACCGGCTGGAAATGCAGGCGCCCGGATTGCTTGCGGCGTTATCCGATAGCGCCGGCAGAACAATCGGGGGCAATGACGAAGGCGGAGCGGGATCCGGACTAAGGTACGGGAAATCTTGGAGTAAACGGGTATACGGATTGAAAGGGGCTGCTCATAAAGCAGTCTTTTTTCGTGTGGATTAGACAAAAAACTGCTGCGGCAGGCTTTTTTATTGGATCTTCCCTCATCAGCGGAGTGTTGTAAAATTAAACTATTTCATTCATTTAATAGTATTTATTATTGATTTAGTAGTATAATCCGAATAGAAAGGCTCTCTTTCTTTCAATCGTTGAGTTTAAAATGGCACAAACCGGTGCGGGTGCATCGCTTGTGTGATGTCAATTTTCCCCATCGATTTGTAAGCGCGTTCATCAAACCCATTTATTTAAGCAGGTTATTTTTAACGGAGGGATCAATATGCAGATCAAAAAGACAATTGAAAAGGTACCCGGCGGACTGATGGTTGTCCCGCTGCTGTTCGGCGCTTTGTTAAATACCATTGATCAAATGCACATTCCATGGATTATGAATGCGCTTAAAGCACTGGGGGTGGCCCCCAATGCTAAAGGATACTACGAGTTTATGAGAATCGGGGGATTTTCGGAAGCGCTGTTCACGACTGGAGCTTTGACGCTTATTGCTTTGTTCTTATTTTGCGCAGGCAGCCAGATGAATCTGAAAGTGGGCGGGAGATCTCTTAAAAAAGGAATCATTCTAACGCTAACGAAGTACGCGGTCGGAGTCGCTGTCGGTTTTGCATTAGGCTCCATGTTTGATCCGATGTCCGGATTGCTGGGGCTTTCAACGGTAGCGATTATCGGGGCCATGACTAATGGAAACGGGGGCATGTATGTCGCTTTGACCGGGCAATACGGGAATCGTTCAGATGTCGGTGCGGTATCTGTTCTTTCCCTTAACGACGGTCCGTTCTTCACTTTGATGGCCCTGGGGTTAATGGGGGCGAACTTCCCTGTGATCGCTTTTATTGCGGTTTTGCTGCCGATTGCGATCGGTATGATTCTCGGTAATCTCGATCCGGACATCAGGGAATTCTTGAAGCCGGGTGAAACCCTCCCTGTTCCGTTTTTTGCTTTTGCGTTAGGGGCAGGAATGAATTTAGCGAACTTCTTTAATCCGGAAGTTGTTGGCGCGGGGCTGCTTTTGGGAATAATGACAACCGTGTTAACAGGTGCAGGAATGGTTCTGGCGTTGAAATTATTCCGGGAGAAAAGCACTATCTCCGGTTGGGCAGAAGCAAGTACGGCCGGTAATGCTGCAGGAACACCAGCCGCAATCGCAGCCGCAGCAGCCGTATCCGCATCCACGGGGGCGATGGCTCCGGAAATGGCTAAAGCCTATGCCGACCTTGTTCCCATTGCTACGGCTCAAATTTCAATAGCAACGCTGTCTACGGCTTTAATGTGTCCGCTTGCGGTCATTTTGTGGGATAAATATCAAAAAAGCAGGGGAATCGACGGACGTCTCGACGATATTTAATAGGCAGATCTACAGAGTCCCTTGGCGAACCAAGGGTTTCTTTATTCCATCCATCCCTGTTAAAATGAAATAGACAGATGTTCGAAAGCGAGGACGACTTGATGAAGACAACTCTTTTGTATGGGACGGAAGGCTTAACGATTGAGGTACCGGATCATTCGGTGATTGTAGAGCCTAAGCATTTAGATGGATTGAAGGATGAAAAGAAGGCCGTTCAGGACGCATTGAGGCATCCGATCGGAACACCTCCCCTTCGGGAAATGGTGAAAGAAACCGATACGGTAGCGATTGTCATCAGCGACATCACAAGACCTACACCGAATCACAAGCTGGTTCCGTGGCTGATAGAGGAGCTATCGCATGTCCCTCACCGAAATTTTGTCATTATTAACGGGACAGGTACGCATAGGGATCAGACGAGAGAAGAGTTTGTACAGATGTTAGGCGAGTGGGTCGTAGAAAATATCCGCATTGTGAACAATCGCTGTCATGATAAAGATGCCTTAGTGAATGTAGGAAGAAGCCAATTCGGGTGCGATGTATACCTGAACAAGGATTATGTAGATGCCGATTTTCGCATCGTGACGGGTTTTATCGAGCCCCACTTTTTCGCCGGTTTTTCGGGCGGGCCGAAAGGGATCATGCCGGGGATTGCCGGGATTGAAACGATTCAAACCTTTCACAATGCCCGAATGATCGGTGACCCGTTAGCCACATGGGGGAATATGAAGAATAACCCGCTGCAGGATATGACCAGAGAAGTGAACCGGTTGTGCAAGCCTCATTTTATGCTCAATGTTACCCTGAACGGAAAGAAAGAGATAACCAATGTCTTTGCTGGAGAACTTTTCGAGGCCCATGATCAGGGATGCGCTTTCGCTAAAGAACATGCGATGATTCGTTGTCATGAGCGATTTGATGTGGTCATCACTTCGAATTCGGGATATCCTCTGGATCAGAACTTATACCAGGCTGTCAAAGGGATGAGCGCGGCTCATAAAATCGTTAAAAAGGGCGGTACGATCATCTCTGCCGCCGAATGCCGGGACGGATTGCCAAACCACGGAAATTATGCGGCTATCCTGCAAATGCGTAAAACGCCGCAAGAAATTTTAGAGATGATTAACGATGACAGCTTCCAAATGTTCGACCAGTGGCAAGTCCAAAAACAGGCTGTAATCCAGGTATGGGCCGATGTATATGTGTATTCCACGCTGCCGGATGAAGATGTTCGAAAAGCGATGTTTAAACCGACCGCTGATATTGAGCAAACGCTTGAAGAGCTGAAGCAAAAATACGGGCCAAACATGACGGTGGCTGTCCTGCCTTTAGGTCCATTGACGATCCCTTATGTGGAGGAAGGATGAAAACTCTTCTCGTAACGGGGTACCGTGCGCATGAGCTCGGCATCTTCGACCAGAAGCATAAAGGGATCGTATTTATTAAAAAAGCGATTGAGGCCAGGATTGTCCCTCTTGTGGAAGAGGGATTGGAGTGGGTGCTTACTCCGGGGCAGTACGGCGTAGATTTGTGGGCATGCGAAGTCATCATCGGACTGAAAAAAAGGTATCCGCATTTAAAGCTTTCCATCGTATCGGCGTATCTTCATCCCGAGGAGAAGTGGAAAGAGGATAAACAAAATTACTACCGTGACATTCTAAAAGACGTTGATTACTATGGCGCGGTAAGTAAGCAGCCTTATCATGGCGTATGGCAGTTAAAGGCCAGAGACGACCTGCTGCTCAGAAAATCGGACGGTATTCTTCTTTTCTATGATGAAGACGCCGGAGAGGCAAGCCCGAAATACTTCAAACAAAAAGCGCTTAGAAAGCAGGAAGAAGAGGGGTATCGTTATTTGAGCATCACCGCCGAAGATGTTCAAAGTATCGCGGATGAAGAACAGCGGAGCCTGCTCGATACCTATTAAAGCCGGAATGGACGGCTGGTCATGTCCGATTCCTCCTTTTGCCGGGAATAAGGGGATCGGCTTGCTTAGGGACAAATTTTAACAGATGGGTCATACTCCTGTCATAATTTTTGTGTACAATGAGCAGCATATGACACTTAAAGGAGGCATCGACTGATGACAACCCTGCAGCAAGCGCATCCGCCGCGTCATTTTTCCATACAAGAGATTTTGAAGGTACCCGGACTGGATATTTATCAGCAGATGGTCTGTGTGGTATTAAGCACTTATGTCAATATGGCCGCCACGGGCATTCCTTCGGTTGAAGAGATTGCCGCTCAAGGGCGAATGAGCACCAAGGAGGCGACCACCGCTCTGCAGCAGTTAGCTGAGCAGAAGGTGCTGCCGCATAAAGTATTCCGGGACATCGTAGGGGATTTTGGCGACAATCGGTTGTCATGGGCGGCAAAAGGCTTGCTGCTCTACCTCCAGGATCACCCGCGGGCAACCCTGCAGGAGCTAATGGACATCTCCGCGAATGATAAAGAAGCGATCCGTCAAGAATTGGAGAACCTGAGACGGTACGGTTATATTGACGAAGAGAACGAGGCTTTGATAGCCGATTTAAAAGAGGCGATCTAACGGTAATCCATTCGCATACACGTAAAAACAATCAAGACGTCTGGCCACAGGCGTCTTATTTTGTTGCCGCGGGGAGAAAAAGGGTGAATTTTCGAAAAGAGGCATGATGTGGTATGATAGAGGCTATAACACTCCGGGAGAAAGTGAATGGTTAAAAAACTGGGCTTAGCGGTTCTCTATCTGGGGATTGCTTATCTGATTTATATTTACGGGGAAGTCATTCTAGCATGGTTTCAGCATTCTACGAATATCGCATTGATAATGCTCATCGCCACTATCATGGCTTTATTTCCCGTTATTCCGTATCCCATAGTCGGAGGAGTGATCGGTGCTGCTTTTGGCCCTGTTCTTGGAGGGGTCGTAACGTGGATAGGCTCTGTTTCCGCTTCTATTCTGATGTTCTTGTTTATCCGCTACGGATATCAGGAATGGGGGGAAAGGGTGCTGCATCGCCATAACAGCCTGGGCAAAATCACAGTGCTTTTTGAAAAAAATGCGTTTGTGACGATCCTGTTTACCCGGTTGATTCCTTTTATACCCTCGATCATTGTAAATGCCTATTCGGCTTTAAGCCGTGTATCGTTTGCCGCTTATGCTACAGCTTCGTCATTAGGCAAAATACCGTCCATGCTGTTATTTGCATGGATTGGAGACAGCTTGATGACGGAGCCCGAAAATATCGTAGTCACGATTGCGGTGTATAGTATTTTTCTTGCGGTTACTTTATCTGTCCATCAACGATGGAGAAAGAACAGGGCGCCGGAGATGCCTGATCAGGAAATGACATAGCTTCAAGAGCAGCAGTCCCAGAGAAAAAAACTGGGCTGCATTCAAAATTTTTGATACGATATGAACTGGACATGGCTGTTGATGTTCCATACATAACGCAAAACGAACTTAGGAGTGGCACTATGGAGAATGAAATTCAATTGGCTGTAGAAAAAATCGAGCAGCTTAATATTCGTAATCAAAGAGCGATGATGGAATTAATCAAACGAAGCTTGAAGATGAATGATGATGAGTTTAATAAAGAACTGCTGCTGGCCTACGCCCATCAAAATCCTGTTCATATTCTGGAAGTGGCGGTAGCTCTCCAATATGAAGAGATCATTAAAGCTCTGCCGGAAAAATTCAATTAACCAGACATGATCGATGATATGGACTACAAGAATGGATTAAGGATACTCCAAGCCGCCCGGCGGCAGTCGGATATCCTTATTTATTTTTCCGCGGAAGTGTCTTATCTTATATCTCATAGTGCTTGCTAAACAGTGATCACATTCTATAAACCGATGGGGAGAACTTGAATATGCACAATCTGCAGGGTGACAGCAAAGAAAGATTAAGGGAGGTAGATATTGTGCGCGGATTTGCCGTATTGGGCATCTGCGTGGTCAATATACCGGAGATGCTCGGCAATGGGGTCGCTTTTGAATCGGAGTATACCGGCTCCAATGCCTTATTCCGGCTCCTCTACGATATGTTTATCCAGACCAAGTTTTATACGCTATTTGCTTTTTTATTCGGGTTGAGCTTTTATTTGTTCATGCGCAGTGCAGAGCGGCGGGGCTTCGCTGCCAAGAAAATGATGACCAGGAGACTGCTGCTCCTTCTTATCGTCGGTATTGTCCATGGGGTCTTGATATGGTTCGGGGATGTGCTGCATGTCTACGCCATACTGGGGTTCATCCTTCTGCTTTTCTATAGAAGGAAGGAGAAGACCGTTCTGATCTGGAGCCTGAGTCTGCTTGTTCTCTCCGGGCTCATCACTGTCGCAACCACCTTGCTCGCCATTTTATTTGTTCCGGATGAGCTGAGCAAACCTATTTTTCAGACCGTTCCGGACCTGGCACAGCGCATCGGCTTTTTGCTTACCTACAGCACGTTGAATATATTCCTGAAAGGCCCTGAGATCGCAGGCTTGTTCCTGCTGGGTCTATATGCCGGCAAGAAGGGCTGGTTCGAGGGCAATGGGCTTTCGGCGGACAGGCTGAAATGGATGCAGTGGATCTCGCTCTCCTTATCGATCCTCTTCTTTATTCCGATGGTATATTACTATGTTTCAGGATCCATTTATAATCCGAACTATGTTTACCATTATACGTTCTTGTCCGGCAAATCCATGGCCGTATTTTATTTTTGTACGCTGATGCGTCTGATTCGTCATCCCGGCGAACAAAGATTCAAAGGGTTGGGCGCGGTCGGCCGAATGGCTTTCACGAATTACCTGACGCAGTCCGTTATAACGATGCTTATTCTTTATGTGTTTTTGAGGCAGGACAGTTCATGGCCTCTGTGGATTTGTTTTATTTACTCCGTACTTCTATTTTGGCTTCAAGCCTGGTGGAGCCGGGCCTGGCTTCGCCGCTACCGCATGGGGCCGCTGGAATGGGCATGGCGTGCAGGTACCTATGGGTATTTCCCGTCCCTTCGGGAGAAGCCGGCGGAGTTGAAGCAGGCCGAATAATTGTTTTATATCGGTTTTATAAGCGAATCAGAGGCGGCTCCTATGCTCATCGGGCCCAGGGACTGCCTTTGATTCTAAGATATCGTGTCAACAGCCTAATCGTACTTGGCATCTTCTATTCTGGTTTTATGGTCGACAATGAGTTCGGCTTCGGTCTCAAAATTTAAATGCAGCGGTGCGGGAAGCAGGTCGAGAATCTCCTGGATCATGGGCAGCTCCAAAAATTCCTCCAGCGTTTGCGGCTGTGGATCCAATTCATAAGTCCAGTCGCTTAAGGCATCGATAAAAAGATAAAAAGAAGATTCAAATTCATTGGCGGTTTCCTCGGCATCCTCATGCCTCGACCCCGACATGGCGTTCCAGTTTCTTAAAGTAACGTCTAACGCCTGTTTCACTTTTGCGTCCATCCCATACCTCCTGAAAAGACATAACCGTTCATCATTCTACATTATATAATACATAGCTCGTGTTACCAGTTTTTAATTATTCCAAGGAGCGGGTCCTTATGAAAGAGGACATCAATAAGGCGCTTCGACCGGACTTTGAGCCGGGGTTTATCCCTTCGGGGATGAGCCTCCCGATCCAACGCTTGGCAGCGGAGCCAGGCCGCTTCCTGCAGCGACACGGGCGACCCCTTCTTCGCAAACTCCGTAAGGCAGCCAAGGGCATGATGCGCATATGCGCGGGATGTCCCCGGGCATCATGCGCTTTTCCAGAAGCTGAAGGATATCCTGCCACGCGATCTCTACGCCCGGCGCTAATCCGAGCCGCTCTAACACCGTGTCATCCCGATCATGCACACTGGTCGTCTCACAGTGATTGGGATTGTCATCCGGATAGCAGCTGCAGAGATCGTCGCTGCCGCGCACGATTGTGACCATCGTTGCCGGTTCTGTTCGAAGCTTCTCGTAGATTTTCGTCATATTGCTTGTGAATTCTGGAGAATATCCCATTCCCCGAAATCCCAGCAAGCAAAGTAAATGATGGCCGCGTAATCGAAGAACCATTCGTCATCCTCCTTTTAACCTGACAAACGTATCCCTATGAGTATGAAGAAAAAGATCGTGCTGATGAGCACAGCCATCTTGTCCCATCGTCCTTCCGCTTTAACCGCCGGCACATGCTGTGGAGATCCGGTCATATATCCTTTCATCTCCATGGCCAGAATGAGTTCTTCTACGGCTTGAAATAACGAGATCAGCAGCGGAATAACGAACACCGGGATCTCTCTCATACCGATCGGTCCACGTCTGGAGGCCCGTTTGCCGCGCGCTTTGGCGATCATGGCAAACCGCTCCGTTTCTTCAATGATAAGAGGGATGAAGCGCAGCACAAGAGAAGCGGCCAATGCCAGCATTTCGGTGGGCGCCTTGATTCGTTTCAGCGGGCGCAGCGCGATCTCGAGCCCTTGCTTCATATGGGAAGTGCTGGTGGACAGCGTGAAAACAAGGCCGATTAAAGTAATTTCAAAAAAGGTGAACAATCTGCGCAAGGTTTCCCGGGCGGATTCAACGGAAAAACCGAGCCTGTCCGTCCAAGGAATTCCTTGTCCAAAACTGATCTGGATGCCTGAGGTCAAAACCGCTATGGCCATGAACCACAGTAGAGGCTTGGACATTCGCTTCAGCTTCCGGCGATCCTCCGGAAGGAGCAGCGACAGGCATAAGGCGGCGAACAGCAGGGCAACCCATAAGCCTTTCCACTGCTGCTGAAGTATGATCCCCACTGAGATCAGCATATAGATCATCCACTTTAACTTGGCATCCATGCTGTATATAAAGCTTTTGACCGGCCGGTCCGCTGCCTGGCTCCGAGGTTGGGCAGGCTGATAACCTGTCGGCGGGGTATTCTGTGTCGAACGCACCTGCGGCTGCTGCGGCATGCCGCATATCTCACGGGCAAGTGTGCCCGCTACTTGCTGCGGCGTTAAGGCACCGGACGGAATGGGAAGCCCTGCCTCGCGCAGCGATTCGGCAACCTTCATCGCGTCGGTAAGGCCGATACCGGTTTGAACCAGCAGCTGCGGGTTCGTATACAGCTCCTTGGGCGTCAGGTCTGCGACTACTTGTCCGTGCTCCATCAGGAGAACCCGGTCAGCGATCGGCAAAAATGCGTCCAAATCGTGAGTAGCGAGCACGATGCCCCTTCGCCGCTTCCACTGAGCAAGCTCCTCCTTCAGCCGGGCCAGCGAGCTTCCGTCCAAGCCTGCCGACGGCTCGTCCAGCAGCAGCCATGGGGTTTCGGGCGCCATGATGGTAGCGAGAGCCACCCGCCGTTTTTGTCCTCCGCTAAGAATAAAAGGGGAGAGGGACAGATATGAAGTGGGGAGCCGTTGTCCTTCCATGGCGGCGGCGGTGCGGCGAAGCTTTTCCGGCTTCGGGAGACGGTAAGCTCTTAAAGAGTAATCAAACTCGCCTTGAACGGTACGGGCGAACAGCTGATGCTCGGGAAACTGAAAAGCCAGGACGCTGCGAAGCAAAAGCTGACGATCAATCCGTCCTTGCTTCCATAAAGGGAGATCATCATAAAATACGTTGCCTTCGATGTTTTCCGTCAAGCCGGCCAGCGAGCGCAGCAAAGTCGATTTACCTGAACCCGCCTTGCCGATGACAAGCGTCATCGTCCGGTCTTGAACGGTACAATGAATGTTATTCAAAATAGTGCCGGTCCGCCCGTGATCCGTAAATACCGTAAGTCCGCTTACTTTTATCGGCATAAGCTCACCACGGCCTGACTTAATTGCTGGGGGAATAAGGGCCTGACAGGCAGCTCATGCCCGAGCCTGTGCAAAGCGCGGGCAACTTGCACAACATAAGGCGGCTCGAAGCCGAACCGCTCGCATGGGCTCGGTTCATCGGATAGGCCTTTCCCGTAAAAAAACTGTTCACATGTTCCATCAAAAGCGATGCGCCCCTGATCGAGCAGCAGCACCCTCTGCACAAAGCAAAGCTCCTCCATGCGATGGGTGACCCAAACGATCGTATGCCCTGACCTTTGGAGCTTGGCGGTTGCCTCCAGCACGGCCTCGCGGGAGTTGGGGTCCAGCATCGAGGTAGCCTCATCAAAAAGAATGACGTCTGCGCCGGCGGCCAGACAGCAGGCCATGTTCAAAAGCTGCTTTTGTCCGCCTGAGAGGGATTTGACCGGAGCGTCGGGCGGTAACGATAAACCGACCTCGTTCAGCAGACGGAGCATGTTCGATTCCCGTTCGGCAAGGGTGCGATCTTGGGTATCCCGCATACTTAAATGCATTTCTTCATCAATGGTTTCACCCAGGATTTGTGTTTCCGGATTTTGCAGCACCATATGTACCGAATGACCTTGCGCGACGATCAGCCGCCCTTCCGATATGGGGCTCAATCCGGCCATTACTTTGGAAAGCGTGCTTTTACCGCTTCCGTTGTTTCCAATGACGGCTGTCCATGAGCCTTTAGCCAGCTCCAGGGAAATCTGGTCCAGGGCCGGCCGTTCTGAAGCGCCGCCGAGATAATCGACGGTCACTCGCTCCAGTTGAATCACAGGTTGAGAAATTGCAGTCATCGGTCTATCCATTCCTTTATCAGCATGCTATAATGCGTATTGCATATTGTTAACCTAACCTATGTTGATGGGGTTGACAATCAAATTATCTAATACTTTATCATAATGAAGGGAAGTAACACAATTGGCAAAAACGTTAACTTTAAGAGGCGTTGCTTTCAGCGCCTTATTCGCAGCTCTAGTCGTTGTTTTCGGTTATGTCAGCATTCCGCTCGGGTTTACCCCGGTGCCGATCACGCTGCAAACATTGGCGGTTATGCTGGCCGGAGGATTACTTGGTGCACGCTACGGCTTTTTCAGCATGATGATCGTCGTTGTCCTGACCGCGCTCGGGTTTCCTTTGCTTCAAGGCAAAGGAGGCCTGCCGGCAATTCTCGGACCTACAGGAGGCTACGTGATCATGTGGCCGTTCGCTGCGCTTCTTATTGGGCTTTTGGTCAGTAAAGTACGCAGCAGCGGGTGGCCCGGATATGTGCTCGTCTTTCTGATTATGGAAGGCTTCGGCTCTTTGCTCTTGTATGTGACAGGGGTTCCATGGCTTGCCCATGCCGCAGGGTTTTCCATGAATAAAGCGATAGCGTTAGGATTTTATCCTTATCTTATCGGCGATGTAATTAAAGCCCTTGCCGCAACCGCAATCACCGTTTCCCTGCGGCAGGTATTCCCTCAGGCCCGCTTGACCGGCCATGGCCATGGTGCTGTCCGTCAAAGCCTGCCGAAATAAACACAAAGCTGCCCTTCTTGGGCAGCTTTTCCCGATTACGGAGAACCTGGCTGCAGGAATCGGAATGCTTGTTTCGTCAAATCAAAGCCTCTTACTGAAAAGACGGCTTGTTATCCTTAGCAGGTATCCTGTTGGATAACAAGCCGACCACGTAAACGCCAAAAGCGCTAAAAGCGGTTAAGATCAAGGAAAATAAGGTCTCTCTTCCTCCGATGATAAAAAGGCTCAACGGATATACTGAAGCATCGATGAAAAAAATGGATTTGCTAAGCGAGAACCCGTAACGCAGATTGAGCATCTTGCCAAGCAAAGATCCGCCTCCCAAGCTGGCGTTCAGCTTCGCGAGAATGCCCAGGGAAATTCCCATCCAAAAGCCGCCGACGATACTGCCGATCCAGATATTCTGGATTCCAAAAGGGATGATAAAATCCTGCAATAATCCGACGGCCAGGGAAAACACGATCATGCTTGCCACCGATTTGTAAAATAAATCACGGTATTTAAAAAAGGCGTAAATGAAAAGCGGTAAATTGAAAAGCAGTAGGCTTAAACCGATATTTGTATGAAAAATATAGTAGGATAATTGGCTTAAACCGGTGATTCCACCGTTCATAATGTAGTTAGGAACGGCAAAAAGCAGATTTCCTATGGCAAAAATGAGGATTGCCACGATTAATAGTACATTGCGCATAAATACACCATCCGGGATATGAAATAGGTTTTATGTGCTATTGTAGCATATTATGGTTCACATTTGTTGAAAAAGCTTAGCCGGAACACCGTTCCCCGGTCCGACTAAGCTTTTTTGCTGTTGAAGATCGAGCGAATGATCCGTGACGTTCTTTTTCCGCCAGGTATCCTTATCAGCAGCACGGAACGATGAGGCCGGCTTTTATGCGGTCTATCCATGAACTGTCCAAGCGTCATTGATTCTTTACTCATGTGATCACCCCGTAAATGGTTATTTAAAAGCATATGCCGGAGTGGCTTTGTCCTATGTATAAAAAATTCGGTAATTGAAGCGGTTCAAGAATTGCGCAGCCGGATCCGGCATATGGATATGGTAAGGTTCAGGCGGAGTCTTTCCGGCTGGCCCGCGTACGTTTAACCATTTTAAGCGAGAAGGGGTACACAGGATGAAAAAAATGATCACACTTGGTTTGGCTGCGGTTCTGGCTTTTACAATAGCCGCATGCAGTTCCTCCACGCAAACATCGGGCACGAATGGAGGAGCCTCGAATCATCCCGCCGATCACAAGCAGGCTAACGGCAATGCAAATGCCAATCCAACGGGGACGGCGGCTGCCTGGTCTCCCGCCAAATCGATTGAGGTTGTCGTGCCTGCCGGAGCAGGCGGAGGGTGGGATACGACCGCGCGTATGGCGGCGAAGGTGCTGGAGGAACAAAACATCATCGGGCAAAGCATGGGCGCTGTCAACAAGGCCGGCGGCGGCGGTGCGGTGGCCTGGGCCGGCGTGCATGCGAAAAAAGGAGATAATCATACGTTATTTGTTACATCCCCGCCGATTATTTTCGTGCATCTGAACGGTCAATCGCAATTTAGTTTTCGCGATTTCACTCCGATTGCCAACCTGATTACCGATTACGGTTCATTTGTCGCCAGAGCGGACGCCAAGTGGAACAATTTAAACGAATTGTTTGACGATATGAAGAAGGACCCCGCTAAAATTACCGTTGTCGGCGCATCGGCACCCGGCAGTATGGACCATATGCAGTTCATTAAGGTAGCGAAAGCAGCCGGTGTGGATATTAGAAAAATCAAGTATGTTTCGATACAAGACGGGGGTGCACTGCCTGCTCTCTTGAATGGAAGCGTTGACATTTACTCTACCGGCATTGCGGAATCGGTGGAGCAGGTACGGGCAGGAAAAGTAAAAGTGCTTGGAATTACATCGGAGAAAAGGCTTTCGGGTGATGGCATATCCGAATTTAAAACAGCGAAGGAGCAGGGAATCGATGCGACATTCGAAAATTGGCGCGGTTTTTTCGGTCCTCCCGGAATGGACCCCAATGCACTCGCATACTATGAAGCGAAATTCAAGGAATTAAACACGAACTCCGCCTGGGTGGAAATACGCCAGAAATACGGCTGGAACGAACTGTTCTTAACCGGCGAAGAGTATAAAGCATACCTGGAGAAGGAAGAAGCAGCACTTAAACAACTGCTGGATGAGCTTGGCCTGATAAAAAAATAAATTGGTGGAAGTCAATGTTCGGGTTACCTACCCTTACATTGACTTCGTTTTAAAAAGGGATGGTGAATGATTGTTGTTCAAGACAGCCAATCAAAAAATCGCTTCCGTTTTGCTGATCGTGTCCATTGTCTTTCTTTATTACAGCTTTAAATTGCCTAAATTCCCCTATGTCAACGTAGATTCTGGTAGTGTCAAGAAGTTTGTGTAACGTAGTAGATATATCCAGAAGTGGTTGCGTG
>NZ_JALJRM010000027.1:0-65190 GCF_024519685.1 Paenibacillus sp. Pae15 | reverse complement strand
AAGTGCCTCTAAACCCTTGTGACATAAGGATTTTTTGATTATTCAGCAAGCCCTAAGATATTAAATATTTATATATGCTGCCTTAATATTTTGGATTCATGGATTCCCGATGATTCGATATAGTTTTCATGTAAGCGCTTATCTCGAATGAAAAAAGGAGGTCTCCTGCGTGGGCATCATGCGGATGATTCAAATCGGAGCCGGAGGATTCGGACAATCGTGGCTCCAAATTGTAAAGGACTGCCGGGCGGCGGAGTTAGCTGCGGTGGTTGACATCATGCCGGACAATCTGGCCCAAGCGGCTCAAATCACCGGTTTGCCGCAAGAGCGATTGTTCCATCAGCCGGAAGACGGCTTCCGGGAGATCAAAGCGGATATCGCATTAATCGTTACCCCGCCGCAGACACACAAAGCTCTAGCCGCTCAAGCGTTGGAGGCGGGGCTTCATGTATTGATGGAAAAACCGATGACCCATACGTACGAGGAAGCGATAGAACTGCTTGAAATCAGCCGAAGGTACAACAAACAGATTGCGGTAAGCCAAAATTACCGGTGGAGAGCCCCTGTTCAAACTGTAAAACAGCTTCTGAACGAGGGAGTGATCGGATCTGTCGGTTATGTGGAATATGAATTCCGAAAGGCCATGAAATTCGGCGGGTGGCGGGATAACTATTCCGAAATTTTATTGGAGGATATGGCCATTCATCATTTTGATATCATCCGGTTTTTGCTCGAGGCGGAAGCGGAAGAGATCCTGGCGCATAGCTTCCGGCCTTCATGGAGCTGGTTCAGCGGCAATCCGTCCGCCAGTGTGGTCATGCAGCTGGAAAGGGGAATTCAGGTGCACTATTTTGGAAGCTGGGTTTCCCGGGGAAAGGAAACGAGCTGGAACGGGGACATTCGCATTGTCGGAGATCACGGGGCGATCGAGATGATCAATGATGAAATCACGCTTTGGACAGGGGAGGCTCCCGAGAACGCCGTATGCCGTGTCATTGATCAAATCCCTGCAAAGCTGGGAGACCGAGCGTCGTCTCTCGATGATTTTGTAACGGCGGTTCGGCAATCCCGTATTCCGGCAACGCCTATTCAGGATAATATTCGCAGCTTCGAGATGACCTGTGCGGCGATTCAGTCGGCGAAAAGCGGAATGCCGGTTCGTCTGGCCGATTTCAGTCTTTTGCGGGACTTAAAACGATAACAGGTATGGGAGGGATCGTTATCCATGTGGAAAAAAATCAGGCTGGCGGCCATCGTATCGGTTTTGGGACTCACCACCGCATGCAATCCCGGCTCAACCGGGGATGGATCGACTGCCCCTTCAGGGACAACAGCGCCTAACGGACAAACTAACAAACCCGGCGAGACGGTGAAGATTACTTGGTGGGATTATATGAGTTCCGATGAGATGGTCGAAGCATTAACCAAGGTCATCGACGATTACCAGAAAGCGAATCCTCATGTGAAAATCGAACGCACTTACGTTCCGTTCGGCGATTTGAAAAATAAGCTGCTGTTAGGCTCCGCCGCAGGACAGCTTCCTGACATCGTATGGATTGACAACCCGGATCATCAGGCGTTCGCCGCAGCGGGAGTCCTGGCCGATATCACGGCGGAAGTCAAGGAGTGGGGGCAAGCCGACCAGTACTTTGACGGCCCGTGGTCCTCGACGGTCTACAAGGATAAAAATTACGGCGTTCCGAACAGCAGCAATAACCTTGCGCTCTATTACAACGTCGACATGCTGGAACAGGCGGGCGTGAAGCCTCCGGCCGATTGGAATGAACTGCTGGATGCCGCCAAGAAGCTGACGAAGCAAGGCGTTTACGGCATGAGCGTTTCCGCTGTGCGGACCGAACAGGGAACGTTTCAGTTCCTGCCTTTTGTGTGGCAATCCGGTTCGGATGTGACCCAGTTCAACAGTCCGGGAACGGTGGAGGCGATTAAGCTTTGGAAAGAGCTGCTTGACAGCGGCGCCATGTCGAAGGAAATTCTTGGACAAGATCAGCAGGCCTCAATGCTGCAGTTTGCTGCAGGAAATACGGCCATGATGGTCAATGGGACATGGCAAATTCCGGTTTTGAAAAAGGAGGCCAAATTTCAATGGGATATCGTCCCGCTTCCTGTGAACAAACAAGGTGGCACGATTCTCGGCGGGGAAAACTGGGCGATTACCTCGACGTCGAAGCATAAGGATATCGCTTGGGATATTGTGAAGTTCGCCAACCAGGGAGAATATTTGAAAAATTTCCTGAAGGCGGCGGGCAGACTGCCAAGCCGCAGGGATTTCATACAGGATCCTTATTGGCAAGGCGACAGGTATTTCAAAATATTCGCCGACGGCATGAATGTCGCTAAGGCACGGGCGTACGGACCGAACTATCCGAAAATCTCAGATGCGATACAGGAGATGATTCAGCAGGTATTAACGGGAGTGAAGTCGCCGGAAGACGCGGTGAAGGAAACGGATGCCAAAATCAAACCGCTTCTTCAATAACAGGTAAGGGGGTGGAGCCGGACGGCTTCATTCTTGCACAGGGAATGGGGGAGATCATGGAGAGAGAATTGTCACCTGCTTCAACCGAACGTGTGCCGGATGCTTCCCGAAGAAGCTTGCGCAGCTTATGGAACCGCCTGGCCAATTATGTATTTGTACTGCCCGGAGTATTGTTTATGGTCATCTTTCTTGTGTTTCCGATTTTGTACAATTTACTGATCAGCTTTCAGAATGTCACCTTGATGAATTTGAGAGGCGAACACGATTTTGTCGGGCTGCTAAATTACAAAACGATTTTTCAGGATGAAGTGTTTGCCGTTTCATTTAAAAATTCAGCCATTTTCACGGTGCTGAGCATCGTTTTCCAATTCGGGATCGGTTTTGCATTGGCCTTATTTTTCAATCTCCGGTTTCCGGGACGCGGTATGATGCGTTCGCTGATGCTGTTAGCCTGGATGATGCCGATTGTCATTACAGCGACCTTATTCAAATGGATGCTGGCCGGCGACCACGGCGTGATGAATTATCTAATGCAGCTGTTCGGCATGATCGACAGTCACCGATTCTGGCTCACGGAGGAAAAAACCGCATTATATGGCACGATTCTCGCGAATATCTGGATCGGCGTACCGTTTAATATGATCATTCTGCTCGCCGGGCTGCAATCCCTGCCGGATCATCTCTACGAAGCAGCCAGGATCGACGGCGCGGGGCGCTGGCGTCAGTTCCGCGACATTACCTTGCCGCTCATGAGGCCTACGATTCTGGTGCTGCTCATGCTCGGGCTGATTTACACCTTCAAAGTATTTGACCTGATCTTCATTATGACCGGAGGAGGTCCCGTTAACGCATCTACCGTATTTCCTCTTTATGCGTACCGGTTGGCCTTCATCAACTTTGAATTTAGTTTGGGCGCCGCGGTATCCAGCATCATGTTTTTTGTGCTGATGGCTTTGTCGGCTGTGTATCTGCGGATGATGCGAAAGGAGGAACATCATTGAGCGCGCATGCCAAATACCGCAAACAAGAATACGCGCTTACGGTCATCGGAGCTACGGCCACCCTGCTGTTTTTGTTTCCGGTGTACTGGATGATCATTACGTCGCTTAAGCCGATGGGGGAATTGTTTGCCAACCCGCCTCATATGTTCCCTCATGAGCTCACTTTTGCCGCCTATACCGATAATTTTGTATCCAACCGTTCCATGCTGGGGTATATCGGCAACAGCTTTATCATTGCATCGGGCACGATGCTGCTCACGCTGATCCTGGCCGCCCCGGCGGCCTACGGTTTGGCCCGCCTGCGCATGTGGGGAAAGGCCGCGATCCTAATTCTGCTCCTGGCGACCCAAATGCTGCCGACCATTATGCTCGCGATGCCTTTGTTTATCGCTTTTTCCAAAATGCAGCTGATCAACAGCTTCCCCGCTTTGATCGTGGCCAACACGACGCATTCGCTGCCTTTTGCGATCCTCGTGCTGCGGCCTTATTTTCTGGCGCTTCCCTCGGGGCTTGAAGAAGCCGCATTGATTGACGGCAGCGGCAAATTCAGCGCCTTTTGGCGGATCATTCTGCCGCTTGTAAAGCCTGGATTGCTGACGGTTGGCGCATTCTGCTTTCTGTGGGGGTGGGGAGACTTTATTTTTGCCCTGACGCTGACGACCAATGAAACCATTCGTCCGCTGACCATGGGATTATATAAATTCATCGGGGAATACGGAACCGAGTGGAATAACCTCATGGCCGCAGCGACCATCGCCGCGCTGCCGATCATCCTGATTTTTATCACCCTGCAGCAATCTATTGTCAGCGGTTTGACCAGCGGGTCCATGAAGGATTAGTACGATCATCGGCTACAAATTTATGGGAAAAGCGGCACCTAAGGGAAGGTGGACGTCGATGATGCCTCGGTCTTTATCGCCCGGTTCGAGAACGGAGCGCTCGGGACATTCGAAGCGACCCGATTCGCAGGCGGAAACAAAAACGGCAAGCGCTTTGAGATCAACGGGGAGAAAGCATCCATCCGCTGGGATTTGGAGAATATGAACACTCTTGAAGTGTATTTTGCCGACGACGAGCCGGGATTACAGGGGTACAGGCTGATCAACTGCACGGAAGAGCATCACCCCTATGCCGGAGCTTATTGGCCTGCAGCGCATATTATCGGATATGAGCATACGTTTATCAACCTGGTGCATGAGCTGATGAACGGGATCGCCAAAGGCTAGCAGCCCGCTCCCAATTTTGAAGACGGGGTTCAAAATCAAATCGTTCTGGAGTCCGTTGAAACCTCCTCGACGAAGAAAAGCTGGGTTCGCATCGACAGCATCAATTAAAACGGTAGAGTCCGAAGGGAGAGTATACGATGAAATTAGGCGTTTTCCTTACCTTATTTAGACGAAAAACATTGGAAGAGGCTCTCGCTTTTGCAGCCGAATGCGGAGTTCAAACCGTGGAAATTGCAACCGGCGGCTATGTGGGCAACCATCACTGCAAGCCGGAGGAATTGCTGAATAACCCGGGAGAAATTGAGCGCTTCCGCCAATTGCTTGACCGATACAAGCTGGAAATCAGCTCGCTGAGCTGCCACGGAAATCCCCTTCATCCCAACAAAATCGTTGCCGAGGAGCATCATCGCGATTTTCAAAACACGATTAGGCTGGCCCAGCGGCTCGGTGTCCATACGGTCGTCAACTTCTCCGGATGCCCGGGCGAATCGGAAACCTCGCAGCGCCCCGTTTGGATTACGTGCCCTTGGCCTACCGATTTTGCGGAAATCGTAGAGTGGCAGTGGCGGGAAAAGGTGACCCCGTATTGGAAAGAGATGAGCTCGTTTATCCGTGAGCACGGCGTCAAGGTTGCCGTTGAGCCTCATCCCGGATTTGCGGTGTACAACACGGAAACCGCAATACGGCTTTGCGATATCGGGGGAGAGCAGGTCGGCGTGAACTTTGACCCCAGCCATCTGTTCTGGCAGGGCATGGATCCGGTATCGTCCATCTTGGCGCTCCAGGACCGGATCTATCATTTTCATGCCAAGGATACGGCAATCTTCCCTAATCGTACCGCACTCAATGGCGTGCTGGATACGAAGTCATATAAGGATATATCCGCCCGTTCGTGGGCCTTCCGGACGGTAGGCTACGGGCACGGAGCCGACACCTGGAAAGCGATCATCAGTACCCTGAGGCTGGTGGGCTATACCGGAGCGATCAGCATCGAACACGAAGACGGGCTCATGTCCGTACAAGAAGGCTTTATCAAAGCGGTCCGCTTTCTTGAAGAAGTGCTGATTACGGAGACAACTGGAGAAATGTATTGGGCAAATTAATGATTTATTATTGCCCGTTTCCTGTATAGTATAGATTATGTCCGATAATAAACAAGCAGGATCCTGGTTTGCTGTACAGGCAGACATACGGACGGCGCAGCAATGAGAACGGGATTGGCCCATTGCTGCGCCGTCTTTGACAATGGAGGGGAGTATGTCTGAAATGAACATTCTAGTGGTCGAAGACGAACAGGCAATCAGAAAAGGGATAGAGAGGGCCATTGCCCAGCTGAACGATGGATTCCGCGTATTGAGTACGGCAGACGATGGGGAAACGGCCTTGCAATGGCTCGAGACAGCCAAGGTTTTGCCCGATTTGATCATCACGGATATTTATATGCAGTTTATGGACGGCATCGAATTGATCGAACAGGTGAACAGACGTTATCCGGGTATTCCCTGCGCGATATTGTCCGGTCATGAAGATTTCAGACTGGCGCAAAAAGCCATAGATTTAAAGGTATACCGGTATATTACTAAGCCTGTGCAGCCGGCAGAGCTGCATGCCATCTTATGCGCGATCCGAGAGGACATCATGAAGGCGCGTTTGCGCTTTGCCTCTCAACAGCACGCGGGCAAACCGTCAAGAGCCAACACAGAGAGCTATGTGCGGGAGAAGCTTCTATCGGATTTGCTGGAAGGCAAGCTCCTTTCCATGGCGGAACTAAAGGAGAATGCCGACTGCTTTAACTTTCCACTCGATGGGGAGTATTTCGGCGGCGTCGTCCGGCTGAAGAAAAGCGAGCCGGAGCTGTCGCAGCGGGATTTGCTGCTGTACTGCACCGGAACCAAGCACCTGTTTAGCGAAACCGTCCTCGGAGACGTCAAAGGCTTTGTCTTGATTAAGGATGAACGAACGCTGGTGTTCGGCATTCAGCCTGCGGACTCAAATTCATGCGACAGCATTCAGAATTTTGCTCTTCTGGCCGACAAGGTGCTTGGCATTCCTGTGGCCACAGCGGTGGGAACGGTTGTTCGCGGCATTGTCCGGATTCCGCAATCCGTAAGTCAAGCCTATGATCTATTGGAAGCCCATTCCTTGGGGGAACCTTCCTATCCGTTGGAGGAGGAGCAAAAATTCCGCATGGCGCTTGGCACGGGCAGAACGGAAGAGGCGCTTTTATCTGCGCGGCAATTTCTTCGGATGCTCATGGCAGGCAATGCGGGGGACGCTCATGCGCTGCAAGGCTTTTATAAGCTTGCGGTCTCCGTGGAAAAACTGTTTCAGGAACTGGGACTGCAGTGCCCCGCATTGCCGCAGTTGCACCGGCACTCCATGGCTGTAGCGGCCAAACGAATGCAGCGGTGGCTGGAAGCTTGCGTGATCAGCCGCGGTACGGTGACGAAAACCGGCGCAGCCTCGGATGTTGTTGACAAGGTAGCCGCGTACATAGAACAGCATTACCACGATTATTCGCTTACTCTTCAATCTCTTGCCGATGTCGTTTCGCTTCATCCCAATTATTTGACGCAAACGTTCCGCAAACAAACCGGTTTTTCCTGCATGCAGTACCTGGCAAAGACGCGTATGGAAAAAGCCAAGCAGCTGTTAAACAACACCGATCTGAAAATATCCGAAATTGCGGAGAAGGTCGGCTACGAGAACCCCCTTTATTTCAGCAGCTACTTCAAGAAATGGGTCGGTAAAAATCCATCAGACTACAAAGAGGAATCCGGTTCCTATGCTTAAACCGCTGTTCAGGCATCTCTCTCGATGGTACACCACACTCAACAGTAAAATTTTCATTAAGCTCATCCTCATCATTTCGGTTCCGAATCTGCTGTTGATTGCTGTCATCGCCCAATTGATGTCCGATCAGATCGAACAAAAAGAGGCGGAAATGAACAATACGCTGTATGTGCTGGAGCATGCGGCAAGCAGAGAAATACGGGCTATTTTTAACGATGTGACCACTTTGACGAACCAGATTCTGATTGACCCCGACGTGCAGAGGATATTAGCCTCGGCCAAGAAAACCATGGAGGAGGGAGATGCCGGCCGCCCGCTTGATGAAAATGTGCGTCTACAGGAGAGATACGCCAACGAGCACACCATGAGGAACCTGCTGTCCAGATCCCGGTTGGTTTGGAACAATATTTTTTCCATCGCCATCATCGATATGAACGGAGAAGTATATTTGAATACGTCCGAAAATTACCGGATCTATCCTGAAGATTTGGAGCGTTCCGAGCTGTTTAAGACGGTGATCTCGGCAGAGCAGTCCGGTTTGGCATGGAGCGTCAGCGATGCATTAATCAAAAACAAGGATATGATCACCATCGCGCGTAAAATCTATGGCGTAACGCAGCCGACCGAGATGATCGGTTATGTTATTGTGAATCTTTCTTTGGACGCCGTTCGCAGCTCCTTTGAGACCTACAATTATTACGGCCAAATGATTTTCGGCATGATCCATGCATCGGAAAACGGGTGGATGGTATACGACAATAAGAAAATCCAGGGCGGCACCGGCCCTCTGATCGATCAAGCACCGGGGGATATCGCATCCAAGCTGACGGAAGTTCGCCTAAACGGCCGCATATGGAGAACCGTTCTCATGCGGATGGACCAGCAGGACTATCTTTTTGTCGGGCTTGACAAGGAATTTATCCATAAAGAAACGAAAGAAATCCGGAATAAACTGATTTACGGTTATGTGATTTTTCTATTTCTTGCATTGATCGTATCCTTGTGGGCAACGAAAATACTGTCTCAACGGCTCAGGCAGCTGATTAAGGCCATGCGTAAATTCGGTCAAAACATGTGGGGAACGCGAATCTCGCTCAAGGGAAACGACGAGATCCGCATCATCGGAGATCAATTCAATCTGATGGCGTCCGAAATCGAGGAATTGATGACGAATTTGAAAGAGCAGCAGCGTTTAAAAAGGCTGTTTGAGCTCAGAGTTCTCGAATATCAGATCAATCCTCATTTTTTATACAACACACTGGATTCGATTCATTGGCTCGCTCAGGAGAATGAACAGCCCAAAATCAGCGAGATGGTCAGCGGCTTGTCCAAGCTGTTCCGCATGATTTTAAGCCAGGGCCGGGAAACCATAACCTTGGCCGAAGAGTTTGAAATGGTGCGCGTCTATCTGCAAATTCAAAAAATCAGGTTTGAAGAACGCTTCGATTTTACCCTTCATTTGGCTGATGAAGCAGCCCAATATACGATCGGTAAATTGGTGATGCAGCCCCTTGTCGAAAATGCGATTGTCCATGGGATGCGGCGTTTGAGAAAGAAGGGTCTGATCCTGATCACGGGTTATCTCGAAGAAGATGAGGTCGTCGTCGATGTCTCCGATAACGGAGTGGGGATGACGGTGGAGCAGTTGAATAAACAACGGGAATTGTTGAATGGCGACGTTCTGGAGGAGGAGATTATTTCCTCTTCCGGATACGGGATGAAAAACGTGGATTCCCGCCTCAAAATGCTATATGGCTGCTCCTATCGGATGATCATTCGTTCATCCGGAGAAGCGGGAGAAGGAACGAGTGTTCAAATTCGGATCAAGAAACAAGCCATGAAAATCTGATGGATCTCATTTACCACTTTGCAAACCAAAAATCTGTTCCGGTACCGGGCCTGGCAGACTTTTTGGTTTGCGCTATTTGCATGCGGAAATGACAAGCCCGGATAGGAGAACAAATGGAATTGGGCGGCGCGTTTAAGCTCTGCCGACGATCGGTTGGGTCTTATTTTTTGGCGACGCGCGGACGCTTTTGAATTTCCTCGGTGACGACCATGGCGAGTTCATCATTACCGAAAAGCGACAAGACGCCCAGCAGCGTTTCATCGGCAATTTCGCCGGCCTCTTCTTTAGGCACGGTCAATGCGATCGCCTGCTGCAGCGAAGGATTAGCGTCTTGCTGCGGATAGGCACGGCGGTACAATGCGGCCGGATCGAGATCATGATTAACGCACCACTGGGCAAACACAAGAATCATCATTTGCTCGTCGCGCTGGTAGTTGCGAATGATTTGTTGCTCAAGTTCGTTTTGACTCATTGAAAAATCTCCTTTTACACGGTAATATGGGTTCATTATAGAGAAAGTTCAGGTGCGCTGACAATGATCATGAACGAAAAAAATAAAGCCTCCGAGGTTCACCTCACAGGACCAAACGGGGAAGACCTGGGCATCGTCCCGACGAAAGAAGCTCTGGCCATGGCCCAAAAACTCAAGGTTGATTTGGTATGCACCTCATTCATGAGCAGTCCTCCGCCATGCAGGCTGATCGGTGCAGGAGCGGCCAGGCAGGAGGCACAGCAGCCCGGAAGCAGGATCGCGTGCCCAAGCTGAAGGAGATTCGTCTTACACCCGGGATTGAAGAGCACAACTACGAGACCAAATTGCAGCAGGCACAGAAAATCCTGAAATCCGGCGATTCGGTGATGTTCGTTGTCTGGGCGCAAGGGAAAGAAGAGGGGAGGGGAAAAGCGCTTTTAGAGGATATACTGCGGGATCTCAGCACGGCAGGCCGTAAAAAACGGCGATTCAGATCAGCGGTAAGCAAGCTGCCGTTCAAATCGATCCGGTCTGAAGGAGAGCTCGACAGCCCACAGCTTGATTGATCAATGATAATTGGGGATGGAGATGGGAACACGTGCTTCGGATCGTTTTGTTTTATGTTCCATTGGGCGCGGAACGGCTGGACCGATGACGGAAGATACGGGGCTGTCATTTTTATGGTCGGCGTGATCATCGAATGCATGGTCTCCGTCTGGGAAGGATCCGCCCTCAAAAAACGCCTTCCGGAGCGAGGGGACCATCAAAGCATTGAGCTGGCGCGGCATTTGCTTCCTTTTTATTTGTGCTTCCATCCATCAAATTGTTATCCAATTTTATTCGTCGGATCGCCGCAATGTTTTGATTGTCGTTGCCTGCTTATCCATTTCACCGGCTGGAAAAACAGTCCGACCCGTTCCTGCTGAACCGCTCAACAGGCTCCGCCTTATAGCAGCTCTTTCGTATGGACAGGATATAAAAAGACTTTGATGAATCTGACACAAGGCGAAAGGGGATGAAGAACCATGAATTCCAGAAAGCTGGAGGAAGAATTGGCGCAAAAACTGACGGAAGGCCAAATGGAGCAGGAGGATACGAAGGAGGCCGCACGCAAACGGCTGCCGATCAAAACCGAGATCCGCATTCAGGCACAGATTGATCCGGTGCTTGAAGAGACCAGAAGGTTTCGGCAAATGGCCTCGGAAGTGGATGATCGATATGCCAAATATGACCGGTTGGTCAACGAATCCAAAGATAAAGAAGAGCAATGAATAGATGAACAAAAACGGGTTGAAGAGCTGCTGCTCTTCGACCCGTTTTGCTTTAGGCAAGAGAGAGTCTAGGATTGCTCCATCCAGAGATAGAGGATAAACAGGAGGAACAAATGCGCCGGATAGAAGCTGCGGTACAACCATTTTTTAATGGATATCTGGTAATTAGGGATAGGATAAGCAAACAGAAAAGTCCCCAGCAGGCTAAATAATTGAATCCAGGCGCCCGTTCCATATACGGCGATAAACATCATGTTCAGGGCCGTATGATAGACGATCAATTTCCACCCGGTAAAATACCGGTAAAGAAAAACAAGCAGCACCCCATAAAGCCCGTAATCCATAGGTATCAGCAGGGCGGCAAGCAGTACTCCGGCCATCAGCAGGGCTTTATATTTCTCATCCTTGATGCGATCCGCTGCATATAAGCCAACGATCGACAGCAAAAGAGTAAAGATCACATTTAATTCCCAATCATCGAATGCCAGGGAATACGGAATCTGCGACAAGCAGGCCAGCCAGAACAGCCTCCGCATATAGTTTTTCAGGCTGCTCGTGTGAAGATAGCCTTGGACCAGAAACCAGCAGTAGAGCGGAAAGGCAATGCGTCCGATAATGCGGAACAGATCCGTATGAGGAAAAAAAATGTACCCGACATGGTCAATCAGCATCGTGGTCATAGCAATAAGCTGCAGCATGATGGTATCACCTTCAACTTTGGTTTCCGGGCCGAGCGTTTAGGATATCTTTTACAGCTCATGGGAAGCGATCTTCTTGGCCAGCTGTCGGGATATCTTAGCGATAATATGAAATAATTGATCTTGTTCTTCCGAAGAAAGCGGCTCAATCATCTCGGCCAGCAGCCGGTTTCGGATGTCCAGCACCGTTTCAATAAACCTTTTTCCATTGGGAGTGAGGGTAACCATGACTGTGCGCCGGTCCTCATTGCTCCGCAGCCGCTCAATCAGATTGTCCTTTTCCAACTGATTCAGCGAAATCGTAGTAGCTCCCGAAGACAAATGCAAATGCCGCGAAATATCCGTTACCATACAGCTTTGGCGCTGGTATATCGTTATCAGTATATGATATTTGGTGCCATTCATACGAAGCTGCGGGTCTTTATGATGGGCATCCAGCAATTTCATTTTATATCTCAAGAACGTTTCATTAAAATGATCCATGGCTTCGATTTGCGCGGTCATATCTTTTTTTCCATCTCGCATTCCCATTTTCCTTATTCATCCCCAATTTCTTTCCCGATGAAATGACATAAGTTAAGTATACAGGATTACTTTACTATTTGTATTCTTTTTTTTATTATGATAAATTTATTTTGTTCTAAAATACTTTGTTACAAAGTAATTTATATATTAAAGTATGGAGGGAGAAAACCTATGAAAGGTCGTTTGTTTGCAGCCAATCTGATTGGCATTATCGTCATCGTTGCTTTGATTATGGGAGGTTTCTATTACTATCTTCAAAGCTCACAATATATTAAGACAGAGGATGCGCGCGTCGCAGGGGATATCATAAACCTGTCCGCACCGGCTGCAGGAACCTTGACTAACTGGGACGGGAAAGAAGGGGACGTGGTCGCAAAAGCCAAAGTTGTGGGCCAAGTGAGTGACGGAACCAAGACGGTCAATGTAAGTCCGGTGCTCGAAGGCACTATTGTGAAAAACCAGGCCAAAGAAGGCCAAATGGTTCAACCCGGCCAAACCTTAGCCCAGCTCATCGATATGAAGAAGCTGTATATCGTAGCCAATATTGACGAAACCGACGTGAAAGATATTCAAATCGGTTCGGACGTCGAGGTAACGGTTGACGGTGATTCGAGCAATACGTTAAAAGGCAAGGTAGAGGAGATCGGACGGGCAACGAATTCCGTATTTTCGCTGCTTCCCGTGAGCAATACAAGTGGCAACTACACGAAAGTAACGCAAAAAGTGCAGATTAAGATATCGATCAGCAACTACTCGGACAATGTACTTCCCGGGATGAATGCTGAAGTGAAGATTACCAAAAAATAATGTAATGATTTGGAAAGGAGGAGCGATATGGCTGCTCAAAACTCAGCCGTGAAGAGCGGCGGCGACAGTATTTCCCGGCATATCCCGCTGTTGACCGTGTTGATGCTGGGTTTGTTCCTGGCGATTTTGAACCAGACGTTATTAAACGTTGCTCTTCCACATATGACAGCGGATTTCGGTGTAACGACGAATACGATCCAGTGGCTTTTAACCGGCTATATGCTGGTAAACGGGATTTTAATCCCTTTATCCGCATTCTTAATCGAAAGGTTCGGAGTTCGTTTGTTGTTTTTGATCGCCATGTTCTGTTTTACGCTCGGAGCTCTGATATGCAGCCTGGCCCCGAATTTTCCGCTCATGCTGGCCGGTCGTCTGATTCAGGCCGTTGGCGGGGGAGTGCTTTCCCCTCTTGTCATGAGTGTGATCCTGTATATCTTCCCTCCGGAGATGCGAGGCAAGGGCATGGGGCTTTTCGGGCTGGCTATGATGTTCGCTCCGGCGGTCGGCCCGACATTATCCGGTTGGGTGGTGCAAAATTATGACTGGCATCTACTTTTTTCGGGGATGATACCTCTAGGGGTGCTGGTTCTTATCATTGCCTTTTTTACGCTAAACAATATCGAAGAACCGAAAAAAATAAAGCTGGATTATTTCGGCACCTTTACCTCTTTAACCGGAGTTGGATTGCTTTTGTACGGCTTGACGGAAGCGGGAACGAAAGGCTGGACGGATATCGCAGTCCTGGCTTATCTTGTTATCGGTTTGGCTTTGATCTTCATCTTTGTACTGCAGCAAATGCAGTCCGATACGCCTATGCTGGATATGCGCGTGTTTAAATACAGCATGTTTTCGTTATCCACCGTCATCAGTGTGCTTCTGACAGCCAGCATGTTCGCAGGGATGATTCTGCTTCCCATATACTTGCAAAACTTAAGAGGCTTTACGCCTATGGAGTCCGGACTTCTTATGCTTCCGGGTGCGCTGGTCATGATGGTCATGTCGCCGGTGTCGGGAGCTTTATTCGATAAAGTCGGCCCGCGGCCGCTTGCGATCATCGGCATGATCATTACGACCGTCACCACATTTGAATTTACTAAGCTGACAATGGAATCGACGTATAACTTTATTATGATTCTGTATATGCTTCGTTTCTTTGGGATGTCGTTGTTGATGATGCCGATTATGACCGCAGGGATGAACCAGCTGCCGAAGGAACTGAACAACCACGGTACAGCCATGTCCAATACGCTGCGTCAAATTAGCGGCTCGATTGGCACAAGCTGGATTACGACGATTTTCACCAACCGGTCGACTTTCCATTTTGCTTCGTATACGAACCGGATGGATACAACCAATCCAGCCTTTATGGATTCGTTTAATTCGCTGGTTCACAAGATAGCCGATTCGTCGCACCTGCCGCTGGAACAGGCACAAGTGCAAGCCATTTCCCAGCTTGCTGGACAAGCCCAGATGCATTCCACGGTTATGGGGATCAACGATGCTTTTTTCTGGACCTCCATCATTTCGGCCGCCGCCCTGCTGCTGTGTGTATTTCTGAAGGATGTGCGAAAAGATAAAAAGACTGCGGAAAGGGAAGAGGCAGCGAGTACGGAGGTCATTATGCTTCCGGCTCCTGGTCAAACCCGGCAAGGTTAACGTATGGTTAATTCTTGAAAGTCTCGTGAAGCGGAGGCGGTTAAATGAAAATTTACATTGTATACGATAGTGAAGGCGGACATACGGAAGCTTTGGCCCGATCCATCGCTGAAGGGGCCTCGAGAGAGGCTCAGGCGGAGGTGCATATCCACCATGTCCATTCGGCCAGTGTCTACGATCTCGCCGATATGGACGCCATCATTTGGGGGTGTCCCGGGCATTTCGGAACGATTAGTTCGGGGTTAAAAGCCTGGATCGATAAGCTCGGGCATCTCTGGGCGAACGGCAAGCTGATCAATAAAATCGGGGCGGTATTCTGTACGACGGCAACACAGCATGGCGGGTTGGAGTCCACCATGGTCAGTTTAATGACTCCCATGCTGCATCATGGGATGATTATCGTAGGTCTTCCCGGCAATATTTCCGAGAATGCCCTGTACGGTTCTTATTATGGCGTCGGCATCACTTGTCCGATCGATAAGGATGAGCTCATAAGCGAGCAGGGAAAAGCGCTCGGAAGAGCATTGGGAGAACGCGTCGCTCAGGTGACCAAAAAATTCATTCATGTGTAGTGAGGGACATCAGTGTGGAAAGGGGGAGAGGCGGTGATTGTTCCCATATTGAGCATTGCCGTCGGCCTGATCCTTATCGTGATTCTCATTGTTTATAATCTTCGTTCGCTCTCTTCGACCCCTAAAAGAAGCGAGCGGCAATATCCCATAGTCCGTCCTGAAGAAGATTTGGCGAAACCGGAATCGTCAGATGACACGAGCGCATCCGCGGCAGCACCAAAGCATGCCCGGCCGGCGGCCAAAACGGAAAGCATGGAGCCCCAATCAGAAGGAATATCCGTCACTGACGATTCTTCGGTGCTTGAAAGCACGGATTCCGGGCAAACGCGGCGCGCTCCGGATGACGGGAAAATGGCCGATCGGGATTACCGGCAGGCGCTTCAAAAATTTCGGCAGCCGGACCAACGCGAAAGCTCAAAAAAAGATTCGGATCATACGGCAATGAAAGATGACGATTTTCGCGCCGCGCTGCGTTCGATGATGAACGACAGATCGGAAAAACCATAACTGAAAAGGCCCGAAAGCTCATTCGGATGAGCCATTCGGGCCTTTTTGTACACTTGCTATGCTGCGTCTTTTGGCTGTTATTATGGGAGAAGTCGAATTTCTGTAGTTGCACTCTTGTTGTTCGGTAAATGCGCGGTTATATCAAATTGCGTGACGTTTCCGACGACATGAACCGTCCCATCCGGATCTACCGTCACCGTGCCTGTATCGCCTTTGTCCAGATCTCCAACAATATGATCCGCGATAAGCACTACAGCGAGGGCAAAATTATACTTCTGCACTTCATCTTTCTGGTACTTGATGCCGTAGTTGTCGTATACTTTAAGGTTCATCGCAGTAAACGCGTTAAATTCGGCGGAATATACGTTATCCGATACCGTCATTCTTTGATAGGCTCTCGCATCGGCTTCAACCTGACTTGCGGCCACGACCTCGTCTTTTACGTTTACGGTTACCGATGCGACTTTGCTTTCGCCTTTATTGGTCTTGTAAACGATATTCACGGTCGCCGTTCCCGCTTTATTGCCCAGAACATAGCCGCGGTTGTCATTCGAGCGGCCGACTTTGACCACATTGGGATCGGACGAGGTGATCGTCTCGATAATGCCTGGAATCGCTACGGCGTCTCCAGCCGCATTGGTCACATTAAATTTGATTTCCTTGGCAAATTTGCTGAGGGTCGGGTCTTCGGCTACCGTCCTTGTGACAAAGCCGTTGAGCCCGGTAGCCGCACTCGTTAATCCGCTATCGATCACGTTGGCGATAGTGCCGGGATTAGTGATAGATACATGGGGATCATTGGTGCTTATCGTTCCGGAAACGGTTAACGTCGCTGTGAGCGGTTTGTCCAGACCGGTTACTCTAATCGTGTACTCGCCGGCGGTTAGCTCAGCATCGTTAACGGTTAAATCCGCTGATTTATGGTCGTTGGACCACTTGGTTGTTGTAGAGAATTGCTGGGTATCCTTGGTAAGGGAAAAGGCGACCTTGGAAGGATCCACCGGCTGGTTCAGTATCACTTGCACGGTCTTATTGTCAACCGATTTGACAGAAACAATCGCTGCCGGAGTTGCGTTATCCTCTTGCTTATGGAACGCTTCATAACCGGCATAAGCGGCTGTAACCAGATCGGCACGGGAAGCCGCAGCACGGCCGTCTTTGCCGGGCGGGTGAATGCCCAAAGCCTGAGCTTGCCTTACAGCATCCTCATACCAGGGACTGCCTGTCACGTTCACCGGCTTACCCAAACCGGTGACGAAAACCTTATCCAGCTGGCCTATCGTCACATCATTTCCCGGAGCAAATTCCGTATCCGTCATCCCATCGATCAGCCCGGCCTTCTTAGCGGCTTCTATGTACGGGATCGCCCAGCCATGTTGCGGATCGTCGGCTTTCACATCCGCAAAGCTGGAGGTAGTGATGCTGTAATCAACATCCAAATCGAAGACCAGTGCAGCCACTTTCGCAAACTGGGCACGAGTCATGTTTAGATGAATCCCGAAGGTATCATCCGAAACTCCTTCAAATATCCCTTTAGACAGCAGCGAATCTATCTTTGCTTTCAAAACCGGATCAATATTGGATAAATCATTGAAAGCATAAGAGACTTTTGCGTTAGCAACGGCAACGGCCGACTTATTTTCTACCGGATTGGCCAGGGCTGCGGAAGTCAGCATGGCAAAAGCCATTGTCGAACACGCCAAAATTTTGAAGCTTTTATTCATTAGAAAGGCCTCCTTCATCATTCAATCTGCGAAAACCGGGTGGAAGAGCGTGATAAAGTTGGGAATGAGTACAACGATTTCATTATACATTGGCAAGAATACCAAAGTCATCTGGAAATAAATTAACAGCCGCTTGAACAGCAGCTTGCCAAGGATGGCCGCCTCATTGTTTACATAATATTATTTATGTTAAGTTTAATCGATTGACCATAAAGACCGGCTGAGGATAAATCAATCAAGCTTTTGTCATCCTGACCCAATCGACGAGTAGGATCAGGTCGTCGGTCATGGTTTCAAACGTTCGGATTTCTTTGCCTTCCGGTGTGATGATGCAGGCGACGATGTTCTTTTTGTGAACGTCAAGCCCGCACACATGGCTGTAAACGACGTCCATTCAAGAAACTCCTTACGGCATGTTAGATTGAAGGGCTGGTGCAACAACCACCGGGTGCCGCGTCAGCGGCATGGATGTCTAATACTTTATTTTCTCAGGACAGCTTTTTTTGTTAGACATGAAAGCGGTTTTAGTAGACAATATAGATATTTCACCTGTTGTTTGTTCCATATTCAGACTGCTAAATTCATTAGCTGGACAGGAGGACATTCCCATGTTTAACCTTGACAACAAAGTGGTCATCGTTACTGGAAGCGGTTCCGGCATTGGCAGAAGTATAGCTCTGGGACTTGCCCAGGCCGGAGCTGATCTGGTCATTACTGAACTTCCGGAGAGATTGGAAACCGCCAATGAGACTGCCAGGCAAATCCGCAGCGCGGGCAGGCGAGCCCTGGTCGTTGAACTGGATGTAACGGACGTGGGCGGGATCGGGAAGATGATCGAGCAAGCCTGTGATTATTTTGGGAGAATCGATGTACTTGTGAATAATGCCGGAGTGATCATCAGGAAAAAGGCTGTAGAGGTGACAGAAGAAGAATGGGACAGAGTAATGGACGTCAACCTGAAGGGCGTTTTCTTTTGCTGCCAAGCCGCGGGCAAAGTCATGATCCGGCAAGGAAGCGGGAAGATCATCAACATCGCATCCATTAACGGGATGATCGGTTCCGCCGAACGGTCCTCGTACACCGCAAGCAAAGCAGGGGTGATCAATTTGACCCGTACCCTGGCAGCCGAATGGGCTGAATTCGGCATTAATGTCAATGCTATCGGTCCAACATATTTATTAACGCCGTTAACTGAGTCTTTATTTGCACAAGAGACATTTAAAGAGGATTACCTTCGGCGTCAACCTATTCAAAGGATCGGAAAACCGGAGGATCTTCTGGGCACGGTCATTTATCTCGCCAGTTCTGCATCTGATTTGGTCACAGGCCATACGGTCATGGTCGACGGAGGATGGACAGCAGTATAAACCGTATCGGTAACGCTCCAACAACAATCGTCAAAATTCAACGGATATAATACAAAACAAAAATGCTTTTCCTCACTATTTTTGAATATCCGACACCCTGATTTCGACTGTAAATTCACCTCTTTGAATCTACAATGAAAGAAGTAGAGTTGAAATCTGGATTAGGTGTTGCGAGTTTTTAATAGGGAGGGAGTATTGTGCAATCGATGCTGGAATCTGAAAACGAAATTTCTGTTGAAGCCTTCTACAGTACCAAACAAGTTGCTGAAATGACGGAGTTGTCGGACGATTTAATCCGTGTTTACCAAAAAGAATTTAATTTGCAAGTGGAGCGTACCTCTCGCGGACACCGTCGTTTTACGCAAAAGAACATTTCCGATTTGCTGGCGATTAAAGAAAAAATTCAAACCGAAGGCTGGACCTACAACCAGGTGCGTGAATGGCTTGAGGGCAGCGTAAACATGGATAAAACACCGGAGGCCAAATCGAATTTCGAAAAACAAGTTGAGGACCTTGCGGAAAAGGTTACGGACCAAAACGGGCTGCTTCAGATGCTGATTCAAAAGCTGGACGAGCAATCGAAAGTGATGGAACAGCAGCAGCGGTATATTGAGGACTCCTTAAAAATGCGCGACCGGCATCTCACGGAACATCTTCGTTCCCAGTTTGAAGTGGCGGTTGCCGTTGAGGCACCAAAACGAACCGGCCGGGGCAAGCCCGGATTTTTTCAACGCTTGTTCAAAACCAGGTAGGAAGCCGATGCGCCGTAATTTCACTTACAATAAAATCCGCATGCCGGCGGTTCAAAAGCGTGCTGGGGTTATTCGCTCTATCAGCGGATAGCCCCCGGCATATCTTGCTTTTATTGGGCTGCCTTCAAATTTGCTTTATTCCGACTTACCAAATCAAATCATTTTCTAAAACAAAAAAGAAACCGCTATAAATGAGATATGAATTGCCAAGCAAATACAAGCGAAATCTATTTTCCATTTTCTTGATTAAAGCATCGGATGAAAAGGAAGAGCAAGAATCTAATTTTAAGGGGATGTCTGTGTCACTAAATAGCGACCAAACAATGGGTCAATGAAGAAGAAGTCTACCAAGGGGATTGGAGATGGAATCCTCCAGAAAGTGATGGATGCATTCGATCTAATATTGCTAGTGTTCCGGTTCGCTGGAGAGCCGGTGTGAATACGATTTCGCGCAGAAATAACTAATAACGAGTTTTTCGGCTGGGGTTGGTCTCTGTATAAAAACAGGATTGTCAGACATGTCATTTATTACAGAAGAAAAATATTGATCAGAGATATTATTTGGAATGTCGATATTGTCAGTTATACATTTTCACAAAACTCGTATTTTGTACATATGTCTATAAATCGATTAGGCCCCTTGTATGGCATGCTTTCATATATCTTGTTACACAATTTGATGTGATTTTTCGTACATTAAAAAATAAGTTTCGATGATCCGATCCACTATATTTAAACAAAAAAAGCCGACCAATTTGGCCAGCTTTTTTTGGGTAAGATATTTTCATGTTCTTCACATATTTACCGGAACTCGAACTGACTTTCTTCTGCTCTCCCTAATTTATACCACCCCCTCTATTATTTCTTACGGCACTTGGCATTAACAAGATAATGACAATGACTTCTTTCCTTAGTTTTATATATAATTCTAATTCTACAAAAAAAGGAATATTGAATGTATTGAATGGAATGCCTGAGACAAATCCAACCAATCTATGTTCGATCTGAATATTGATCCTTTTAGTGTGCTCAATAGTATCCTTCACCCATTATCTATAATTAGTAGATTTTGTCTATAAAATAAATTGTCTGATAATAAAGGATGAATGTCTAATTGCTTGTCAAAAAAGGGTGGATTGCCGAAAGAAATTGGGTTTAGTGATTGTATCATCGTAATGACTGTGGAAAATGTGTGTCGTTGCCGGTGAAACCGGAGGTATTAGCCATGACCAATCCCCAGTAAGATTTCGTCCTTCGTCAGATTCGATCTGCTCAAAAAGTTGAAATTGTTTCGCTGCAGTGTGGTGATCGACAATGGTGACACCTTGTTCATTGAAAGAGTGCAACACAGCGATGTTTAACTCGATCAGTGCCCTGTCCTTCCACAAGGATGTGTCCGTTTTGGTATTAAGCCCCATTAAATGAGCCACCTTGGGTAACATGTTGTACCGCTGAGTATCGGCGAAATTACGTGCACCGATCTCTGTTTCCATATACCAACCATTGAACGGTGCTGCTGAATAGGTAATGCCGCCTATTTCTAATGCCATGTCTGAAATCATTGGAACAGTGTACCACTTGAGTCCTAATTCAATGAATTGAGGTAAATCCGGATGACGAATATCGACTTCCATTACTAAGTCGTCAGGAATAGGGAACCATACAGGCTTTTCCCCATTTACTTGAATAACTAATGGTAACACATCAAATGCCGTTCGTTTACCTCGCCATCCTAACTCCTCACAAATACGTGTAAAACGCACTGAATGTGGATCGCCCACGATACCTTGATCTGTTTCATAACCGGCGTAGCGAATGAGTTGGTGATTCCAGATCCGAATCTTAGGGTCGAACACTGTGATGGTTGGCCTGATTTTTCCTACGTTCGTTGCATATTCAATATGGCGATAAAGAGCAGTCACAACTTCCTCAGCGGTTTGTCGACTTCTTTCGTCAAACACTTTGAGTGACTGCCAAAATAATCGTCCTATACATCGATTGCTATTTCTCCAAGCCATTCTAGCCCCGTGTTCCAATTCCTCAAATGAATGCTCATAGGTTCCATCCTGTTTGATCATGTTCCATATTTCCGATATTCTTTCGTGAGTTTCGTCTATCCCCTTTCCGAGTTCCTCATAGCAAGTGATAATGAATTTTCTTGATTCTTCGTATAGTTCCATGCTGAAATGTTCCTTTCAAGTCCACCGGTAGATATACTTTTCCA
This sequence comes from Paenibacillus sp. Pae15, assembly GCF_024519685.1. Classification (NCBI taxonomy): domain Bacteria; kingdom Bacillati; phylum Bacillota; class Bacilli; order Caryophanales; family Paenibacillaceae; genus Paenibacillus; species Paenibacillus sp. Pae15. The sequence goes on along the minus strand of NZ_JALJRM010000027.1, from coordinate 43,249 downwards.
CTGTATAGTATACTCCAAATTATACCCATTTACTATTGAGCTCTTCTGCCCGTTAGCCTAATACACTTTGCCAGTCTAATATTTATTCTCTTAGTCTAATGTTGGAATCCGATCGACATCGCTCTACAATGTTGTGGTACATTCACATTCAATGTTTACATAATAATTATTATGTAAACTTTATGGCATTATGATCTGCCAACACATGGAGGCCTGGTACGTGAGTCAAAAGGACAAGCGGGACCAGCTTAAGCAGATCATTCCTCTCAACCTGCACCTGCCAATTTTAAAAAGACACGTTCTCAAAATTGGGTTAGGCTGCCTTTTTAACGGCATGACTCTTAGATGCTTGAATGAATTTGTTCCGCTGTATTGGGGAGATATTCCTGCTTGTCCCCTTCTGATTCCTCCACGTGCTTGGGAAACGTAAGTATGATCAGGAAACTAAAATCAAATGGGATACTGAACAAAATGAAGTAGGTTTTGAATTCAAAAGTTCAAAGCCAATAAATAACCGCCTATTGTCGGTCCGAGAATAGAACCGATCCGGCCGACGCCAAGCCCCCAACCGACGGAGGTCGAACGCATTCGGGTAGGGAAAACCTCTGTCTTGAGCGAATGGATAATGTTTTGAGCGCCTACGATCAGCATGGCGGCAAGTCCGTTGAACACATATAAAGCGGCAACCGTTTCGATATAACCAAAATACACATGCTGACCGCCCCCATTTTCATTTTTGAATTTTTGAATCGAGCAGGCCTATGCGCACTTAGGTTTTTTCACTCGAAAAAGCACTTCCGGAGCAATCATCAGCAGCACCATCGAGCCGTATAATCCAATCGTGTAGCTGGTCACGTAAGCGAAGCCGATGATCTGGTGAAACACAAAGGTGAGCAGATGGATCAGCATATTCGTATAGCAAAAGGCATAGCTTCGAATCATCCACCGACGATGCTGAAGAATCCGTTTTTTAAAGATGTGGACAAGAGCAGTTGCCGTTATGACCAGCCAGAGAATATTGAGAACATTAAAGCCTATACTGCTTATTTTTCCTCCCGTGGCATAGGGCGCCATGTATCCGGATGTCAGCACGGCAATAAGCACGGACGAAACATAGACGCAGCCGTTCACGCGATGAAAACCACGGTGCTTCTCATAGCTGCGCCTTGAACAATTGATGAGACCCGAGCCCATCGCAATACAGGCGAAACCTGCATGAATATACATGACCATTAGCCAGATCCGAGGTTTAAGCTCATACTCAAGACCTGCTTTATGACTTAAAAACGTCTCGGCACCTGGATCGACAACGAAATTGTTGACCAAGACATAAAGGATGTAAATCATACTAACGCACGCGATCAGCTTGTAGAAGGTTTGGCGTCTGTTCATGCTTTTACCCCTTATATTCGCTTCCCTGTTAATTTGGAGGCCGGCAATACATCGGCTTTGGCGAAACCGGTCATAATGTCATTCACCGATGTGCCTTGAAGGCTCGCGGCGTTTGGGTCACGGACCGCCGATCCCTTACGCGGGGGGATACCGATGTTACGCCAGACCGTTCCTCTCCGTTCAAATTCGAACAATTGCTCTACTGCATGTGCAATCCGAGGCCCCAGCTCCCGCTCAACGAGATGGAGCGCGATATCCAGCCCCGAGGTTACACCGCCCCCGGTAACAAGGTTGCCGTCATCGACTACGCGAGCCGGAACAGGTATGGCACCGGTCGCCCCAAGCACATCCATTCCCAAGTAATTCGTTACCGCCGGCCTTCCTTCCAGCACTCCTCCCATGGCCAGCACCAAGGAACCCCCGCATACGGTAGCCACTACGATATCCGGATGCCCGAGTGCCTGCTTAAGTATTCCGGTCAGTTCCGTGTTCACGGCACGGGCCAAAATGGCAGGAATGGAATTTGGGCTGTCTCCTTCTATCTCACCGGACGCGCCAGGCACGAGAATGATGCCCTTTCGGTATGGGCTCAGCCTGCCGCCCGCTTCAATTTTTAACCCGTTTACGCCACTCGGGACGAGCCTTGGCCCTTCCGCAGTGACGAATTCCACACACAACGCATGATCGGCAACCATTCCGGCCGCGCAAAATACTTCGTAAGGTGCAATAGCATCCAGAAGATCGAAGCCATCGAACAGCACGATTTGTACAGTCAACATCCATATAACCTCCTTTTATTCACTCCACTGATAGGTAGGATACCAAAAGAATCTCTCAAACGTAGCGCCAAAAAGGTAACAAAACCATAAACAAACCGTCACAATATGCGCGGAACTCGTTTTTTTGGCGGAAGAGATGATACACTTATATATATATTCGGTAAGGGTCAATCCTCGGAATGAAGGCGGGATCGATATGAATGAAAGACCTACGATCTTGGTCGTGGACGATGACCGGAGCATCGTTGAACTATTGAGAGACTTTTTGGAGAATGATCATTTTCAGGTCGTAATGGCTAATGACGCGGCGCAAGCATGGACAGCGTTTCAACAGAACACGGTTCATTGCATCATCCTGGACGTTATGATGCCGGGACAAAACGGATTTGATTTCTGCCGGCGCGTTCGGACGGAAAGCCCTGTTCCGATCCTGTTCTTGAGTGCCCGCAGCGATGATGTAGACAAGATTCGCGGGTTGACACTTGGCGGCGATGACTATATCGTCAAAACCGCTTCACCCGGCGAAATCGTTGCCCGCGTAAAGGCTGTTCTGCGACGCGCCGGCAACCAGCAAGCAAGTGCGGCCAAGGTGTTGGATTATGGCCGTCTTAAGCTCGATTTGTCTACTAGAGAAGTGTTCGTCGATAGAAGGAGAGTCTCGCTCACGCCGAAGGAATATGAGCTGCTGCGATTGTTTGCGGAGCATCCGAGACAGGTGTTTACCTATGATCAATTGCTCGCGAAATTCTGGGATGGCATCGGCGATAAGCATACGATTCGCGTCCATCTGAGTCGTCTTCGCGAGAAGATCGAGCTGGATCCGGATCAGCCGCAATATTTAACCAACGTATGGGGCGTTGGTTATCGCTTCGAGGGGCGTATAACATGAGGAAGCTTCGTATTCGTACCTATGCCTTGTTCAGTTTGGTGCTCCTTCTGCTGCTGCCATGGGTTTTCTTTGTGGCAGCTCACTTCATCACGACCCAATCGCTGCATATTGGAGCGGGCCGGCCGGATTCCTATGCGGTTCCCATTGTGGCTGCGTTTGCAGGGCTTCTGCTCGCTTTCTTTATTGTAGGCATTCGCATGCGAAGGCTCCTTCTTATGCCCCTTGAGAAAATGAGCCAGGCAGCTCGGCAAATTGCCGAAGGCGATTGGGACGTTCAGCTGCCCCCATCGACCATCAGAGAGATTGCCGAGGTTCGAGAGGGATTCGAAGTCATGGTGAACGGTCTGCTAAGCTCGCACCGGAAGCAAGCGGAGCTGGAGGAGGAACGGAGATTCGTTATCGCTGCTGTCGCACATGACTTGCGGACACCGTTATTTGCCTTGCGCGGTTATTTGGACGGGGTTGAGCAAGGCATTGCGCAAACACCGGAACAAATCGCAAAGTATGTGGATGTTTGCAAGGAGAAATCGGCGCAATTGGACCGGTTGGTCGAGGATCTTTTCACCTTTACGAAGTTGGAGTACCTGGAAACGGAGTTAAGCAAGAACACAGCAGGTTTTAACGAAATTGTTCAGAAATCGATTGACAGCCTGGAGCCGCAAGCGCAGAAGAAGCACATCTCGATCGTCGCCCATTATGCGCCGGATGATTGTTTGATTCGAGCAGATTCGCACTTAATGGAGCGCGCGTTGAGCAATTTATTGGATAATGCCGTGCGGCACACGCCTGCTCATGGCCGCATTCTCGTTCAGTGCCGCCAGCAGGGAGATCGGGCAGCGTTCACGATCCAAGATTCAGGGCCGGGCTTTGCGCAGGATGAGCTCAAACGTATCTTTGAGCCTCTTTATCGGGGAGAGCAATCGAGAAATCGTGCGACGGGAGGAGCCGGATTGGGGCTGACCATATCCCAGCGAATCATCCGCCGGCATGGAGGCGAGCTTGCTGCAAGCAACCACCCGGAGGGAGGAGCCATCCTCTCAGGCTGGATTCCTGTCGCTAACCGATAGGAAGACCGGCTCCAAATAACCAAGGAAGCAAGCGAAGGCTGCCAGCAAATATTCGGTATCCTTCGCTTATCGTTCATCGTCCCAGCAATTTTACTATTTAGAAGGGATCAGCACGGATCCCTCCATGAGTCTTCGAGCACTGCGGCTCATGACCACTTTTTTCACGATCCAGCCTGTTTCCTCTTGTGCGGCATCAGCACCTGCCGTTAAGGTACCGGAGGGGTGACCAAAACAAAGTGCTGACTTGGTGTCACCTAAAATCTTACTGACAATCGTTCCCGGAATTGCAGCTGCAGCGGCGATCGCAACAGCACCCGTACCGGTCATGGCATGATGAAGTTTACCCATGGAAAGAATGCGTGCCAAAATATCAATCCCCTCCGCTCGCACTTCTTTTCCGTCGGACGCCGTGTAGCTCGCCGGTTCTCCGAAAAATGCGATTTTCGGCGTGTGCTGACGCTTCGTCATGACATATTCGACGTTATCGGCCAGACCCATGGCCACAGCTCCATGAGCCCGAATCGCTTCAAAGCGGGCAAGAAGCTCCGCATTACCGTTGATATCCTGCTGCAGCTCCGTTCCCGTTAATCCCAAGGATGATGCCGAGACAAAGATAGCAGGGTTTCCGGCATTCATTAAGGTGACCTCCACCTCTCCCACACCTGGTACCGGAAGTACATCTATTGGATTTCCTGTAGGGAACATGGCTCCTCCCTCCTCATCCCCATCGCCCGCACCCGGATCTAGAAATTCCAATTTAATTTCCGCTGCGGGGAAAGTGACACCATCCAGCTCGAAATCACCCAACTCTTGCACCTCTCCATCCTTCATCGGGACATGAGCAATAATCTTCTTGCCGATATTTGCTTGCCAGATATTTATTGCAGCCACTCCATCCCGCGGAGTGTCTACCAGGCCTCTATGTATGGCAAAAGGCCCTACAGCCGCAGTAAGATTTCCACAGTTCCCGCTCCAGTCCACCAACGGTTGTCCGATGGCAACCTGTCCGAATAAATAATCTACATCACATCCCGGCCGATTACTTTTACTGATAATGACGACCTTGCTCGTACTCGATGTAGCCCCGCCCATACCATCAATCTGCTGACCATACGGATCCGGACTACCTATAATACGTAATAATACTCCATCACGCTCAGTTGGATCGGCCGGTAAATCATCCGGTACGAAAAACACCCCCTTGCTTGTTCCGCCACGCATATATATTGCCGGTATTTTGATTTGTCTTCCCCATTTACTCATGACCGTTGTACCTCCATTTCCTTTATCTTTGCCTCTCTTCTTTTTGACTCAACGCCAGTTTATTTCGCAGCACCATCTGCAACACTCCACCGTGGCGATAGTAATCAATCTCGACTTCACTATCGAATCTTACCGCTGCTTCAAACGTTTTTTGCGTTCCATCCTCGTCCGCTGCCGTTACTTTAACAAGCTGCCGCGGCTTGATGTCTCCGAGCAATCGACTCCGGGCATAATCAGCAAGCCTGTTGTCTATCGCGGTTTTGAATTAAACTTAGAAATTTAATGAATTTATAACGTTACATTATACTTTAATGCATCTGGCGTCCCAAACTTATCCACCTGCTCAGCGTGGTCAATCACCAAATCAACCGGAATCTCCGGATTAATCTGCTTCGGGTCTCCGCCCATGTTCGCCATGGCGGTTCGTAAAGAAGCCAAGTCCACGACAACAGGAACGACGGTATAATCCTGAAGGACCATACGAGCCGGCTTAAAAGGTACTTCTACATTTTCTTTCGCATCCTTTGTGCCCCATTTCGCTAAATTCTCAATGTGCTCCTGCGTGATCGTTTTTCCGTCATACTGACGCAATACTGACTCCAATAAAATTTTAATCGAGTACGGAAGTCTGGATACTTAGCCTATACCAGCTTCCTCCAAAGTTTGAAGCCGGTAATAATGAACTTGTTGAAGATATCTTGAGGTGTTCTCATGGTCTCCCCCTCTCCTATCCTGTTGTAACGAACTTGAGATTATTATAGGCCGGACCCAGAACTAAAAGAAAATATCAATTCCTTATGACCGGCGATACCCATTGGGAATATCTAAAAATAAAAAAAGAACCAAACAAGACAGACTGCAATTGTCTCATTTGACTTCTTTCTTTACTCTTGCAAATCGGTTTCTTTAACGAAATGAACAAACGCTTTCGACAGTATTCATTTCCAGCGCTTCATTATAGTAAAACATCCAGGTTTGTCTTATGATGCGGTTTCCCTCTTTGTCTGTGATGTCTACTTTATTGATCTCCGCATCCTTAGCGTTTCGTGATGGAAGGTTGAGAAATGAATAATTCCTCAGCGGTTCTTGTGATATTTTTATGCTTGTAAAGCACCCGCAATATGAGCCAATCTTGTTCCTCCAATGTCTTAGCCCCTCTTCCAATCTATAAATAACATACTATATATAGCTGAACGAAAATCAGATATGCAAGTTGGTTATGTCTAACCATGCAAAATTAGTATTTTTAATTCATTATACTTCTATGATTAAATGTTAATAGGCAGCTACTCATGTTAAGAACGGAGGAACATAGATGAAGGATATTGTGAGCTTGTTTCAAGAAATTCCGACCACTTGTATATCCGATGCTTTGCAAGGAATGAATAACCTGGATCCCGGCATTAAACCTTTAAAGGAGCAGTATAGAGTTGCGGGCAGAGCTTTTACAGTTAAAATGCCTGTTGGAGACAATCACGCTGTACTTCGGGCAATATCCGAGGCTAAACCCGATGATATTCTTGTCATCGATGCTAAAGGAGATACGTACCGTGCAGTGGCCGGCGACTTTGTCGTGGGCATGGCACAAACCTTAGGAATAAAAGGTTTCGTTGTTGACGGAGTCATCCGCGATATTCATGGGATCAGGGAACTGAATTATCCGGTCTTTTGCAAAGGGACCACGGTTGCTGCGAGCGGCAAAGCGGGAGGAGGGGAAATTAACGTACCTATCTCTTGCGGCGGAGTTTCGATCCAACCCGGTGATATCATTGTCGGGGATGTGGACGGGGTTGTCGTTGTCCCTAAGGACATAGAAACAACGATTCTCCATAAAGCTTTGGATAAGTTGAAAATGGATCAAGAGCGAGAAGAGCTTGTTTCCGGGGATCAGGAAGCAATAAGAAAGCATCTTGATTCAATACTCTCCAAGTAAGACTTATGGGCAAAGAGAAAAGCTGATCTCCTATGCGGAAATCAGCTTTTACTTTTGTCTCTATCCTCTACCGTAAAATGTTGGGCTTCATTCCCTCATTCGCCCGATTCCCTGCACGATCCGCTCAGGTTATGTAACGGCGGAAACAATATAGCTTTGCCGCCTATCCGCCTCCAATGATTATCGTATCAAGTTCCCCTTCCACCTCCATATCCTCCATTCGAATTCGGCTCATTCCCCTTCTTTGACGAACCGCTCAATCCGGCTTTTAATGGAATCGCGAACAGTACGGAATTGGCTCATTATTTCATCTTCCGTTCCAATAGCTTTTGCCGGATCATCAAACCCCCAGTGCCATTTTGTAACGTTCTTGTTGGAGATTACGGGGCAATGCTCATCGGCGTGGCCGCACAAGGTAATGACATAGTCGGCCCGATTCAAAATATCGGGATCGATCACGTCCGAGGTATTGTGACTAATATCCACACCGGCTTCCTTCATTACTTGTACTGCCCGAGGATTTACCCCATGCGCTTCAAGCCCTGCGCTTTTTACTTCGTATTTATCACCACCTAATGCTTTTAAAAAGCCATCCGCCATCTGGCTTCTGCAGGAATTGCCGGTACACAAAAAGTAAACTAACGGTTTTTTCTCCATGATGGAACAATCTCCCTTTTAAATTGAACTATTCATGCATTCATCTGCAGATGCTGCAGAACATACAGCCATATATAAAGACCGGTAAGCGTAATGAACAATGTAGGTACTGTTAGCAGAATGCCGATTTTAAAATAATAACCCCAACTAATTTTTACGTTTTTCGTAGAAAGCACATGCAGCCAAAGCAGCGTAGCCAATGAGCCGATCGGTGTGATTTTCGGACCTAAATCCGAACCGATCACATTCGCATAGATGAGCGCCTCACGAATAAATCCGCCGGTTTGAGTGCCCTGGATCGCCAGCGCGTTAATCATGACTGTTGGCATGTTGTTCATAATGGAGGACAGGATTGCGGCAATAAAGCCCGTACCTACGGTAGCCGCAAAAAGTCCTTGGTCTGAGACCGTTTGAATGACACTGCCGAGCGCATCGGTAAGTCCGGCATTTCGAAGGCCATATACGACTACATACATACCGACGGAGAAGACCACAACTGCCCAAGGAGCATTCTTCACCAGTTTCCATGTATGGATTGCAGGGCTTTTTCTCGCAGCAAACAAAAACGCAATCGCAGCGATGCCTGCAATCAAGGATACAGGGAGCGAGAAAAATTCGCTGACGAAATAAGCGACGAGCAGTGCGGCTAAAATGACCCAAGATAGTTTAAATAGCCGCGGATCTTTAATGGCTTTCTCCGGTCTTCTCAATGAGGTCAGATTATAGTTTACCGGGATGCTTTTATGGAAATACAGATAGAGCGCAACGAGGCTTGCGATGATAGAAAAGAAATTCGGAACGATCATACGGCTGGCGTATTCGGCAAAACCGATGTTGAAATAATCCGCGGATACGATATTGACTAAGTTACTGACGACAAGCGGCAAAGATGCTGTATCGGCAATAAAACCGCTGGCCATAATAAACGGCAAAATCATCCTTTCATCAAATTTCAATGCCCGAACCATTGCAAGCACAATCGGCGTGATAATCAGGGCTGCACCGTCATTGGCAAACAAGGCAGCGACCGCCGATCCCAACAGAATGATAAAAACAAACATGAGGAGTCCGTTTCCGCGTGCTAGCCGTGCCATATGTAAGGCTGCCCACTCGAAAAAACCAATTTCATCAAGAATCAGCGAGATTAAAATGATAGCCACAAAGGCCAATGTTGCATTCCATACGATACCGGTTACGGTGCCCACGTCCGTAAAGCTGACCACCCCGAACAATAAAGCGAGAATAGCTCCGGCACTCGCCGACCAGCCGATATTCAGTCCCCGCGGCTGCCAGATGACCAACGTCAAGGTAAATAAAAAAATGAGAAATGCGATGATCGCCATGTGTCCCCCACTTATTCGCAACAGTCGTTTTTCTTCTGATCGATCTTTAGTTTTAATGACGGGATATATTCTAAAATTGTCTGAATATATGGTTTATCATCAATATTTAATGCGTAATAAACCCATTGGCCTTTACGTGTTTCGTTGACAAGCCCGGCTGATTTTAGTTTGCGCAAATGCTGGCTTGCATTCGGTTGAGACGTTTCCAACAAATCAACGATGTCGCATACACAAAGCGGCCGCTCTTTCAATAAAGCCATGATCGTTAACCGTGTTTTGTCTCCGAGCATTTTAAAGCTTTCCGACATTTCATTTATTTGTTCCATAGAGAACCTCCAATAAATCACTATAAATCTTTTGGTCTTTTAAGACTTCAACCGTTATAGCCACCTCACAGTCAACATCAAATGAATGATAAAATAAATATATAATAATTCAATTATATAATCAATTGATTATATTTTAAAAAGATTGTAAAGAAGTTTATCATTTACCCCCTACCGAATCAGCAATGAGTTTAAATCCCCCTTACCATTAACTGAACTTCAGCGGACTACATTCTTGGCCTAAATCAGGAATCGGAACAGATTCTTGACGTTGAATTGTAACAAGAATTTGTTCCGATAAAATAAAAGCCCATGATTTAGTTGCTTGTAATTTGCACCGTCTTTGTAGTTTCCTTCCACTCAACTTTTGTCCCTAGTGATTCACTGATAAAGCGAACTGGCACAAGGGTCACGCCAATTTTTATTATTGGTGGAGCATCTAACTTTGTTAATTCACCATTAATGATTGCAGAATCACTATCTATCGTTAATTGTATGGTGGTTTGCCCTTTATGTGCAGTTACTGTAGAAGTTTCGGCATGCCATTCTATTTCGGCACCCAAAGATTCAAAAATTTTGCGCATCGGAACCAAGGTTGTTCCATCAACCAATATAGGTAGTTGTTCGAACTCGAGTACCTTTTCATCAATTTTAACGCTAATTAGTTGTCTACAAAATCTTCATTCTCATTACTTTTAATCCAAACTGGTTCTGTCCTATACCATTGCGTTCCATCTCCCGTATAGCCTCTGCCCCAAGAAAATAAAGTCCCGTCTTCTCGAAGCGCCATAGAGCGGAAACCTGTACCGTGTGCCGCGATCTTTATTATTTTATGTAGACCTTTAACTTAACAGGTACGTTGCTATCTTCATAAGATCCTATTCCTAATTGCCCGCCTAAAAGGGGATACAAGGTGGTCATTCCAAAGGAGGCGGTAGGTGACCGCAATCAGACAATCCAGAACATCACCCTATTGGACTTAAATGCGAGATACGCCGACGTCGTGAACGCCGACAAGGTACTGAAAAATATGAAGCCTTCCCTCGAATCCACTTAATATAAACATCGCAGTCCCAGATCAGTCACTCCTTCCCGCCCATTCCCGGGCATAAAAATAACCCTGATCGGCCTCGGGGTTCCACTCCTTTATTTAACATGCGGACTTTCGTTAGTTGAATAACGGGCAGTCCTTTATTATTCTAATTTTACCGAAGGAATCAAATTTTGCGCCCCAGTTTGCAATTGCCCGTTTGCGCGCTTTTGCGTTTGGGTTGCTTTTTCTCGTAAGCACGGAGAGCGGCGCTTGTCAATGGCGACGTTACTGCCATCCAGGATGTCTTCCTGTTGACAGCGTGTGACCAAATCCTCAAAAAGCTGTTTTGCCAAGCCCTTTTTCGTCAGTTCCGCGAAAACTCGGCTTAATGTGGATATGGAGGGAGCTTCCCGATCCAGCGGAAGACCACACTGATAACGAAACCGGAGATCCGTATCCAAACGATGATGCAATCCCGTAAAGGTATCGATTCCTTCAAGATTGGTTAATTTCAAAATCTTTCTTGCTTCATCGGGGGTTGCGATTTCCTTGCCTAATTCGGCAACAATACGTTCGTTCTGTTCACAAACTCCGCATTGGATTTCGCTAAGACTCCGAGCTCGATTCCGCGGTAATCGACGGCTCGGGCGACATGCGTTTTCTTGGCAATTCGGCTCCGACCACAAGGGTCGATTCGGTAATTTGTAGAATGCGTTGATTCTGCTTTTTGGATTGCTTATACTTCTTCATGTAGAGCGTCCTCCTTCAATGTAGGGCAGTGAATGTGCATCATTCCGAGACCCTGCATACAGGAGGCGCTTTTTTCATTCAAACCTCGAATTCATTCATTACAGGAATGGCTCCTTATATCATAGCATGTAAAAGGCGTTATGTTTTCTTATCGATTGCGTATTTTCGCCGTTTCAAGCTGCTTTTATTCAATGCTTCATTCCAGGCATGCTGCCCATATCGTGTCCGTTTCCTCCACCCGTATCAGGCTGCGTTCCCGCATGGGCATTGCCGCTGCCATGTCCTCCATGGCCTGCTCCGGATTCGGAGACGATCTCCAGCATGGCATCTATTTCCCCTTGTGCCGCGGCGCTCAGCACGTCTTCGCCCCCTGTTAACCAGGCATGATTGTAAGGTCCTTCCGCAGGAGTCCTCTTATACTTCGGCTGAATCGACATGACATAGGACATGACGGCCTCCGGCATGCTGTCCTTATCCGTCCAAAGCATCGGCGCATGTTTGCCCAAATGGGAGAACGGTGCGGCAGCCAGGGCCAAAGCCGGGGAATCCTTGCTCACGAAAGAGAAGTTGTGTCCCGGTGTTGTTATTCCCCACCCAAAATCCGTAACGAGATCTTTGTATTTCGCGAAGGCAACGGCATTTTCGTAAGGATCTTTCCCGGCGATCCGGACGACCCTTCCGAATTGCCCCAATTGGGTTTCCACACTGGCCGATACCACCGATTCCGGTCCAAGGATATAGATGTTTGCTTTGCCTCCCCGCGTCTTTAAAGCATCGACGGTTTCCTGCGGAATTTCGTCTTTTGTGACATAAAGCAGCGGTTCCGGCATATGGGCGATCCAGTTTACGGCAGGCATGGTATATTCCTGGCTATCCTTCGAACCCACGATCACTGAAGGAGGATTCTCTTTAGTGACATTCGCATAATAGGCATCAACCGCTTTGGCCACCGCCGCATGATTTCCGCCTGCAATCTTGTCCGTTTTCAGCCCAAGCTCCTTCACCTGTTCCTCTACCTTTGGATCGAGATCACCGACCAGAATGACCTGGACACCGTTGTTCATGGGCACACCTGCAGGCTTTAACCGCTTCAACTCGTTCAAGGTGACTTCGGGAATCCCGTCTTTATCCACGAAAAGCACTGGGCCGTTATTCGGATGATGAATCAGATTCGCACTGACAAGCGCCGTTTGCCAATCGTCCGGATTCGCGAGCACGACACCGCCCGGTCTGTTCTCGTCGCCGGTAGCCATCCACAACGTTCGCGAAACCAGCACGGCCGCCTCCGCGGGATCACTCGTATTGATGCGTGTTGTGTTTTTCGATCCCACCCACGGCATGTTAACCGCCAAGACCGGTTGACTTTGTCCGGAACCGGCCTGCTGCTCCGCATTCCCCATGTTATACCCCTCGTGCTGCGGGGAAGAATCCGTAGCATGGAAGCATCCCGTTAAGGCCAAGGCCGTAACCACGGAAACAATTCCGACTTTCATTGTTTTTTTCATTACACAGCCTCCTTCCTGTCTTTACGGTTTTTCATTTTGCGAGATTGTGCCCGCTAATGTCCAAACCAATCCGCTGCAATAAGAATAACCACCGCTTTTGAAGATCTTGTGAAGAATGATGATTTGCCGGTTAAAAAGAACGGCTTACTTTAGGAATTCGGATATAAAACGTGGTCCCCTGACTGCTTTCCGCCCAAATCTGTCCCCCGTGAGCGTTAACCAGCTTCTTTACGATGGTTAACCCCAAACCGCTGCCGCCGGTTTTCCGGTTTCGCGACTTGTCCCCCCGGTAAAACCGCTCGAAAATATACGGCAAATCCTCCCGCGCAATACCGCTGCCCGAATCCTGAACGGCAATAAGCACGTATTGTTCCTCCTCTACAGCTTCAATTCGCACTTCCCCGCTCTCCGGAGTGTATTTGAGGGCATTGCCAAGCAGATTGACCAACACCTGAATCATGCGTTTGCGGTCCGCAACAATCCGGATGTCCGGACTGCAGCTAAACGAAAGCTTAATTTTTTTTTCAAGATAAGCGGCGGAAACCAAGTCCACCCCTTTGGCAATCATGGAAACCAGAGGCTCTTCTTTTCGCTCCAAATGAAATGCCGGAGATTCCATATGGGTCAGGTCTTCCAGTTCTGCTACCATGTCCGTCAACCGTTCAATCTCTTCGTAGCAGGAATGGATGCGTTCCGGAGTCGGTTCCCAAACGCCGTCTTCAAACGCCCGCATATGGCTTTTTAAAGTGGCGAGCGGCGTTCGAAGTTCATGCGCGATGTCTTCGGTCATGGTGACCCGAAGTTGCTCTTGTTTGTGCAATTGCTCGGCCAGTTTGTTTAGCGAACTGCCCAATTCCGCAAGCTCGTCCTTGCCGTCGAGTTTCACCCTGGCGTCCAGCTGGCCGTCCGACATCCGTTCCGCGACCCGTTTCATGTCGACAAGGGGGGCCGAAATACGTTTCGCTGTATAAAAACCGATCAGAACCGAAAGGACGATGGAACCGGCAAACGTCCACAAGATCGATTGAATGAGCGCCTGTTCCAAGTGATAACCCAGCTGCGGAAAATCATGATACGCGCCTGCAGCCTGTGCCTGATACATGGAAATATGATAATGGGTTCCCCCAATAATGCTGACCGTCGAAATCAATAAAATGCCCGTCGCTATTGCAATGATCAGCATCGCCAGACGGGTGTGCAATCGCTTATTCATCGGGCACCACCTGAAAAGCGATAACCGTAACCATAAACTGTAACGATATATCGGGGTTTTTTCGGATCCGGTTCGATTTTGTGGCGTATATTTTTAACATGCTGGTCAATGGTCCGAATATCGCCTTCGAATTCATAACCGAGCACTTTATCTGCCAATTCCTCACGTGAAAAATGCCGCTGCGGATATTTGGCCAAAGCAAGGAGCAGCGAGTATTCGTTCGGCGTTAAATTCACCGGTTCTCCATTGCGAAGGACGATTCGTTTCAGCGAATCGATCACCAAATGGCCATTGTTGAAGGCTATGCGGTCAGCAAGCAAATGACGGTCATCCGTTCGGCGCAGGATCGCCCGGACCCTGGCCACGACCTCGCGCGGATCGAAAGGCTTGGTCACATAATCATCGGCGCCAATGGACAAGCCTTTGATTCGATTGTTTTCCGACACTTTGGCAGTAAGCATGAGAATTGGAACGGAATGGTTTTGACGTATGGTTTGGCATACAAGCTCCCCCTCCATATCCGGCAGCATGAGATCGAGTATGACGAGATCGACCGGCAGGTTTTGCAGAGTATACAACGCCTCTTTTCCGGTTGCCGCTTCTAATGTTTTAAACCCTTCCTTGTTAAGATAGGACACCATGACATCGCGAATTTTCTCCTCGTCATCCACCACCAAAATCGTTTTCATGACCATCCTCCAAACACGTTTCTTTGATTACTTTACCACTGACTTGTGAAGAAATGATGTAGGCTTCCAACAATTCTTTCCATTCGCTTATATTTTGATAATAACCTTGTTCCCTGCTCATCCTATTTTCGTGTGAAAAAGCACGCCAGCCGTCACTTTTTTTCACGAATTTCTTTGCAGATCTGCTCAGCGATCTCTTGCACGCTTTTTGTCCCGAGATCCCCTTCCCCGCGTTTTCTGACGGCTGCTGTGCCGGAGGTTGCCTCGTTTTCACCGAGTATCAGCATATAAGGAATTTTCTCCAACTGAGCCTCGCGGATTTTGTAGCCCAATTTTTCGTTACTCCCGTCGACCTCGACCCGTATACCAGCGTTCCGGAGCGCTGCCTTCACTTGAAAAGCATAGTCGAGGAATGGAGCCGACACCGGCAGCAGCTTCACCTGAACCGGCGCAAGCCAAAGCGGAAATGCGCCGCTGTAGTGTTCCGTTAAAATGCCAATGAACCGGTCAATGGAACCATATACGGCACGATGAATCACGACTGGCCGGTATTTCCTGTTGTCTTCGCCGATGTACGACAGGTCAAATTTCTCCGGCATCTGAAAATCCAGTGTGCCCCGGACAATTCATCGGTTTGAGCGCGAATTTTGTTTCGTCAACCTCGGTAAAGTACATATTTTCACGGTAATGATCCCAGTGGCCTGACTTCTCCTACAGCCTTTGTTTCATGATAAACGGTGTGCGCACTTCTTCATAATCCCGTTTTTACTGCATATTGCGCAGGAAGTTTTCAAGCTCGGTCCGGATGACCATCCCTTTTGACAAGTAAGAATGGCATACCCGGCGCTTCTTCGGATAACATAAACAATCCGAGTGCTTTGCCCAGCTTCCGGTGATCGCGCTTTTTGGCTTCTTCAAGAAGTTTCAAATGCTCATCGAGCTGCCCCTTTTTCGAGAATGAAGTCCCGTAAATACGCTGAAGCATTTTATTCTTTGAGTCACCGCGCCCATAAGCTCCGGCAACATTCATCAGTTTGAGTGCTTTGATCCGGCCGGTGGAGGGCAGATGCGGTCCGCGACAAAGGTCTGAAAACTCTCCCTGTGTATATATGATAATCACTGCAAGCGGCTTCTCAATGTCGATGTCGTAGTAAATCCCGTCTGCGATAACGGGGCCTATTCCGAGCTTGACGGCCTTATCCCCGTATATGCGCTTCATGGCTTGCGCCATCAAAATGCGCCGTACTGTGGCGATAGACCTCCAGCTCATCCTTGCTGTCCAGTGTAATGATTTCGACCAGACCATCCTCTTCAATCGGCTGGTTTACATCGACCAGCTTGCCATTGATTTTTCCTGCCACGGCTTCTTTCTTCAATCTTGCACTGATGGACTCCGCCACTTGCTCAATAGTTGTGCCGCGTTCGTATTCCCGAATGGCCCCATCGGGTAGTGTCACTTTTATTGCCATTAGAAACCCTCCGTCATCCATTTTATCTTTATTTTGAACGCAAAAAAGCGCACTTGTCCGAAAGGGATGAGTGCGCTCGTGGTTCCACCCTAATTTGACTCGCAAAGAAGCGAGTCCTCATTCGTTTCTATAACGGGAATACCCGGCGAAGTTTACTCTCAAGGATGTTAACCCTGATTTCCATATCGCAGCTACAAGGTGGTAAATCCTTAGGATCACCGAAGAGGCTTTCAGCCGATGACCTCTCTCTCTGGTCGGATCTCGTTAAGATTCTTGCCCTTGATTACAGCTTTTATTTTTCACATATAATATCGCTTCGAGTTTATCATGTCAAGCCAACACGATTCATTTGCAAGAATAATAACAGGAGCAGCTCACTTTCATGCTGATCCATCGGATGACAAGGATTTGTTAGAACATACGTTTCTCTCTACTGGATTTATCGTGCCCTCCTCTACACGGTCCGCCTCATACTCGCTCCCAAATTGCCGCGATGCCTTGCCCCCCGCCAATACAAAGGGATGATACGCCAAATTTCTTGTTTCTGCGCCGCAGCTCGTACACAAGTGACAATGTAATTCTCGCACCGCTTGCCCCAAGCGGATGCCCTAACGCGATGGCCCCTCCGTTCACGTTGCCGAGTTCCGGATCGAAGTCAAGCTCCTTCTGGCACGATAAGTATTGAGCGGCAAAGGCTTCATTGATTTCGATCAGATCCAGAGACTGTATAGACATGCCTGCACGCTTAAGTGCTTGCCGAATCGCTTCTACCGGGCCAATGCCCATGATTTTCGGCTCTACGCCGACAATCCCCCATGAAACTAATCGAGCGATGGGTTTCAGGTTGCTTCTTTTGATGCCATCCTCCGATGCGATGACCGTCATGGCTGCACCATCGTTGATACCGCTTGCGTTGCCGGCTGTGACGACCCCGTCCTTCGTAAAACGAGCAGGCAGCTTTGCCAGCGCCTCCATGGTCGTTTTCCGTGGATGCTCATCCTGATTCACCACCGTATCGCCTTTACGAGATTTTATGATAACCGGTACAATTTCCTCCGCAAAAACACCCTTCTCGATGGCCGTTAACGCTCTCTCCTGACTGCGGAGGGCAAAGGCGTCAACTTCTTCTCTGGTGAATCCATATTTGACGGCAAGATTTTCTGCTGTCATCGCCATCGTGCAATCGCCATAAGGATCGTAAAGCGCCTCCCACAGATAATCCTCCATCGTTGATTTCCCCAGCGGAATGCCCCACCGGGCGCCTCGAACAACATGCGGCACCTGACTCATATTTTCCGCTCCGCCGGCTAATGCCAAGTCGGATTCACCAAGCATGATCGATTGCGCCGCATTCACGATCGCCTGCAAGCCCGAGCCGCATAGGCGATTTACTGTCAGGCCCGGCACGTGCTTGGGCACGCCCGATTTTAATCCAGCGTGCCGGCCCATATAAATCGCATCCGTACTCGATTGAATGACGTTCCCGAGGACGACCTGGTCGATCTCTTCAGGAGCCACATTCGCCCTTTCCATCGCTTTCTTAGCGCTTTCCACTGCAAGTTCTATAGCAGAGACATCCTTAAAGGAGCCTCCAAAATCCCCGAAGGCGGTGCGCGCCCCGTCTATCAAATACACCTCGCGGTTCACCATGCCTTTCCTCCTCCGATATGGAATTTCCCCTGCAGTACGCAGGGAATGCGTTTCGCGTATTTCGCCACTCCGCCATCAACAGCATAATTTTGTCCAGTAATAAAAGCTGCATCGTTGCTTGTGAGGAAGAAGGCCGAACCAACGAGATCGTTCGGTGTCGCGACCTTCTTAATCACTTGCGAAGCTGTTATTGCGAAGAAACTTTTGGGCGCTCGACAAGCTTCCGTTTCATCCCGCCCTGCGCAGCCAATGCACCTTTTTCCACCCATTCGATATGGGCTCGGAACACTAGCTTCTGGCGGATCGCGAGCTCTATGTCGAGTTTTAATGCTTCCAATTCTCCCGCATCGGGTTCGTACTCTACCTGAATTCGTACAGGAGGCTGTACGTTCGGGCCTGCTCCGTCCGCAAATATCCGTATTTCCCCAGTGGTCCTCGGCCTGAAGGAAGAAACGACATCCGCTACCGCGGACGGATATACATTTACACCTTGTACAATCAGCATGTCGTCCGCCCGGCCTACGCAGCTAATCCGTATGCCTGTTCTACCGCAATCACACGTTCCGTCGCCCACCACTTCCACAAGATCTCCAATCTTAAACCGGATCAACGGAGTACACTCACGATGAATAGCTGTATACAGCAGTTCACCGACTACACCCTTTTTCGCCTCGATCACCTCTCCAGTGAGCGGATCGAGCAGCTCCGGAATGATATAGCCTTGACCGAAGAAATGCATGCCGTCTTGGCATTCACATTCGCTCCAAATGACAGTACAAAAGTCTGCCGTTCCCATGCAGTCGTATACTTTCGCGCCCCACGTTTCTTGAATTTGGCGTCGGACGTCGGGCAAGCCGGCACCCGGCTCCCCGCCCAAACCAATGTTCTTGAGCCCTATGGATCGAGGATCCAGGCCGAGCTCATCTTGGGCAAGCCGAGCCAAATAAGTAATAAACGAAGGGGTGGAGATCGCGAAGTCGGCGCCTGTGATTTGCAGCACGCTCAGCGTTCGCGCCGGTTCGTTGTTTCCGCTCGGAAGCACCGCCGCCCCGAGATGCTGCAAGCCTTCATAAAAGCTTAAGCCTGCGATCCACCAACCGAACGTCAACGGCACCCAAGCCCGGTGCTCGGGCCGGCAGCCCATCGCCCACATGCAGCGGGCGACCAGATCCCGCCACATCTCCCGGTCTCGCGCCGACGCTCCAACAAGCGTAGGCTTCCCTGTAGTGCCCGAGCTCGCGTGAATGCGTCCGATTTGTTTCCAGTCGACGCACGCATGACCGCCAAGCGGAGGATACAATTCCTGACTCATTCGAACCTCTTGTTTCGTCGTAACGGGAAGCTTAGCAAGATCGGAAAGCTTGAACGTTTCTGCATCGATTCCCTTGAACTTCTCTTGGTACATCGGCGAATGTTTCAACACCCAAGAAAGCTGCTGGCGCAATCTGCTCTCCTCCAGTGAATGAAGCGAACCCGGTACGCTTGTTTCCAGATCTGGGGCCCAATAGATCCGATCCATCGGATCACACCTCCTTGATTATGGATTAATCAGCATTTTCCATTGGTCGATGCGGCTTTGAAATTCACGTGCCGTTACTCGCCCGAACCAATCCGATTCACTTGTAAAGAGCTGGCAACCAGGTTCCAGGGCAAATGCGCGCAGCGCAGCCGCCTTATCCGGTGTTAACGGATCGTTACCTACTATGGCCCCGTACGTGCCCACGGATTTCAGCGCATCCGAGAGCTTCGGAGAACGGATCGGGTCGATGCAAGGGATGACGCCCCTGTCCGCATCAAGCACCGTATCGAGCCAAAGATCGGCGGAACCGGCCAGATGCAGCGCGGGAATGGATTGATAAAATCGAATCGTCCCCCAGATCGGCGCCGTTACAGCGAGGTATTCGTCGGTATCCTGCGGAGGGTGCTCGCCAGCCTCTGCCAGCCAAATCAAATCTGCGCCGCTTTCGCACACCACGCGAGCCATGCGAAGCACAGCATCTGCAGCCTTGTCCAGCGCGACACCCCCGGCGTCCGAAATCCGCCGCGGCCCTTGAAGTGCCACGGCCACCGCCGCTTTGTCCCCGAGCATCTGCTTCAACCGCTTGACCGTCTCTACCAGCACAGGCATCCGCCCCCCAGAAGCGAGGGCGGGATCGCCCTTGAACGGATAGGAGTTCGGACGAGGCGGATATACCGACCAATCCAGTTGCGCCCCGAACGCTTCCCACTCGATGTTCGATCCCGATTCCACAACGACCACGTCCAGCCCCAGCGCCCGCTGCAAATCGCGCAGCGTATTAGCCATCTTGGTCGAATTGCTCAAAAATTCCCTGGGCGAGAGACCCGCCATTTCGCCGGCCGCAGCGCAGACGAGCGGGGCGAGGAGCTTCCGCCCCGCCCGTCCGCCCGTCAATACGGTATTCAACAATTCTTTAGGAGAGGACATGAGTCAAGTGCCTCCTTCTTACATTCTCATCATCATGTCGGTCGATTGACCTTCCGGCCAGGAGCCGAAAGAGTGCAAGATTTCTTCCGCAGGCTTTAACTTTTCCCATTCCTTAATGAATGCAGAGTACGGTTTGCCGCGGCCTCGGCGAGCGGCTCTCTCCTCGTTCCGGAGACGGTTGGTCGCTTCCACGTCGACCTTATGCGCCCTTTCATCAAAGATGACCTTATACATTTCGGCGGCTGTTTCATTCGTGATAATTTGGTTGATGACGTCTTCTCCGACCGATTCCGGATCGGCTTCAAGCGGATCTCCGTAGCCGGCGCCGCCTGCGGAGAAGCCGTATGCCATCACGTCGCCTTCGTTATAGGGGCGAGCGGATCGGCCGAAGAACTCAATCTCCCAGCTGCCTTCAATCCAACGCTCCGTCAGTGTTTCTTTCACTTCCAGACGATGACTCGTTCCTTCCTTCATCTTCTGCACGACATCCGCATTACGGATGCCGATGCCCGGTACCGTGCAAGGCGCATACCCGCCGAACAAACCTTGCGGCGTCTGTACCTTCGAGTTGTCGGCAATTGCCATAAAGAATACTTGCGGGACTTGGTGCGCAACCCACATCTGAGCGGTGCCGACGCCACCGCGGTTTTTGCCATGGCCGCAAGAATCTTTCCAGTGCTGCGAGAGCGGAATGAGCAGCGGGAATTCGTTCTCCATGAGCTCTACGTTCGGAGCGCGGCCGAAAGGGCACCACGGGAACCCGAACGCATTCATCCCTTTGAGCGCGGGGCGACCGCCCTGGCCCTCCGTGTTGATCGAGTAGGCAATCATGTCCGCGAACGGCAAGCCCCATTGTGACAAGCCGGCGATCACCATCGCGTTGCCGGCATTAGAGGACGAGGCTACAACCTTGTCGGCATCCTGCGTGCAGAACATCATCTTGGCGAACGCATTCGCGCTGGCGGACATGACGCCCGTACAGATCATGACCGCATTGGAGGTCGCCGCCTTCGGATCCGGATTCAGAATGGTTCCTTTCGGAATGCGAAACTCGATCGGCTCAAACGTGGCGCTCGAGATCGGCAAATCATAGAACACGTAGGAATAAATGTAGTTGGCCACGTGACCGACAACAGCCTGCACATGAGCATGATAGCTTGAATAGTTTTCCGGCGACGTCCCCGTGAAATCGTAGATCAGTTTGTCGCCTTTCTTCTCAAGCGTCAGTGACGCATTGCGGATTAAGCCGTGCTTTACCCCTACCGCGTCGGAGAACGTAACGCAGCGGAATTTGCCGTCCGGCCAGGATGCCAAACGTTTTGTCGCGCCTTCCTTAGCCACCTCAAGCATTTTTCTCAGCAGGCCAACGACGAATTCAGTGCCTTCACGGTCCGCAAGCTCGATCAGGCGCGTTCGTACCCGGTCCGCAGACGTCGCCCGCGCCTTCAAATCTGTCACCATCATCTGCGGCGCGCGAATGCCGTATGCCGTGAACACTTCAATCCAGTCCTCCCGAAGCTCGTGATTCTCTCCGATCTTCACAGGCGGGAGACCAAGCCCTTCTTCGAACCTCGAGGTTGCGGATACAGGCATTCCCCCCGGCTCAATCGCTCCGGTCTCGGTCATATGGCTCGCCGCTCCGGTCCAAGCGATCAGCTTGCCGTTGTGGAACACAGGCGTGATGCAGACCATGTCCGGGTTATGGATACCGCCATAGAGCGCGTCGTTTGCAAACCAGACGTCGCCGTCGTTGATACCCGGGTTTTTACTGTAATTCTTAATGATGTATTTGATAATAATCGGCTGAATGATGGCGTGAAGATAAGTGCCCGCCGCGGAGTTGACCAAATCTCCGTTCGCGGTAAAGATCGCTAGCATAACGTCGCCGGACACCCCCATGTTCGAACGCGAGGAACGCTGGAATACCTCTAACGCTTCATCTACGATATCGTTCGTCCGCTGATAGCCGATTTCGTAATCCCCTGGAGAGAGTGTCTCCATCGCCGCAATTTCTTCGGGCGTAGCTGGCTCCATTTTAATCATGGTCAGTTTCTGTTCCGGTGTAGGCATTGGCATATCGACTTGCCTCCTTATCCTTGATTCGCTGCCGTACCTGAGAGGGCCGGCACACGTTCTTCATCCCGTTCCATGATGCCAAGTCCGTAGGGGTCAACGCTGTACTTAAGCCCCGGCGGAACGACGACAGTCGTATATTCGGACTCAATAACGGCCGGTCCGTTCACGATGTGACCCGGCTGCAGCTTCATCTGATCGTACACCGGCGATTCCGCATGATCCGTCAGCTCCGGCCAGTACATCGACCGATGCTCTTTCAACGCGATCTCCTTGCCCACCGTTGCCGGAGGAAGTACCGGAAGATGGAACGGCTGGGACGGTACGGCTGCCTTCAATACGAACGATTCGATGTATACGCCGCCCGACAGGTTGATGACATGCGGACTGAACGCTTCGCTGAATTCTTTTTCAAACTGCTTATAAAACCTCCAGAGATCCTCGTCATTCGTAATATGGAGACCTGGCGTCGAGGTACGCTTTGAGTTGATTTGTCCGCCGTAGAGCATATCCAGCTCCAGCGTGAAGACAGCCTTGTTCGTATCGAGCCCTTCCGCGTCAAGCTCCTTCTTCGCCTGCTCGAGCAAAGAGTTCACCGTCGTATTGAATTCTTCAAAGTCAAGCGCCGGCTGCTCCGTCATCGGAGCGATGAACGGCATCTTTCTCGACGTCTCATACACGTGCATCGTGTCCATGATCGATGAACCGAATGCGCAGAATACAGGCGAGTATGGGAAAATGACGACCTTCGGAATCTCATCCTTATATCCCGCCGCATGCGTTGCGCCGCCGCCTCCCATCGCAAAGATCGCGAAGTCGTCCGGGCGATAGCCCCGCAGTACCACCTCTTTGCGGATGGCGGAAGCCATCTTCTCGTCAACGAGCCTCCGGATTAAGGAAGCGGCTTCCATGACGGAAAGACCTAGCGGTTCCGCTATCTTCTTGCGAATCGCACGTTCCGCAGTTGCCTTATTCAGCTTCATTCGGCCGCCGAAATAATAATCCGGATTCAGGTAGCCGAGCACCAGATCCGCATCGGTCACCGTTGGTTCGGTGCCCCCGAGGTTATAGCAAACAGGTCCAGGGTATGAACCTGCAGACTGCGGTCCCACTTCCAGACGGTTGCCCAGCTGCTGATTGATCCATGCGATCGAACCGCCGCCTGCGCCGATCGAAATCGACTGCAGCATGTTCGCGCTCACCATCCAGCGATCGACGACCGGATTAAACTCATAGTTTCGAACGCTGGATTCCATAACGAGTCCGATGTCGAAGCTTGTGCCGCCAACATCGGCCGTGACCGCGTTTTTGATCCCAATTTTGTCCGCAACGAACTGCGCCCCAACAAGGCCGGATACCGGACCGCCGTTGTATGTCTTGCTCGCCGTCGTCTTGAAGACGTCCGCGCAGCCGCCGGTATTATGCACCATCATGAACGGCCCGCGGTACCCTTTCTCGCGCAATTTATCCCAAGTACCGGACAGCTCGATCTGCATGGAACGCTGCAGGTAGGCGTCGAGTATCGCGGTATTTGTTCGCTCATATTCGCCTAATCGGCTCACGACCCCGTGTGACAAAATGACCGGTAAGTAACCAACGTGGTACTCTCGGTACTCCTCCCGAATGATTTCCTTGATCCGCTTCTCGTGCGACGGGTTGACAAACGACCACAGCAGCGATACGACGAAGGCACGGGCCCCCCGATCGACGAGCGTCCGAACCTTGCGGCGGACGTCGTCTTCATCCAGCGGTCGGATGACCTTGCCCTTTGCATCGATCCGCTCCTTCACCCCGACGATCATCTCACGATCGACGATCGGCTGCGGCTTCTGTTGAATCGGCAGGTTACGCCTTTCCGCTAGGCGCGTGCCGTCGATCCACTGTGCGCCGCGTCCGATGTGAACCGCATCCTCATGACCTTCGGTCGTAATTAAACCAAGACGCGGACCCTTTCGCTCAATGAGACGATTCATGGCAACGGTCGTCGAATACCGAACGATATCGAAATTCGGGAGAATTTGATCTGCTGTCTTATCAAAGTGCTTCGCCCCTTCTTCAATCGCCTGAATAAAGCAAACCGATAGATCATAGGGAGTCGTCGGCACTTTGCGGAAAATTTGCGTACCGTCATAGGTCATGACCATATCGGTAAACGTACCGCCTACGTCTACGTCAATCGTATTGCGAGCTGCGTTTGGTTTCGTCATATCCTGCTCACCAGCCTTTTATCGTGGATTTCCAATTCACCTTTCTGAAGACGCTGCTTCAAGCTGTCGATATCGATCTCGATATCGTGGGTGATCGGGTGCCCCGGAGGTAAATATTCCGTCTCAACCTGTGTACCGCAGCCCGGACAATAAAACTCCAATATGCGCATCCAGTTCGGATCCGGAGAGAACGTATACTCTCCCTCGATAACCTCCTTGTGAACCTCCCTTGGATCACGGTTATACACCAGCAGACCTTCCTTGTAATTTTTGCGGGCAGAGATCAGAGCGTGCTCGCATCGATTGCAGTGCCACATCTCTGATTCGAGATCGATATCCAAGTATTCGGTAATGATCAATCGCTTCATGACTTACGCGCCTCCTTTGGTGAACACGGCGTTGCCGTATCCGTCAATCTGGACATCCCAGCCCGGGATGACCATGCAAGAAACGGTTTCGGACTCTAAACAAGCCGGACCTGTGAACGAACTTCCCCTCTGCAGCTGCTCCCAATCGTAAATCGGCGCATGATCGGCCTGCTTCGGCCACAGCATGGTACGGCGCTGGTCCGTTTTCGCTCGCTGCGAGCTTATATCCACGTGCGGCAACTCAAACTTCGATACCGGGGACAACCCTTTGACCGAGACACGTTCGAGCGTCGAGCCCGAACGGCTTTCAGCGATTTCTTGGAACCCTCCGTTTAACGCTTTCTCGATGGGGAGCTGAATGACCTCCGATTCGTCATTGTTCTTTGCAATGATGAATTCTACGCTCAATTCCACGTCGGCGGCAGACAAGCCCTCGCCTTCCAAATCGCGGAGCACGCGTTCTTGGCCGAGTGCAACGAGCTTATACACCTCTTGAACCGAAGCTTTGTTCAGCGGCTGATACGGCCATTCCTCGTGAATGTGACAGATGTCGGATACAGAGGAGCCAAAAGCGGAAAGTACGGGACCGAGACCGAATACGTAAGCGTTCTTCAGGTTCAGCTTGTCGGCCACGCCGGAGGCGAAGTTGGAGCCGTTACCGCCGAATGAGAACAAGCTGAAACCTTCCGTTGTATAGCCGTATTCCTTGAGCGTTTCGTTGCAGCAGTCGGTCACCATCTCCATCGCTCTCTCGATAATGGCCTGAGCCGCTGCTTCAATACTGATATTGAGCGGACCGGCCACCTGCTCTTGAATCGTTCTGCGCGCTTGCTCCAACTGAAGCCGCCGGCGTCCGCCTAAGAAACGGTCCGGATTCATCGCACCGGAGACAAGAAACGCATCGGTAAGCGTTGCGGATTCGCCGCCAAGGTTATAGCACGCAGGTCCGGGGTAAGCGCCCATTGACTCTGGACCGAGAGTTACCCTGCCGTTCTTTACACGGGCAATGGAACCTCCGCCAAGCGCGATGGAACGAAGCAAGATCCACGGCGTTTTCAGTGGAATACCGAACAAATCACCATTCGGGACGGTGATGACTTCCCCGTTAAGGATCAGTCCGATCTTGGCCGTCGTACCGCCTACATCAACAGACAACACTTTATCCAAGCCGTATCGCTTGGCAAAATACGACGCTGCGTGAAGTCCGAATACCGGACCGGATTCGGTTGTATCCACTCCCTTCGTCTTTGCTACTCGCGCTACCCCGCCATTCACGTGACCGATATAAACCGGCTTGCGATATTTGTGCTGAAGAAGAAGTTCGTCCTCCGCTTTAAACAAAGCTACTGCGAGCGGAGTATGCACATACGAATTGATGAGAGACAGATGGGTTCTTGTCTGGCTGTCCGGGTGGTGCAAAATATCGCTTCCTAACAAGACGGGGACAGCACCCAAATAGTGGTCAGGGAACTGCTCATCCACGAGCTTCTTAATACGCTGCTCTATAGACGGGTCCTCGAAGGCGCCCTTCAAGCTGACGCAAATGCGCCGAACGCCTTGCTCGAGAAGCGCTCTTACTTTGCGAAGAACTTCTTCCTCCGAAATCGGCTCGCTGATCTGTGTGATGTTCTCAGGTGACAGCACTCTATTTATCGCCGGACTTACTCCATTACCGTACAGATCCGTTCCATGACCTTCGCTGATGAGGAGACCAAGCTTCGGCCCTTTTCCCTCCGCAAGTACATTCGTTGCGATCGTACTTGACCAACGAATAACCTTTACATCGGCAAAAAAATCCGTCAGGCTCTCGTAACCAAGACGATTGGCTCCCTCTCGAATGCATTCAAAAAAACAAACGGTAAAATCATGTGGAGTTGTATCCACTTTCGTTGCGATAACCTGCCGGCCGTCGCTGAACAGACCATCTGTCAACGTTCCGCCGATGTCGATATCGACTGTATAACGCATACTGCACCTCCCAAAGGCGTTGTATTTGAATACGCTTACATTCTATCTTTCGGCGCGATTTCTTCATAGATATCTTGAAGTACAATTACCGCTGTCTCCAAGGTATAAACTTCTTTGAAACAAAAACAACCCTTTCCGACATCTTACCGGGAAGGGTTGTTTGAGACATCAGTCTTATTTCACCAAGCAGTCTTCGTCAGTCACTAGCATAAGCCTCGTCGTGTAAATTCCGCCTATAATTCCAATATCTCCATCGCACGCAGTGCGAAATCCAGCTTGAAGCGTTCGTCAGGGTGGCTTAAGTCAGCATCCAGCATTTGCGAAATTCGTTTTAGCCTGTATTTCACTGTATTGATATGAACGAAACAAAGCTCCGCCGCCTGTTGAATGCTTCCGCCGGTGCGAAGATAATGCATTAATGTGGACAGCAATTCGTCGGATTGTTTCTTTTCAACGCGCAAGAGCGGCCCCATCGCTTTATGAATGGTATCCTCTAATGCTGCTCGATCCGTGTTCAACAGTAACCGGTATACGCCTAGGCTCTCGTAATAAACGACCGTATTGTGCTTTCCCCACTTCCGTGAGAGTGCCAAGCTTCGACGAACTTCGTCGAAAGCGCTTCGTAGATCCTCCATATCCCGAAATGAACGGCTTACACCCAGCAAGATCGGAATGTCGTTGGCCCGCAAACGATCGTAAATCGCCTTGGATACAGCCTTCTCATCCGCATCGAAATCAAGAAGAATGACAATCGTCTCGGCATATACTCCCGAATAAAAGGCACAGTTCATTCCGCCTACAGCACTCTCGATCAGCGATCTCAGTTCACTCATGCTTCTGTCTGTCTTCTCCGGTTCAATGATGATGATTTTGTTCATCTTTTGGATGTCGCAGCCCTGCAGCCGTGCCTGCTCCAAGGCCGATTCCGTACTGGAGTACTGTCCCGCGAGAAAGGCTTCCAGGAAGGACGGCCGTTGCTGCAGCGTTTGTTCGAATTGGTAGAAATAGGAAAGTGTCAGAGCTACTCCCGCCATTTGAATCGTATGGGCAGTCTCTTTAGGTAAAGGTGGAAGCACACCCCTCCACAACAGATAACACCATACACTCGATCCGCTCTGCAAAGCAGCTAACCAATAAAGCTCCCTCGCGCCGTTGGATGAGCTTTCCAACGTAACGGGGATCATATCTCCCGACTGTACCCGCCGAATTGCATGCTGAAAAGAGGGACGATCGGCGAAAGCCGGGTCCAATCGACGCTCCTCCAAAGACCGGATCCAAGCCGTCTCTAAAGGCACGGGTGGCGTGTACGACGCCAATAATCGCAGATCTTTATCCAATAGAAGGATCGGCTCTTTCAAAAGCTCGCCAAGCTTTCCGACAATGGGATCAAAGCCATCCACGACTGCATTGAGATCTGCGAATTGTTTTTGAAGCGTGAAAAGCCGATCATATTTGCGTTTAAGCTCTGCCGCTTCATTACGGGTTTCCTGCAGGAGGTTAACCATCTGCCTTTCGCGTTGGTACAGCCAACAACGATTGGCCGCCAGGTACAATTGGGCCGATACGTCTTCAAGCATCTTCCGTTGTAATGGCGGCTTAGCATCATAAAACAGCCCGATCATTCCGCTCAAATCTCCATGCCGATTGACGGGGATGGTCACGCACGCTCGAATGCCAAGCTGAAATCCGGAAGCAAATTCCCTAGTTACCTCTTCCGCTCCATATTCTGCATATTCCCAGCTCCCTCTCTCCAACCAACAACGTAGATCCGATACAGTAGGCTCCGAAAGAGGACCTTCAAATTGAAATATCGTTTTACCCGTGGGTTCTCGAAAAACAATCGCAACGCAGGGGCTGCCGCAGATACCGGATATGACCTTCACAGCATCCTTTAATAACTCCGATAACCGCGTTTGACGGCTCCATTGTTCTCCCAACGAATCATATGAATAGGCGAGCACGGCTTCTTCCCCTCCCCATCGGCTAATCACATGCGGATAATGTCTCGATTCGGTGAAGCATCCGGCCAATTCCCATAGTAACGCAATAACTCCTCCGAAGGCCGAAGCTTCTCCCAATCACGCATAAATCTGCGGTAAGGCAATCCCTTTTGACAACGATAAGCCCTTGCTTCTTTTCGCCGCTCCGTCGTCCGTTCGTCATCCAGTTCAAAGGTAAGCGGGTCGTACGATACCAGATACACCTGATCCGCAACCCATTCGGAAATGATACCTTGTTTGATATCGGCCAGCACGCTGTGAGCCTCTCGCTCTAAAACATCTCCATAGCCAGGTCCCCCGGAGGAAAATTCAACGAAAATATCTCCCCGTTTCAAAAGTTGAACGGGACGATAATGCGTAGTAAACATGTATTCGCCTGAAAGGCTTCGGTTCATGATCAGATCGTGGATGTCATGTAAAATCTCTTGGTCGCCTTTCTGCCATCGAGCGAATAAATCGGTATTTCGAATAACGATTCCCGGAATCACCCGAGGAGGGTAGCCTCCAAACAATCCTTGTGTAGTGTGAAGGCGCGAATTTTTGGAAATGGACATTTGTGCCAAGTGCTCTACATGGTGCGGCGTAACCGCCATCTGCGTTCCGGATCCGCCCCTGTGTCGACCAAAGCCGCAGCTATCGCGCGCCAGTTTCTGCGTAATGCATATAATGGGATAATCGTGCTCCTCATCCTCTACATTGGATGCTCTGCCCGAGGGGCACCAAGGAAAACCCATCGCGTCGACCCCATCGGAATCCGCCTTCCCGCCTCCGCCTTCCGTGTTGAGCGGATACGCCAGCATATCGGAGAAAGGTACGTTCCACTGGCTCAAGCCAGAAATGACATAGCCGGAACCTGTATTTCCCATGGCAGCGCTTACCAATTCCCGTTGGGGACTATCGAACATCATTTTGCTAAAACAGTTTGGCAAAAGCGACATGACGGCGCTGCCGATCATGACGGAATTCGAGGTAGCTGCCTCGGAACTCGGAGAAAGCGCTGTTCCAGGCGCAAATTTAAATTCGCAGGAGGCCAGCGTGCCCGACGATCTCGGGAGGTCGTAAAACGGCCAGCCGAATAAATAAATGGCGGCATGCGCCGCAGTAGCATGCGGAAAGGCATGATACGAGCCTTCATGCTCGGGAGAGGTGCCGTTGAAGTCGAAGACGAGGCTGTCTTCGAACTTTGTCAACGTGAGCGAAACGCGCTGCAAGCCCTCTTCCAAGCCAATACTGTCGGTAAACGTCACTGCTCGATAAATTCCGTCGTTCCATCCTCGAATCCGAGCTCTTGCACTGGTCTCCGCTTCAACCAAAATTTTTCGGAATAATCCGGTTAAAAAAACGGCTCCTTTAGCTTGAACTAGCTCCTGAATCCGAATTCGCACTCGGTCACATGCGCTTACCCGTGCCCTTAACTCGATCATGAAGGTACGAGGGGATCGCGATACATAATTCTCCATCATCTGAAGCAAATCCGGCCGCAATTGATAACGCTCCCCGATTCGGAAAGGCGCCATCTTCATCCCTTCGTCAAATCGGCTGCGCGCTGTAACGGGCATGCCGCCGGGTTCTGTCGCCCCTGTTTCTCCCGTATGCGCGGTCGCTCCGGTCCAAGCTACCAACGTACCATTATGAAAGATAGGCATCATAACGATTTGATCCGCATTGTGTACGGCTCCGTATAAAGGATCATTGCAGAAATAGAAGTCCCCTCCCCGAACGGTCATTCCTTGACTGTGGCGCAATTTTCGCATGATATATTTAATCGGAAACACAGAGCTTACCACATGCAAATAACTTCCTACGTTACATGCGACCAAATCCCCCTCCGGCGTGAACAATGCAACACCGACGTCTCCGGCCATGGCCAAGTCGGAGATCCCGCACCGAACGAACATATCCATGGCTTCCGACAAGATTAGATTCAATTTTTGCTTATAGACCGCGTAATCTACATCGTCAATTCGTTCAGAGCAATTGATTTCATAATCCGACGGAATTTCAGGCTTTAACCATCCCAATAACTCTCTTTGATCGACGATAGTCATCCGGTTCACCCCTATGTATAGCTAAAAATCATGTCATGCCTTTTCAATGATGCCGGCTTTATGGCGGTCCAATGAAAACCGGTATCCCAGTGGGATGACATAGGTCGTATACGCACCTTCAGCAATAGCCGGACCCTCTAACAAGTTACCTGCACTTAGCAAATCAAAGGAATAGATCGGCGTCGACATCCACTGTTTTTCATAAATCCAAAAGACATCCCTTCTTCCCTTTAACGCGCGAGAAGGACCGGAAGAAGCGGGAGGAAACGTTGGCAGCTCCACTGCTTCTCGCGGAATTGAAGCATGTAAGGTAAACGCCTCGATAATGACCCCTCCTTCGACATTAAGTGAAAACGGACTGAATCGTCGTTTGTAGGACTCAATGAATGTGGCATAAATCAGATCCGCGTCCTTCACGGATTCAATCCGAAGAAGAGGAGATACGATTCGCTTCACATGCACTTGTCCCCCGAATTTCATATCGAGCTCTAATGTGAACTCCAAATCACCTCTGTTTACTGATTTTGTGCCCAAATTTTGATATGCCAGTGCTTGAAGCTCTTTAACGGCAACATTGAAAGCGTCAAAGTGATCCGGCCACTGCTGTCCGGGATACATAAGAAGAAACGGTTTCGATTTACTTAAGGTAAGGCTGTGCGACAATAGTGAGCTGGCAATTGCACAAAATACAGGCGAAAAAGGAAACGTTACAATTCGTTTGGGATCCAAGACTCTCGTATAGTCGCAGCAATGTGTTGGGCCTGCGCCGCCATATGCAAAAACGGTAAATTCTCTGGGGTCGAATCCGCGCATCAATGTTTCCTTTAACAATGTGTGTCCCATAAGATCGTTCGCCATGCGCCGCATTCTAGCAGCTGCATCTATGACAGATATGCCTAGAGGACGAGCGATTCGTTCGTTAATGCAGCGATAAGCGCGATCCCGGTTCAGCTTCCGTTTTCCTCCGGCGAACGTATCAGGATCCAGGTATCCCAGGATGAGGTCCGCATCCAGCAACGTCGGATCACTAGCTCCGAGATCGTACGCTGCGGGTCCCGGCACCGACCCGGCGCTTTGCGGCATCGCTTCAAGCTGACCGTTTCGTTCTAGGTTCACTTGGAAAATGGTGCCGCTGCCTGCTCCGATCGACGTCACTTCCAGCATATTGGCTCCAATGAGCCATCGATCGATGACTGGGCGCAATTCGCTCGTCATCGGCTCTCCAGCGCTAATGACGCCGACGTCAAACGTCGTTCCTCCCATATCGGTCGTAATGATGTTTTCGCCATATTTTTTCATCAGATTCGTTGCCCCGATCAGTCCTGCCGCGGGTCCGCCTTTGAATACGGAAACAGGAGCAGTGGACCATACATCGGCTAGCCCTGCATTATTTTGAACAAGGGAAATCTGTCCCCGAAAGCCATGCTTACGCAGCTCTTCGATCACACTGTACATTTGGAAGCGCATATTTTCCATCAAAAATAAATTAATTACTGCGGTCATCGTTCTTTGGTATTCTCCGCGAACCGAAGCTGACTCGCTTGAAAGGACGACAGGGAGCGCATATAAGTGGTCCGGGAACTCCTCCTTAATGATTTCACGCACCCTCAGTTCATGGCTCGGGTTTAAAAACGACCATAAGAAAGAGACGATAAAGCCTTGCACCCCTTCCTCTACTAAGCGGCTCACCTGCTCGCGAACCATCTCTTCGTCTAACGGCCGAATGACGTTGCCACGTGAGTCCATCCTCTCCAGGATGCCGACCGAAAGCTCACGCGGAATTAATGGGGACGGTTTCCGCGCCTTCGGCAGCAGTGATTCCCGTTCGATGTCACGTACCCCATCGATCCATTGCGCTCCCATTCCGATATAGATTGCATCCTCTGCCCCGGTTGTGGTCAACAGTCCAATTTTAGGCCCTTGTCGTGCTACAAGTTGATTCAACGCGGCTGTTGATGCATATCCGATCTCTTCCGTACTGGACAATAATTCGCTAAGGTCAATGCGCAGCTCGTCTGCACATTCGCGCAGCGCCTTTACCAGCACTTCACCGATTCGATTATGCGCGCTTGGACGTTTAGAGGATACAATACCCTGCTGATGAATGACGACACAATCCGCGAAAGTGCCGCCGATATCGATAAAGATCCGGTAGGTCATCCTACTCCCTCTTTCGTGGAAGGATTTGACTGATGTTTTTGCTTTAATTTATCTAAATCGATCTCAATGTCGTGCGTAATTGGATGCCCCGGAGGAAGCATTTCGTTCTCAAACATGACTCCGCATCCAGGGCAATAAAATTCCACAAGACGAGCCCAATCGGAATCGGGGGCAAAGGTGTACGTTTCGCCTTCGACAAGAGGGCGGAAAATCTCTTTCGGATCCCTCGCATGGATCAAACAGCCCTCTTTATAATTCATTCGTGCATCTATGAGCTCGATTCCGCAACGATTACAGCACCACATCTCCGAATTCAAGTCAATATCTATGCTTTCCGTAATTCGAATTCTCATGGCGACCTCCGAATGAGCATAGCTCTTCTGCTTGATACGGGCTTGTAGATCCAACCGGGAGCTACCAAGCATTCCGTCTCGAACCCCTCTATATAATGAAGACCTTTCACTTCTTCTAACAAGGCGACCTGAGTTCCCTGGATGCTCGGGGACGACAGCCAACCGCTGTTCGCACTCCATCGGATCGTTTTTGCAGTATAATTCTTTGTGGCATTAGGGACCAACGGCCTGCCCAGCGCCAGAGACAGATTCCTTATCCCTAACAAATCCGCAAGTTGACAAGCAACCATACCGCCGATCGTGCCGGAAACCATAAGTGGTGTATCCGAGAATAATTGCCCTCCTTCAGCCATTATCTTTCTCTTTACGAAGCTCGCAAGCTCTTGAATCCATTGGGATAAGTAGCGAATAGGTCCGTTTCCTTCGCTATAAACTTGTTCCTCTTGACCAGGCAACAATCCGGCGGAAGCCAAAAGGTCGTGTACCGGCTCCTTCTTTTGGTTATGAGGAAACAAGGCGCGAAGTGGCGTGCAGTCTGTAATTGAACTTGACTTGTAAGTCCCCCCTCTGCCAATGATAGCGGTTACAATTTTGTATAAATCGATATGGATAGCTATTCCCTCGCTTACGTCCTCCTCTTTCAACCATTGACGGATATTGGTGAAAAAACAATGTCTCTCATGAGCCAGCATGTCCCAAGGATAACATTGGTGGCTTGGAACCAGACGATGATCGCCCGTAAAAGTTAATAATCGACCTGTAAATCCGTGCTCTCGCAGCAGTTGCCTAACTTCTTTCACTTGTTGCAAAAGGTTACCACGAACATACCCGCTCACGACAACAGACTCAAGCCGATCCCATTCGCTTAGCTGCTGTGCACGATGTAAAGGAATTATTATAGGAATGGAACCTAACATATGCGGAGGATACAGGGTGGTGAACTTTTTCTTTAATTCTTCTTCTTGAAACTGCTGATCTAGTAATGGTGTTATACAAATGGCAACCGTTTCCGCGCCGTGATAGAGAAAACGGTTCACAGCGTCCCGAAGTGAAGCCGTTTGGTCAACGACACCCTCCGTCGGCATTACATAAAGGAACTCTTGAGGAATTTGAAGTAAAGAAAATAGTTTTAAAGCCTGTTCCTTATAATAATTTGAGGTGATCAGACCGACAGGCTGGCCTGTGAGGGAATAAACAGATTTACTAACACAATTGGTTTGAAGACGAATTTCAGGACAACCGCGTAAGAAATGAGAGGTATCGATCAAGTCTATCTCTGCAGCTTGATTTAGTACGCTTCGAATACCATGCGCCGCACCCATACGACCGATATCCGATACGGAAAGCGTACACCCACGATCATCAATCAACGCAACGGCACGATCCAAAATCTCAATTAGATAGGATGAACGGGCAGAATTCATACGTCCTCCTTCATTCCGAAATCGCGAGTTAACAATGAATTAATCATTGATTATTCCTTCATTTCGATCGGTTTCCATCATATAGATTGTGCCCGCCCGGATGTGAGTAGTATATTGTTCATTACGTTAATTTATTTTTCGTCTAATTTCCATTAATATACCATCTTACTCAACAATACGTCAATCCGTAATGACAAACTCATTTGTACCTTTAGGACAGTCACGTCTTCGCTTCCCACATTCCACAGACCTTCCCCATTTATTTAACCTCCATCCTTCCCTCTTATAGATTTATAGTTGTAAAGAAAATGCCCGTTGGAAATACTGGATAGGACATGAAATTTATTTTTTTGCTCCCCTTGTTTACATTTTAAGCTTTGATTCGTTGTAATAACGAAAGGATGAGGATGGTGGTTCAAGGATTCAATGAAGAAGTCATCAAAATGGTCATGAACAAGATATATCATTATCTTGTGAAAATCGGAGCGAACCCGGAGGATGCAAAAGACATCGTTCAAGATTCTTTTTACAAAGCAATCCTTTATATCGAAACCATTCCACCGGATAAATTTTCTTCATGGATGTTTAAAGTCGCGACGAATCAATTTTACGATCTGAGAAGGAAAACGAAAAAAATAAGCCATATCGAATTGGAAGAAAATTTAACGGCCAACCAAAAACTGATTGAGGACATGCTGCTTGCTCAAGAAGAAAAGAAAAAGATTTATGAAGTACTGCAGCAAATGAGCGATATATACAAGCACCTTCTGCTGCTCAAATATGATTTGGATTTATCGTACAAGGAAATCGCAAGTTTATTGGATATGAAAGAAGAAAAGGTGAAGACGTATTTGGCAAGAGCCAGACAGCACTTTAAAAAAAGATTTGGGAGGTACTACCATGAGTAACGAACATTACAACGATCACACTGACGCAGCGGACGAACCGTTCGATACACAGAAACTGCAAACGATCGTGAAGAAAGCGCAGCGAAAAAGCCTGCTTCGAACGGCTATAACTTCAACGGTAGTTTTTTTTGCAGCGGCCATTCTCCTGTTCATTGGGTACATTATCATTCGAAATACTTTAAATGAACAAGGCTATCATGCGCTGGCAAGCAGAGAACATTTGAAAAAAATTTCAGGACCGAACACCTATATTATAAGTGCGCAATTTCAGCCACGTTTGTTTAAAGGTGAGATGGAATACATGTTAGTTAAAAAAATGGAAGACCGGATCATCCCCTGGGGTACCGTGAATATGGAATACTCCATTTTTGGAACGATGTCGAAAAGGTTCGGCAGCCATGAAGATGTACAAATCTATGAATCCAATGGTACAAGCAGGGTTTTCAACAAACAAACCGGAGAACGGGAACTGCTGTTTTATCATCCCTCTCTTCCGTATACATCGATAATTAACGATTTGACGGTACTTCCGGCTATTCCAAATGACAAATACATTGAAATCGGATTATCTTTCGATAAATCGTATGCCTTGGAGGATGTGGAGCGCTTATTGCCGGATGAAGTTCATGTGACCTGGTATTGGGTTAATACGATAGATGCAGAAGAATTGGCAGGATTTCATGACGATCAACAACCGTTAAGAGCGGAAACCAGTTACGGGTTTGATCGTTATAGAGATGGTTTAACCGCCAATGATCCGGCACAAAAACAAACCGAAGAGGATTTTATCCGATTCGTCAAAACGGCAATAGAACAAAAGGATTATTATATTTCTGAATATCAAAGGATCTATAACGCCATAGAAAAAAACAAAAAAGACGGTTTAATTATTGGAGCCGTAGTGACAGGGACTAGAGAAAGCCTTCTTACGCTTAAAGATCAACCATTTATCAGAGCAGCCGTATTGGGCGCTACAGTAGATCAATTTTGAAAAGCAAAAATGGCTGCAGAAAGGAAAGTGAATACGTTGAAACATTTATTAGCCATCGAACTTAAAAAAAGGTTATCGATTAAGGTTGTAATGATTAGCCTGGCTTTTATATTTTTGCCGCTTCTCGTCGGTTTACCTTTAATCAACGGTGCATACGTCTTTTTTAGACCTATAGAGGTACATTCCCGGTTATTTGAGACCTCGGCCATCTCGTTATTATTTCCGGCATTGTTAGTTCCACTGCTTGCGAGCTCCTATGCCAAGGAAAAGAAAGATCATTTCCTTTCCTATGTACAGCCAAGGACTGATTTATCCGATTATGTTGTTGCAAAGGGACTTGCAAGTGCTATTGTGGCTTTTGTTGTCGCTTTCCTGATGATATTTATTCCCTTTTTATTCATTCAATATGTAGACCCGCTTTTTAATATGATCCAGTATACAACAGAATATTTCGAACGTGTTCGGGTCGGAACGTTTGAATTTTTAGCTGAAAAATCCTTTTTTCTTTATGGCGCAGTGTATTCACTATGGGTAGCCATCCATGGGGCACTTTATGTAACGATGGGTTATTTGCTTTCAATATACATTAATAACAAGTTCGTTGCTTTATCCATTCCATTTTTATGGTGGTTTGTTGGGCACTATGTTACCGGGATATCCGGATTAGAAAAATTTTCACCGATTTATACCGTTTTTCCATTTGGAATAACTCCTCAGCCGATCTGGACAGTATTTGTTCCTTTTACAGCTTTGATTCTAGTCATCGTTATTTTGCTAACTCTGATAAAAACGAAGCAGATCGTTTGGGCTGATGAATGATGAAAGTTCAAGTGAAACTAATTTCATGGAAATGGTTGTTTGCTGCTATCCCGATTATCCTATATTCCTTAAGTGACAGACTGTCGATGCCGCTTTTCGAGCAGGAATACAACGTTTCCGCTAACTTTTGGGATTATGTATTGATACCGGCAAGTCATCCATACTTTATCCTGTATTATTTTTTCCCACTCATTGTGTTCGTATCTACGCTTTTTATCAATAATACATTTGAATACACGATGCTTATACGGTTGGGCTCATATAGGAAGTGGATTTCTAAAAAGTTATGGGAACTGCTCTTTATTAATATTTTCTTTATGGCTATACTCATTGGATCTTTGCTCATCACTTCAATAAATACGCCGTTTTCAATGAATTGGAGCGATGTTGGCACAATGAATGTAGCTGGTAATGACATTCTTTATCATTTGCAATTACATTTTGCAACACCATTTATCGCAGCATTGTTACAAATTGTTTTGTTTATGTTTACACTCATCACGATTCAGCTTATGCTGTGCATCCTTTTTACAATATATAGGAAGCAGTCCATCCTGCATATTTTGAATGTACTGCTGTTCCTATGGGGTACTATTGGCTTTAAAGTTTTGCCATCCTCCATGAAATGGTTTTCCGTTGTAAACTATTTGAGTTTATTTCACGGGGTACTTTCTTTTCATAGTATAATCGCGCCTTTTGGGATCATGGCCTTAACTCTGCTGATGTTAGTCTTTATTGCCAACAAGATCGATTTAAATCACAGCAGCATAAAACAATATGCAATAAAAAAATCGCCATTATTCATTTATGGATTACTCTGCTTAATGGGGATATGGTTGAATACAGGCAAATACGCAAATGAGGGTTTGTCCATTTGGGACATTTTTATAGGCACATTTATGGGAACGACCAATGAAAGGTTTAGCCTTCTCTCCTTTACTTATTACGTAGTCGTTTTCTTAGGGGCGGTTTATCTTGTTCAATTGTTATTGCAGCAGCATCTATCGGAAATGAGTTTTTATACCATGATAAGATATCACTTTATGAACAAGTGGTTTTTAAGTTGGTTCCCCAAAATATTAAAATCAATCATCCTATTATTGCTGGCACTGCTTGCTGTAACCATGTTCATAGGGATGCTAAAAGGATATTCTCTTACCGTTCCGGAGAATGTATACCAAATTCTGTATCATTTTATGGTTAACGGGTTTTTGCAGCTGCTTTTTTATGTGCTTTTAGTCATCCTCATCTCTTTTGTTACAAAAGATGTCTTAAAAAGCTTTATTACTATGTTAGTGCTGACGATTTTTATGCTGCCGGGCTTTCGAATCCACAATATCATTCCGATGGGGTTAAATAGCATGGGTTATCTCCTTGAAAGCTCTTCAATCTATTTAACGTCAGCTCAGTTAGCAGCTTTTGTTGCGGCTGAAATCTTCATTTTATTATTTCTGTTAAACAAGAAAGACTATACCCTATAAAAAGAAAGGTGAAAGTGATGAATGGAATAGAATTAAGAAATGTAAGCAAATCATTCAAAGGATTATCTTTATTTGAGAATGTATCCGTGTCTTTTGAAAAAGGAAAAATATATGGAATTGTGGGCCACAATGGTTCCGGGAAATCTGTGCTTTTTAAAATGATGTGCGGTTTTGTTTTCCCCGATCAGGGAAGTGTTTTGGTCAATGGAATAGAGCTTGGGAAAAATAAAAGGTTTCCTGAGAACTTTGGAATCATCATTGATAAGCCTGGATACTTAGGTGATAAAACCGGGTTTGAAAACCTGAAGTATCTGGCTGCTATACAAAATAAAATATCTGATGAGAAGATCAAAGAAACGTTGGAAATGGTAGGACTTCAATACACTCTAAAACAAAAGGTTAAACATTATTCCCTTGGAATGAAGCAAAAATTAGCTATTGCACAGGCGATCATGGAAGACCAGGATGTCTTGCTTCTGGATGAACCATTTAACGGGTTAGACGTGGATAGTGTAGAAAATATTAGGAATCTGCTAAAAAGTTTAAATCAAGAGGGGAAAACCATTATCTTAACCAGCCATCATAACGAAGATATAGAGCTTCTTTGTGAGCATGTGTTTAGAGTGAGAAATTGTACTTTAGAACAACTGAAATAGAGAAAGCCACTCTTCTCCCGAGTGGCTTCTCATTTCCCGGCTCGCTGCCATACCCGCGCAACGGCCACTCTAGTGCCACCCCATCTGAAAGGCTGTTTCAACAGGGAGCTTCATTGTTGCTCTCCTTGCTTTTCTTCTTCGCCTTTTGCTGAATTCTCCCTCTCTTTCAGGTAAGGGATCAGATCGGCCCAGTCGTAATCTTCGACGTAGTACTCCTGGACGCTGTACTTGCAGGTGTTGGTGTCGGCCAAGGATTTAGGGCCTGGGAACCCGATGACCTTCCAGTTGACATGATCCTTGTTGCCCCCGTAGACCGGGTCGCAATAAAATCCCTGCCGGGTGTGGAGCACCAAAGCACTGAAGAAGTCCATGCCCTCGTCGAACGAGCCCTGAAGAAAGGTACTGTGGTCCCCTTCCGTAGTGAGGGAAATGGGCTGCGGCTGCGGCCTCCCTGAAAGGGCCACCAGAACCTCATCCTGCCGGTCGTCGCTCAAGTCCTTGAAAGCGGCGCCGAACTTCTCGCGGGAGATTTCGTCCAGTTTCCGGATCCCCTGACGGTAGTTCTCCTGCATTTCGGCGATACGCTCCCGCCAGGCATCGGCCTCTTTGCCCTCCAGCATCAGAAATCCGCTTCCGTCGGCAGCTGCATAGATGTAGTCAATGCCCGAAAGGTAATGGTCGATGAAGCGGACCACGCCAGCCTCCCGAGCGCCGGGGTCGTGGTCAGTTGGGATGATCCGGGCAGTCGCGGCTTCGATCGTCTCCCACTCATGCTGCTCGAAGAACAAGGGCTTGTTGGATTCGTGATCCACTGGAGACCCCATGACGGGCCAATCTGCTTTGCTTGTCATGAAACCTACCTCCTCTATGTTATAACCCGGCGGCTTGCCGTTTCTGGCGGCCTTTGGCATGGATTTCGGCGATATACTCGGAGCACCGCCAGGCGTTAGCCATCATCGTGAGCGTCGGGTTAACCCCCAGGGACGTTGGGAAGCTGCTCCCGTCCAGGATGTAGAGGTTCTCGACATCGTGGGCTTGGCACCACTTGTTGAGCACGCTCTTGGAGGGATCATTGCCCATCCGCGCGGTACCATGCTGGTGGCAAGTGTTGCCGGTCAACGAGTTTTCGGGAATGACTTTGATGGTTTTCGACGCCCCTGCAGCTTCAAGGATCTCCGCGTTTTTGTTGATCATCCATTTTGCCATACGAATATCGTTCGAGTGCGGTTTGTACGTAATCCGCGCAACCGGCATGCCCCAAGCATCCTTAACCTCGGGGTCCAGGTCCACTCGGTTGGACTCTTGAGGCAGATCCTGAAGGATAATCCCGATCTTCATGGAGTAGTTGTAGAAGTCGCGGTCCGCATCCTTCATGGCCATCCCCCACTCCGGCCTGCCCGGGAAAACCCAGTTGATCGGGTGTCCTACTTGCGACGCAGCGAGGATACAACCGCCGATGTGCCCTCTCTTCTCATCGGTCTCGTAGAACTGCATCGAGCCTCCGCTGATGTAGTGACCGGCAAACCCGTAAAGAGGATCGTGCACTTCTTTGTCGAAGAGGCCGGTCGCGAACGCGTATTCGTGGAAGGTGGCGTTCTTTCCGACCAGTCCGCTGCTGTTCGCCAAGCCGTCCTGAAACAGGTTGGACTTGGACAGCAGCAGCAGCCGTGCCGATTCTATGGCACCAGGGCACAAAACCACGATGCTGGCCTCCTGTTCGACCTCGCGCCCTTCCGAATCGAAGTAGATTACCCCTTTGGCACGACCGTCTTTATGCAGGGTGATTTCACGAATGTAGCATCCGGTTCGCAGATCGCACCGTCCCGTCGCCAGGGCTTCGGGGATAAAGGTAGTCAATGTGCTCGACCGAGTGGTTCCCGGGTCGCCGTACTGATTCCAGAATCCCGTCCAGTTCGTCGGAGTCCTCCCCTTATGGGGTTTGGTGATGATGGCATGTGGAATCGGGAACGCATTGATCCCGAGCTTCTTGCTCCCCTCGTAAAATTTCTTCCCAAACCTCGTCGGTGGCAGCGGCGGGGTAGGATATCCTTTGCTTCGGCGCGGTTCATACTTGTTTGCTTCAGCAAGGCCGGAGATACCGAACTCCCACTCGACCTTGGTGAGGTAGGGCTCGAGATCATCATAGGTGATCGGCCAATCCGCAAGGCTGGCGCCTTCAATATCGCCATGCAAAGTGTGCATTTTAAAGTCGCATTCCAACGGACGCGGGACCCATCCGGCCCAATGCACCGTACCACCGCCGACCATCTGCGGCGTAGGGGAAAACTGGAACCGTTTCGCTTTCGTGTGTTCATCCGGCCGCACGGTCCTCGGGCTGATCTTCGGATCCGGCCAAAGGTAGTTCCGGTTAACATACTTAAGTTCGTCACCCGAGAAGTTCTCCGGCTTCATCCGGGGACCTTTCTCCAACACCACGACTTTCAATCCTGCTTCTGCCAGAACCTTAGCGGTCGTGGCGCCGGTTGCACCTGCCCCCACGATACACACGTCGACCGGTTCGGGCTTCTTTACATACGTCATATCCTATCTTCCCCTTTGCAGACGAATTCGTTCCCGCGAAAGGGATGGTTCTCGCTGCGCCCCCATCGATTTCGCGGGTGATGGTGATCATTCAACTGTTTCACAGCTGCGCCCACTGCCTCGGACGGATGGCGGTACCAGTCCTCGTCCATCGGTTCATCGCAGCCACGTGCGCCGTCCTGCGTGCCAGCTTAGAAGCTGCTGCTCACCGACGCCCGTTCCAGGTACTTGACGATTTCCCGGGCGAAGGCCGGCAGGTCCTCAGGCGTTCGGGACGTAATCACGTTCCCGTCGCATACGACCTCTGCATCTACCCACTCGCCCCCGGCGTTGACCACGTCGTCGCGAATCGGCAGATAGCCCGTCACCCGCCGCCCGCGCACCGCACCCGCCGACGCGAGCATCCATCCGCCATGGCAGATCGCCGCCGTCAGCTTCCCGGACTCGTACGCCTTGCGGACGAGATTCACCATCGGCCGGGAGAGCCGCATGTGATCCGGGGCGAACCCGCCGGGAATCACCACCGCATCGAACTCATCCGCCTTGACCTCATCCGCGGACCGGTCCGCTGTGATTGGATAGCCGAGCTTGCTGTGATAAGTAGATTTCCTGCCCGATCCGACGATGACGACCGTCGCACCCTCCTCTTGCAGCCGGAGTACCGGATACCAAGCCTCCAGCTCCTGGTAATCATCCTCGATCAGCAGCGCAACGCGCCTGCCGTTTAACCTCATAGCTTTCGCTCCTTCCATTCACTTTCATTATCAATTCATCTAGCACGCCCCCAAGCAGGCCGTTGCCGTTCCCCGTCCGGGTGAGCATTACGCTCTCTGGTATTTGCCGGGCTT
>NZ_JALJRM010000026.1:0-68798 GCF_024519685.1 Paenibacillus sp. Pae15 | reverse complement strand
TAGGTACAATGACCTCTAATAAGCGATGACGGGAACAAGTAGACGGAGTCAAGCCCTCCAGAGAGCCGGTGGGAGGTGTGAACCGGCGGGCGGCGGCCGTACGAATGGATCCTTGAGCTGACGGTTGAACGTGCGCTGGAGAACCCCTGTCGGGGCAGTCATGGCTATGCATCCGGTACACCTGTATGCCGTTCCGGCTTCTCCCCGTTACAGGAGATCAAGGCTCGTCCTATGCCTGCGTTATTATACCGGATGGCTGGTCGAGCGAATTAGGGTGGCACCACGGTCTTTCGTCCCTTGCGGCGGAAGGCCTTTTTGTATTGTCAATGGAATGAGGTCGCATAATGAAAGGGAGGCAAACGAAACATGTCCAAACTAAGAGTACTTTCAGGGATGCAGCCGAGCGGCCAGCTGACGCTGGGGAATTATATCGGTGCGCTTCAAAACTATGTCAAGCTTCAGCATTCGCACGAATGTTATTTTATGGTGGTGGATTTGCATGCCGTAACGGTACCGCAGGACCCGGCCGCGCTCAAGGAGCAGACGGAGGCGGTCGCGGCGCTTTATTTGGCGGCAGGGATCGATCCTAAGCAGGCGACGGTATTTCTTCAGTCGACGGTGACCGCTCATGCCGAGCTCGGATGGCTGATGACGACGCTCACGTATATGGGCGAACTGGAGCGCATGACGCAGTTCAAAGACAAATCTGCGGGCAAGGAATCCGTGGGCGCGGGCTTGTTCACGTATCCGTCGCTGATGGCCGCCGATATTTTGCTGTACAACGCGGATCTGGTGCCGGTAGGTGACGATCAAAAGCAGCACTTGGAGCTAACCCGTGATCTGGCCCAACGATTTAACGGCCGCTATGGGGAGACGTTCACCATACCCAAGCCTTACATTCCGGAGGTGGGAGCGCGCATTATGTCACTTGACGATGCTTCCAGGAAGATGAGCAAGAGCAATCCGAATGCAGGCAGCTATATCGCCATGCTGGACGCTCCTGATGTGATCCGCAAAAAAATCAGCCGTGCCGTCACCGACTCAGGGCGCGAGGTAAAATTCGACCCGCAAAACAAGCCGGAAGTAAGCAACCTGATCAGCATTTATTCGCAGTGCGCTGGCAAATCGATCAGTGAAATCGAAGCGCAGTACGAGGGACAAGGCTACGGGCCGTTCAAAAAAGATTTAGCCGAAGCCGTTGTCGCGGTGCTTGAGCCGATTCAGCGGCGGTACGCCGAAATCAGAGGATCCGGCGAGCTGTATGAGGTCTTGCGTCAAGGCAAGGAGAAGGCCGAAGTGCAAGCAAACCGGGTACTTCGTCAGGTCAAAAAAAAAATGGGATTTGTGGTGCTGTAGTTTTTTGGATAAAGGAGTCTGTCCGGACGACGGTTTTTGTCCGCCGGCAGGCTCCTATTCTTTTGATTTTCTCTGCTTTGCTTTTACTACAAATCCCGAGCCGATAAACGCTAATGAAATGAACGCAAAAAGAACCGCCATCCAGGGTCTTCCCGCCGACATAAAGTAGCTGATGGCCGCCAGCAGGGCCGTCCCGACGATTGCAAAAAACAATGCGAGCCCTTTACTCATAACG
This sequence comes from Paenibacillus sp. Pae15, assembly GCF_024519685.1. Lineage (NCBI taxonomy): Bacteria > Bacillati > Bacillota > Bacilli > Caryophanales > Paenibacillaceae > Paenibacillus > Paenibacillus sp. Pae15. The sequence goes on along the minus strand of NZ_JALJRM010000026.1, from coordinate 67,207 downwards.
CATAACACCTGCCTTTCGCAACAACATTTGAAACTTAAAAAGTTTTTTTCAAAAGATGCGTATAGTTCTAAAGCTGTAACACATAATAAGCTTGCAAGCTTGCAAAATTACATCAAAGAAATCATTCAATTGAAAGGAGTGCTGAACATGGGCGCAGGACAATCCCGCAGCAGCAACGCTTTGGTAGTGCCACAAGCTTCTCAGGCATTGGATCAATTAAAGTATGAGGTAGCCCAAGAATTAGGCATCCAAATTCCTCAAGACGGTTACTACGGTTATATGGCAACTCGCGACACCGGCGCAATCGGTGGCCACATCACTCGCCGCCTGGTGCAAATCGCCGAGCAAGCCATTGCTGGCGGCCAAGCTCGCTAATAGTGAGAAGCTTCATCAATATAAGCTCAAGGAGAAATCCTTGAGCTTTTTTATCGTGGATCAAAAAAGAATTCGACGATTCCGCTGGAAATCCCTCCAAAGCCCCGCAATAAGCATCTGAATCACCATCTCCATATTACGCCTACGCCTAATACAAGTCCACACGCAGTTTTTTCTCCAGCCGGGATTCGCTGACCCAGCCGACATAGGAATCCAGCGTCCTGAACTTGGTATCCATCATCAGAACGGCAACAAAAGGATACTGCTTGCGGTGCCGGTATCTCACATCCATCCAACGGACCTCATACCCCCACGGATGCTCTTTGACTTCCGCGCAGGCGAAAGAGGTAAAATACAGGAACGACGCAATATTCGGATGACTTTTGGAGGCATCGACGGCGGGATGGTTATCACAGGTTACCCGGTCAATCCATTTAATGATACCATTTTTGTACTCGCCTAGGGTGAACCAGCCATCCGATCCCTGCTTAATGATTTGCCAATGGTGCAGATGAACCGTCGGAATCAGCGTGTAACGGTCGCCGGGCTTGTAAGACGCATCTTTTTTGTAAAGCCGTGATTCCAGGTCGTGGTGAACCCAGGACCTCCATATATAATAGACGGCAATAAATACATACAATAACGGAAAGAGAACCTCCGGCCTTGCTAGCTGGAGAGCCCATAAAAATATCGCCAGTATGTGGGACAGGAAAATAACGGGATCGAAAATATGGATAATATTCCATGACACCCAGCGGTCCGAGAACGGCCTCAGCGCCTGCGTACCGTAGGTATTGAACAAATCCGTAAATACGTGAAAGGCAACGGCGATGAATACCCACATCGTGACATGAGCCATGGGCAAGCCGTCAAAAAAAAGCCACAGCAAGCCGGAAATGAGCGCTGTCCATATAAAAAGCGCAGGAATCGAGTGTGACAACCCCCGATGATTCTTGATATACACGGCATTCCCTTTGAACCGCAGAAGTGTGTCTAAATCGGGGGCTTGCGAGCCTGCCACCGTTCCGATTAATACTGCCGTGGCAACGGACGGGTTGGCGGCAACGACGGGGTCGACATAGGCGAGGCCTGCCAGTCCAAGTCCAACCACTAGATGGGTTCCGGTGTCCATGTCTAACCTCCAAACACTTTTTTTCATTAGTTTATTGCAGCCGACCAATATTAGTGTATCATTTTCTTCAACAAAATAAAGCAAAGCAGGTGAAAAAATGTGCATCGTTTTTGTTGAATACCGGATTGAAGAGGCTTGCAGGAACAAATATCTTGAGTGGTCGGATGGAATCAGGCGGCAGTATCAGCAGTTGGAGCTCTATGAAGGGACCGACCAGCCGAACCTGTTTGTGGAGATTTGGAACGGGCTCAGCGAGGAGGAGTACCATTCGATGAAGCAGGCGAGAGCCGGCGCTGAAGCTGCAGAGGATGATTCGAATCTCTGGAAGCCTCTTGATCATTGGATTAAGGGAGGAAGAGCCAAACTGCATATATGGCATTTTAAAAAAGTAGAATAGTCCATTGTTTGTAGTAAAGAAATCCATGGTTTCTTTATCACGATCACGGTAACCTTACTATAGATATGATCATACCGCCGGAGGATACCGATGGAGAGGAAAAATATTTTTTGGGATCACATTAAGGCCAATCGTTGGCCTTATGTCATAGGGTTTGCATTATTGTCCATATCATCCATGCTTCAACTGATTATTCCATGGCTGCTCGGCCGCTTTACCGATAGCCTGCAAATCGGGGGACTAACTTACGGGCAGGCCGTCAACTTTGCGGTATGGATGGCTTCAGCAGGTCTAGGTATCGCATTCTTCCGTTCGGCGTCCCGCATTTACATGTTTCGTTTATCCCGTCAGCTGGAGATGCGTGTGCGCGGAGAGTTGTTTGCGCATTGGGAAAAGCTGTCGGCCCAATATTTCAACAATCGCCGGATCGGGGACCTGATGTCCCACGCCATCAGTGATGTGGGTGTCATTCGAGAGGTGACGATGCAGGGGTACTATAACGTCATGGAGGCCCTTTTCCTGATCGTCGTATCGGTTACGGCCATGGTGAGCTTCGTTAATCCGTGGCTGACTTTGCTTACGATGCTCCCATTGCCGCTGCTCAGCTTGCTTGCGTACCGTTTCAATAAACAAATCATGCAGCAATCGGCCGACATGCAGGCGGCCATCTCCGATTTAACCAGCCGTGTACAGGAATTTACGGCCGGTATTCGGGTGATTAAGGCATTTGTACAGGAGCAGGCGGTGAGAAAGCTTTTTGCCCAAGACAACCAGCATGCGGTCAATATGAACCGGAGGTTCGTCCGTTCGAATTCGCTGTTCGGGGCGCTTAGCGCCGGCATTGTAGGCTTCAGCTTTCTGGTCTCCGTCGTCGTCGGAGGCATCATGGTGCTCAAAGATGTCATCACGCTAGGTGAATTCGTAGCTTTCAATACCTACCTGTCGCTGCTCATGGGACCTATCGAGAACCTGGGCAAGGTGGTCAATTTGCTGCAGCGCGGCAAAGCGTCCGAGCTTCGGCTGCTCGAAATCTTCAATACTCAGCCGGATATTGTGGATGATGTCATCGCCAAACCGGAGATTGACCGGATTCACGGGGACATTGAGATCCGTAATCTGACCTTCGCCTATCCGGAAGCCAAACGTCCCGCGTTGAGGGATATATCCTTGACGATACCCAAAGGCTCCAGTCTTGCGATCGTCGGAAGGGTAGGCAGCGGCAAGAGCACGCTCGTGCATCTGCTCGTAAGGCTCTACAATCCGCCCAGGGGCACGGTGTTTATCGACGGTCATGACATCCATGAAATACCGCTGAAAACGCTGCGCGGCCAGATTGGCATCGTCCCGCAGGACCAGTTCCTGTTCTCTTCTACGATCCGCGACAATATCGGTTTTGACCCCAAGCCGTACAGTGACGAGCAGGTGGCGGAAGCGGCCAAAATCGCACAGGTGTATGATAATATCGTTGAGTTTCCCCATCAGTTCGATACGCCTCTCGGGGAGCGGGGAATTTCGCTGTCCGGCGGACAGCGGCAGCGCGTCAGCATCGCCAGGGCGGTCATCAAGAAGCCGTCGGTGCTCATCTTCGACGACAGCCTGTCTGCTGTAGATACGATTACGGAGGATCGGATTCTCGAAGGGCTGAAATCCGTTATGAACCAACGGACAACCATTATTATCGGTCACCGGATCTCCTCGGTGCAGCACGCTGACCGGATTATCGTCATGGATGAGGGCCGGATCGTCGAGCAAGGCAATCATGAGCAGCTCTTAGCCTTAAACGGCATCTATGCGGATATGTATCATAAACAGCTCCTGGATCAGGAAGCCGAACGCCAGGACGTGAAGACCCGGCGGCAAGGCTCCTCTGTTTTGCTTCAGGGAGGTACGGGTGCATGAATATTCATGTAGAGAAAGACGTCAAAACATTTAAAGACAGACAGCTGCTGGTCCGGCTGCTCTCTTATGCCAAGCCGTATTGGCGAATGGTGCTGTTTTGTATTTTCCTGTCTTTTTTAATTGTGGTCGCCGACCTTGCGCGGCCTTATCTCATTAAAGTGGCCATTGACGGACACATCAACGGGTTACATAAACCGATGCTGTCGGCAGAAGCTTCCCGGTCGGAGCTCTTCGAAGCATACGGCAGCGTGACGGAATGGAACGGAAAAGCCTATGTGCGTCTGGAGCCTGAAGAAGCGGAAGCCGCCGCGGCTGCTATGCCTCCGGGTACGGAGAAAGCTCAAATCGTCCGCATCGAGGGCAAGGATTGGCTGGTTGCCGGCTGGCTCCGGGAAGGGCAGGAGCAGGCCGCGATAACGGAGGAGGGCGACAGGCCTGCGATTCGGGCGGCAAGCGCGACCCTGAGTGCCGAGCCGTTGGATTCAACGGCAATGGAAACGTTCCGCAGCCAGGATTATACCGGCTTCTTTCTCTTGGGGGCCGTATTTCTTACTGCGGTCGTTGGTGCCGCGCTGCTGAGTTATCTTCAAAGCAACCTGCTGCAGTATATCGGCCAAACGATTATTTTTAATATCCGGGAGCAGCTATTTCATCATTTAAGCCGGATGTCGATGTCTTATTTTGACCGGAACCCGGTAGGCCGGCTGGTGGTGCGTGTGACGCAGGACACCGAGTCGCTCAACCAATTATACTCCCAGGTGGTCGTCAATCTGATCAAGGACGTCATCGTGCTTATCGGAATTGTCGTTGTTATGCTGCAGCTCAGCGTGGAATTGGCGCTACTGTCCTTCACGGTGCTGCCGTTTCTCGCCGTGCTGACCTTCTGGTATCGTTCCGTGATCAGGGATGCACAGCGGCGGACGAGGGCCCTCTTGTCCCGGTTGAACTCGTTTCTGGCCGAAAATTTGTCCGGCATTCGGATCACGCAGCTGTTCATTCGTGAAGAACGGCAGGGGCAGCAGTTCGACCAGCATAATACGGAGCATTACCAAGCGGGGATGCGAGGAACGGTAATCAACTCGATTTTCCAGCCGGCCATCGGCTTGCTCGGCAACCTGGCCATTGCGCTGCTGCTGTGGTATGGCGGTGCGAGCGTGATCGACGGAGAGATTACCTTCGGGATTGTATATGCGTTTACCCATTATGTAAGGCAGTTTTTCCAGCCGCTCATGAGCCTCGCGGAAAAATATAACCAAATCCAGACGGCGATGGTCGGGGCGGAGCGGATTTTCGATATGCTGGATGAGAAACCCGCGATTGTGGATAGCGCACAGCCGAAGAAGCTTCCGCAGAAGATTCGCGGCGAAATCGCGTTCGAGCATGTTTGGTTCGCTTATAATGAAGGCGAATGGGTGCTGAAGGATGTCAGCTTTACGATTGAACCGGGACAGACCGTCGCGTTCGTTGGCGCTACCGGAGCGGGCAAGAGCTCGATCATCCAGCTGATCAACCGGTTTTATGATATACAGAAGGGCAGCATCAAGCTGGACGGCATCGATATCCGAGAGCTTCCCTTGGACGATCTGCGGAGGGCGATCAGCATCGTGCAGCAGGATGTTTTTCTGTTTACGGGCGATATTGCTTCGAACATTCGCTTGAACCAGGAAGACATTACCGATGAGCAGGTGGTCGAGGCGGCCCGCATGGTGCATATGGACGATTACATCCGTGCTCTTCCGTCAGGCTACAAGACCATGCTGGGAGAGCGCGGAATCAACCTGTCGCTCGGTCAGCGCCAGCTGCTGTCTTTCGCCCGCGCCATTGCGTTCCGTCCGCAGATCCTTATTCTTGACGAGGCCACCTCCAATATCGATACGGAGACGGAGCTGGTCGTCCAGGATGCGCTGCACAATATCTCGGCCGGCCGAACCACGCTGATCGTTGCCCACCGGTTGTCCACGATCCAGCACGCCGATCAGATTATTGTCATGCATAAGGGCAAGGTCCGCGAGATCGGCAATCATTACCAGCTGCTTGCCCAGCGCGGCTACTATTATCGGCTGTACGAGCTGCAGTACAAGGAACAAAAGCCGATGCCGAAGGCAAGGTAGGGGATTTAAAGCTTATAAAGGAATGATGGCGTGAATACATTCAGCCTATCGAAGTTAGTAAGACGCTATCGGTTTGTAAGAAGGACAGCTCGTTCAGGCAGCGACTTATACAAAAGGATGCGGATACGGATTAAGCTGTTCAGGCGTTAGCGGTTGCTTCGCATACCCGAGTTCCATAGGCACCCTAAGCACTCTTTCCAGCCCTGACAAGCGGGTAAGGTGATGTCCGAACGTCATCGGCAGCATGCCCGGAATCAGCACTTTGACGCAGTACAGTCCGTTTCGCACGGTTTCCGGGGATGACTGGTCTACTACAATCACATCGAGGTTCAGCCGGCGAAACACGTGAATCAAGCCCTTTAGATCATCGGTCAGATCCGGGGGACTGTCCTTTCGCTTAAATTCCTCATCAAATGTACGCAGCGGACGATGGGTATCTAACAAGAAGTGCAGCCGTTCTTCCGCCTGAGGCAAACTGTACAGCATGACATGGTCCTCCATTTGCTGCACTCGATAGGAATCAAGGAACATGTTCAAGCATTCCTCCCGACGTGCATTAAATGTTTTCTGAAGAATGCACATCAGGCCGGCCAATTCGTGAACCGCACTTTTTGCCGCCCGTATCGGATCTATATGAGCACTGGCCGCACAGATGATATTCATCTTCTCCGGATCCCCGGTTTTCGCCAATGCCCAAATGCTTGGAATTCCATTCTCCATCGTGATGTTAAATAAGTGAATATCATATCCTGCGACAGCCTGTATCCTTTGGATCATCATCTGCAGTTCTTGGTCATTCGCGGAATAGGGGTCAAGGCGGGGGACAGCCAGCCTGGCATACCAGGTCATCAGGAAAGAGTCCCGTTCAACCACTTCCAGCATTCCGTAGAAAATGGCTTCCTCTATGCTTCCCCCTAAAGCGCATCCGTTGGAACCTTCTTGCACAAAACTGCCGCCGTAGATCGGGCTATAATAGGCTAGAGACTCCGGAACAAGAATGGGCCGCTCGTGCAAAAACGAATAACCCCATACCCAATTCATCGAGCTGTCAGGGTCAAAAGGCTCGAAAGGGAAATCGGGCCGAGCGTATTGTTCCCGGGTGTATAAGCCCACCTTGGCGGGATCGACGGCTTGATCGGCAAGACGGTTAAAGCTGTCGCAGATTACGGTTTGTTTACCGTGGGGGGCCAATCCGCACCGGCGCTCCAACCCCTCCAGAATGGCGGTCCATTCACTTTTCGCATAAGAGTGGCTCCGTCCCCCAGCGACCTCGTCTCTCGTAGTGAACGTCGGCAAATTCACAGTTACAGAAGCAAAGGGCGAGATGAGATCATGCATTTTTGCATTCAATAGCCCTGTTCTGGAGTCCAGATAGTCTTTGTCCAGAACATCTTTCAGCACCTCTATCGGATGGCAGCGATAACTTCCGTCTCTTATCTTGGGTCGGGGCTGCAGTGAAATTCGGGCTGCAGCGGATGAATCGTCAGGCAACCGGCCGCATACGGGGCACAACGGGTCAGGCAGAAAGAAATGCCGCGAGCTCTTTAGCGTCTCAAGGTTAATGATATACATATGTTCTTTTGTATAAGCTTGGCTTCTCTGCAGTATTCTCATCGTTTCTAAAACAAACAGGCGGGCCGTATGAAGCAATCCTGCAGGGGAACTTCTTGTTTTGCGGGGGATCTCCCCGGACAGCGGCGGCCTATTGAATAAATTTGTCATTGCGTTGGATTCGCCGTTTCCCGCCATATAACGACGGGTCTGCGCACACACGGAGCACCCCGGTCTGCCCGGATAAACAAACGGTCCAACTACCCCCTCATCCAACGAAACGGAACCGTAGAGGCAAGGTATCCCGGCCTGCTGCAGGATCTCTTCCGACTGGTGATCATCGAAGGTATGCCAGTCATCCCGGATCACCAGAACGAGTTCAGCTGCTCTTGGCACTCCTCTGTTCAAATCGGCCTGATGAACGATTTTGCAGTGCTCCGACAATTCGTCGGTCACGAGGGCAGCCAACCGGCCTTCTCCGATGATGGCTATAACAGCTTTCATTTGAACACATCCTCCAAAAGTAGTGTGCCTATGCTGATCAAAGGTCAAAGGCAGGCATTCGGGTTAATCCACTATATGAACTTTTAGGGCGGACTTGTTCTTGTTTTAAAAAAATAGTTCATATGTCCAATCATATTTTGTTATCCGTTCATAACTTGTTGATGTAGTGATATTAGAGCAAGGAGGTGCTGATCCATGAGTTTTGTTGGTGGTGGTTTTAGTTGCGGAGGTTTTGGTATTGGTATTGGAGTGATTCTTGTTCTTTTCATTCTCCTGGTCATTGTTTCCAGAGGCTTTATCATCTAACTTCTAAAAACAGTTTGCCGCTGATACAATATGCATCACAAACTCGGTACCCAACAAAAGCTCCCTTAACATAGGGGGCTTTTTCTATTATAGCAACGGGAGTCAAAAATATGGGTTGACAAATAAACGGAAAGAAAATAAGATAGGAAATGTAACCGGTTCCGTAAACCGGTTACATCATGGCTATCGTAAAGTTGGTGAACTCAGTGAAGAGCCTTTCTAAACCGTCTAAACAACAATCCCACCGGTCGACAATCGGTGATGTGGCACGTGAGGCGGGCGTATCCAAGACGACCATATCGCGATATTTAAGCGGGCAATTCGATTCGATATCGGAACAAACCCGCAAAAGAATTGAACAAACGATTGCCGATCTGAAATACAGACCAAACCGGATGGCGCGCGGGCTAAAACGGGATCGCAGCTTCTCCATCGGGATGATTGTCGCCGATATCACCAACCCTTTTTCGACTTCGATATTACGCGGCGTGGAGGATGTTTGCACGAAGCATGGATACAGCCTGATGGTGTGCAATACAGATAATGACCCGGTGAAGGAAAAGGAATACATCATGATGCTTCAAGCCCATCGGATTGACGGTCTGATCATCAATTCAACCGGCCACAATAATGAGTACTTGCACGAACTGGCTGAGGAACAAACGCCGGTCGTACTGGTTGACCGTAAAATGCCGGAGCTCGGCTTTGATACGGTCGTTACGAATAATGTTCAAGCCACCACGGAAGCCATGCGTTTTTTCCTGCAGCAAGGATATGAAAGAATAGCGTTCTTTACACAGCCGGTTGAGAAGGTGAGTTCACGCAACGAGCGCTCCAACACCTTTCACCAGTTTCTTGCACAAGCGAACCATCCCAGCATCACGGATGTTTATGTCGTTGATTTCAGGGAGAATGGACAATTGGAGCAAAAGCTTGAGGCCTATCTGTCAAGCTCCCAGGGCCAATTCCGATTATTGTTTGCGGTAAACGGTGTCATGCAGCTGAAAATACTGAATGTCCTGCAGCAGAAGGGGCTCCGGATCCCTGAGGATATTGCAGTAGCCTGTTTTGACGATCTGGACTGGGCTCCGGTCATTCCTCCCGGAATTACAACCATTGCACAGCCTACCTATGAAATCGGTGTCAATGCCATGGAGCGTGTGCTTAAGCGGATTATGGGCGATCAATCCCCCGCGGAAACCATTGAACTTCCGGGTAAATTAATCATCCGGGGATCGACCCCGTCCAAAACGAAGTAACGTTTGGAAGCGGACTCTCTCACTTTAGAGAGTTTATTTTTGAACTCTTGTGGAACCGGTTCCGTTTACCGGTTCCCGAAACCGATACCGTATATGTACAGAGAAAGGGAAAACCGATGACATCAGTGATTGTAACAACCTCCGCTTTCGGTGCGGATAAGGTAAAGTCGCTAGGACAGCATTATTTTATTCCAGTCGTCGCCCAGGCGGGCGGAAGCGGTATTGAAATTCGCAGGGAGTTTTTTGCCAATCCTCCGTATCCTTTGCAAGAGCTTAGGGAAATGCTTCGGCAGTACCCGCTCATAACCGTTTATTCGGCACCGGTACCCCTATGGAACAGTGACGGCCAGTTGAATGTCCTTGACTTGCCGGTCATCTTGGAGGAGGGGGTTACTCTCGGCGCTCAATATATCAAAGTATCGCTGGGACATTACAACCCGCAGCAATCCGATATCCTCCAACTGAAACACTTACTGGAGGAATTCGATCTCGGACATCGTGGCATTCAGTTTACAGTAGAGAATGACCAAACCCCTTGGGGAGGAACGATAGAAAACCTTCACCGCTTTTTTACAAGCTGCCGTTCCCATCATGTTCCGGTAGGGATGACCTTTGATATCGGCAATTGGCATTGGACGCGATCGGATCGGTTCGAAGCCGCAGAGAAGCTGAAAGACAGTGTGGTGTATGTTCACTGCAAGCATGTGGAGAGCTTACGGGGAGAGCTTCATACGGTGCCTCTTCCATCGGACCCGGGCGAGGATTGGAGAGCGCTGCTGTTCATGTTCGATAAAGATATCCCGCGGGCCATAGAGTTCCCTATTGAAGGTGATAACCTAACGGAAACCGCGGCAGGTTATATCAAGCTTATAGCCCAGGTATAATGAAAGCTTTGTAATATCGAAAGATGGGAGTAACGAAGCAGATGAAGACTTTGGATGTGATTACATTCGGAGAAGCCATGGGGATGTTTATTGCCGATGAGGTCGGACCGCTCTACAAAGTGAAGCGTTTTACCCGAGGTTTGGCAGGGGCGGAAACGAATGTTGCAGTCGGGTTAGCCCGTCTAGGTTACGATGTATGCTGGGTAAGCAAAGTAGGCGAGGATGCGCTCGGGGAATACATCAAATACGCTTTGCAGCAAGAAGGAGTCGATATTTCCTATATCGGCAGCGATCCCAATCATCCGACGGGCTTTCAAATGAAATCGAAGGTATTGGCGGGCGATCCGCAGGTCCAATATTTTCGGAAGCATTCCGCGGCAAGCACAATAGGAGTGGACTATCTGCTGCCGGAACGTTTTCTGTCCGCCGCCCATCTGCATATGACAGGAATTCCTCCTGCTTTATCGTCAAGCATGTACGGTTTCGCCGAAAAAGCGCTGTCCGTGATGAAATCGGCGAACCGGACGGTTTCCTTTGACCCGAATTTGCGGCCAAAGCTATGGAGCAGCCAAGATCGGATGGTACGGGAGATTAACAAGTTTGCGGTACAAGCCGATTGGGTGCTTCCCGGCATTTCGGAAGGCAAAATACTTACCGGATACGACAGTCCCGAGGATATCGCTGCTTTTTACCTGGAACAAGGGGTAAAGGTGGTCGTTGTAAAGCTTGGCGCGGAGGGCGCCTACTACCGGACTGCGGAAATTGAAGGGTGTATCCCCGGGTTTAAGGTGGCGAAGGTAGTCGACACGGTAGGAGCGGGCGACGGTTTTGCAGTCGGCTTTGTCAGCGGCATGCTGGACGGCTTAACGATCGAGGAAGCTGTAACCCGGGCTAACGCCATCGGCGCCCTTGCGGTCATGTCCCCCGGCGATTCCGACGGATTACCGAGCAAAGCTCAATTGGAAGCGTTTATGGATGAGCAAAAGGGCATGGAACCTTGCAGTTATTGAATTCCTACATAGATGAAGGGGGGCTTTCAGCAGAAATGAAGATTCAGTTAGCGTTGGACCGGTTGACCATCGAGCAGGCGGTCGCTGTCACGAGGCCGGTCTCTCCATATATCGATTGGATTGAAGTGGGAACCTCTTTAATTAAGGAATTCGGGATGGACAGCGTGAGAGCTTTGCGGAATGCGTATCCCGATCATGTCATCGTAGCGGACATGAAAACATTTGACAATGCCGTTTATGAATTTGAAATGTGCTTCTCTGCAGGGGCCGATATAGCTACTGTGATGGGGGCGGCACCGCTTGTCACGATTGAAGCTTGCATGAATACGGCTGCCAAAGCGGGAAAGAAGGTGATGATTGACCTGCTTCACACATCGGAGGAGCAGCTGGAAGCCTTGCAAATGTATTCCGATGCGATCTTTTGCCTTCACGTGAGCAAGGATCAGCAGGAAATGCAGGGAAGTACCCAAGGGACGGAAGGTTTTTATGTGCCTCCTAGTTTATCTGGGGAAGGGCGAAAGCTGGCCTTCGCCGGTGGAATTACCGTTGATATGGCTCAGGCGCTGACTCGAATCTATCCGCATGTGATGATTATCGGTTCTGCGATCACGAAGGCGAAGGATCCGGCGGCAGCGGCAAAGACATTCTATCAATTGAAAAAGGAGTAAACCTGGATGAGTTATATTAGGTCCATTCTCGAGGAAATAGGAACAGTCCTGGAGCGCCAGGAAGAGGGCGGGATGGAACGGATTGTCGCCGCTCTTCAAAATAAACGGATTTTCGTTATAGGCGAAGGAAGATCGGGTTTGATGGGCAAATCGTTTGCCATGCGTTTGATGCATTTGGGCGCCGACGTGTATGTTGTCGGGGAGACCATCACGCCTTCCATCGGCAGAGAGGATGTGCTGGTTGCGGTTTCCGGCTCCGGTACGACCCAAAGCGTGGTTTGGGCAGCGAGGAAAGCCAAGGAACTGGGTTGTACGGTGATTGCAGTCACGACCGAGCCTTCATCGGAGTTAGGCGCCCTGGCCAGCTTGCTTCTTCATATCCCGGCGGCAACCAAATACCGCAGGGCCAATGAAAGTGCCAGCATCCAACCGTTGGGTTCGCTATTCGACCAGTGCGCACATATTGTTTTCGATGCGATTTGTCTAGGCTATGCTGCTTCGAAGCTCGAGGATCACAGCTCTGCTTTCCATCGGCACAGCAATCTGGAATAAAGGAGTGATCAATTTGAACCTGCAAACATTGGAACATGCAGCTCATCGACCGTCAACCCAAAAAAAGAAAAGCATCCTCGTCTGGCTCGATGACCGGCTGCAGTTTATTCTGCTGATTCCATCTTTACTGCTAATGACGCTTGTTTTTCTTTATCCTGTTTTATACAACGTTTACCTGAGCGTTCACGATTGGACCTTCCTGACGCTTCATGATCCTCCTTTTGTGGGCTTGAGGCATATTATGCATGTGCTTGGCGATGCGGGCTTTTACCATTCGATGTATTTGTCGGCTCTCTTTGTTGCAGGCGGTGTGGGTCTGCAGTTTGTGCTCGGCTTCGCGCTGGCTTTGGCCGTCAACCGAATCCGGCGGGGGCACGGTTCCATCACCACATTATTTGTCTTCCCGATGATGGTTACTCCGGTCGTCGTGGGCTTGATGTGGAAGTTTATTTTCGATTATAACTTCGGGATTTTCAATTATTTTCTGACGGTATTGGGTCTGGAGAAAATAGCGCTGCTCACATCCAACGCGTTCGCGCTCCCGGCCACGATTTTGGTAGATACCTGGCAGTGGACGCCATTTATGTTTATTGTACTGCTGGCGGGATTGAAATCGCTTCCGAGCGAGCCGTTCGAGGCTGCTGAAATGGACGGCGCGAGCAAGTGGCAAACCTTGCTTCATGTCACGCTTCCGCTGATGAAATCCGTGATTATCGTGGCTTTGGTGATGAGGATTGCAGGGGCGGTCAAAGTGTTCGACCAGATTTTCGTTCTGACCGGCGGCGGTCCGGGAACAGCGACGGAAACGATCTCCATGATCCTGCATAAGAAAGCGTTTGTCGAATTTGATTTCGGATACGCGGCGGCATTGGCCATTGTACTGACGGTCGTTGTGGGGATATTGTGCTGGTTTGCCATTCGCGCATTGTATTCGGAAAAATAGGGGGAAATCGAAATGCCCGGTAAAAAGATATGGATCAACGGCTTTGTCTACGCTGCGCTGGTATTATTTTTGTTCCCTATTTTTTGGGTGATGTTCACATCGATTAAAACATCGACACAGGCTTTTCAAATTCCTCCCGTATGGATTTTTAAGCCGACGTTCGAGAATTATGTGTATGTATTTCGTTCGCAGCCCTTTTTCTATTATTTGTTGAACTCTTTGATTGTCACCGTGCTCTCTACCGGATTATCGCTTCTGATTGGTACCTTAACCGGATATAGTCTCGCCCGTTTTCGGATCAAGGGGCAGAAGTGGATCAGCTTTTCAGTATTTTTCACCAAGATGTTTCCGCCGGTCGTTCTGGTCGTACCGTTCTTTATTATGTTCCGCAGCATCGGCGCGACCGATTCCTTGTATTCACTAACGCTGGCGTACATCGCATTTAACCTGCCGTTCGTAACCTGGTTAATGTGGGGGTTCTTGAGGGAGCTGCCTGAGAGCCTGGAGGAAGCCGCCCTGATCGACGGAATGTCCCGATTTGGAGCGATGTGCCGTATTGTGCTTCCCTTGGCTAAGCCGGGGCTAGCGGTGTCGGCCATTTTCGCGGCGATGAATTCATGGAACGAGTTTTTATTTGCGTTAAGCTTAACCGGGATCAAGGCCAAAACACTTCCGGTGATGGCCGCCAACTTTGTCACGCAGGACGCGATCCTGTGGGGACCGGTTACGGCAACGGGCACGATGCTGATGATTCCGATGTTTATCTTCACGCTGCTTGTGCAAAGGCATATTGTTTCAGGCCTTGCGATGGGTGCCGTGAAATAACATAAAATTAATGAAACAGGGGGAATTTATTCATGCGTAAACGAACCATAGCAAGTTTGCTGGCGCTCGTTTTGAGTGCCGCTGGCTGCGCACCGGCGCCGGAACAGCAATCCGCAGGCGGCGCGAACGGCCAGGGAGAGAACAAGCAGGAGGCCATTACGGTAGCGGCCCGTTCCGGGATTTATTACAATGCGCTGAGCCAAATCGCGCCGGAATTCGAGAAGGAAACCGGGATTAAGGTTACCGTTCAGGAAATCGGACGCGACGGCTATTTGCAGAAAGTGTCGACTCAGCTTCTGGGCCAAGGCGAAGGCATGGACGTGGTGCTGATGCTCAACAACTACATTGGACAATTCGGCGCCGGGGGCCAGTTCGAGCCGCTCGACGATTATTTGAAGAAAAGCAATTCGTCGATGGACCGCTTCCTTCCGGCATCCGCCGAATCCGTGAAATACGGGGACAAAATTTATGCCATGCCGTTTGACGTGAGCACGATGTTCCTGATTTACCGGAAGGATCTCATTCCTACGCCACCAACCACATGGGAAGAGTATAGACAATTAGCGGAGAAGTTCACCAAAAGCAAGAACCCTCAATCTCCGACGGAATTCGGTATCGCCTTCCAAGGCAAGCGCGGGGAAACCCAGCCGAAAGATTGGTACCAATATTTCTGGTCCATGGGCGGCAGCTTCTTTGATCAGGATATGAAGCCGACCGTGAACAGCGAAGCGGGGGTAAAAGCCTTGACTTACGTGGTGAATAACTTCCGTACGAACAAGCTGATGCCGCCGGACATCACGACTTATGAATTCCCGGAAGTGCTGTCCGCATTCCAAAATGAGAAGGTGGCAATGGCGATTAACTGGAATGCCGCTTACCCGCAGTTGGCCGATGCAGCCAAATCGCCCAAGGTTTCGGATAAATTCGGCATCGCCGAGGTACCGGGCGGCGTTTCGTTCACGCACACTTGGACGCTGGCCATCAATTCGGTTTCCAAAAACAAGGAAGCGGCCTTCAAGTTTGTGGACTGGGTGACAGGGGAAGGAGCCAAAAAGTATGCTCTTGCCGGAGGCATTCCTGCAGTGAAAAGCGTCCTGGAGGATAGTGAGGTGGTCAAAGCCCGTCCGGAATTCCCGGACATTATCAAGTCCGTCGAAAAAGCCAAAACGGAACCGAACCTGCCGGAATGGCCGAGAATTCATGAATCGATCTCTGAAGCCATCTCTTTAGCATTGGCCGGCGAAAAGTCGCCGAAAGAGGCATTGGATATAG
This sequence comes from Paenibacillus sp. Pae15, assembly GCF_024519685.1. NCBI lineage: Bacteria > Bacillati > Bacillota > Bacilli > Caryophanales > Paenibacillaceae > Paenibacillus > Paenibacillus sp. Pae15. Next base: position 51,519 of record NZ_JALJRM010000026.1, on the reverse strand, counting down.
CGAACCGATCGATCCAGGATTTATTGGAGCAAAGAGGCTATTATAAGAAGTAATTAAGTGACTTTTAATGAATAAAATGGAAATCTAATCCCTGTAAGCACCGTCCCGATGCTCTTTGTAAAGGACGGTGTTTTTTTGCAGAGCCGCAGCTTGATTATTTATCGAATTTGATATTATTTTCATCCAGTTTTCGATAAAGGGTTGTTCGGGAGATGCCCAGCTCTTTGGCGGTCCGGCTGATATTTCCTTTTCTTTGGATCAAGGCCTGGATATAAAAATTCCGTTCGCGGTCTCTTTCTCTTTGCTTGATTTCCTTGATATGTTCCAGGTTTTGAAAGGTTTCTACCGAATTCGGTTGATGAGGAAATTCGTTCTGCAGATTATGCACAATATATGAGGGCAGGTGCTCGACCGTAATGTACGCAGATCTGTCGGATAAATAGAAGGCTCTCTCCATGACATTGTTCAGTTCCCTGATGTTACCCTGCCATTTGTACTGCGTAAGCACCTTTAATGCTTCCGGAGAAATTTCTTTAACCGGCACCCCGTTATCCAGGGATAGTTCATGAATGTAATAGGATGAGAGTTCGGCGACATCCTGCAGTCGTTCGCGCAGAGGGACAAGCTCGATGGTAAAAACGTTCAATCTGTAGAACAAATCACTACGGAATGAACCGTTATAGGCAATTTCCTGATTCAAATTTTTATTGGTTGCCGCAATAATGCGGACATCGATCGGAATCGGTTTATGTCCTCCTACCCGGATCACCTCTTTCTCTTGAAGAACACGCAGCAGAGTAGCCTGAAGTTCAAAAGGCATGTCTCCTATTTCATCAAGAAATAGAGTTCCTCCGTTCGCGGCTTCAAATTTGCCGGGATTTCCCCCTTTTTTCGCCCCGGTAAAAGCCCCCTCCATATATCCGAATAGCTCGGCGTTGATAAGCTCTTTTGGAATGGCGGCGCAGTTAATAGCCACAAAGGGCTTTTCCTTTCTTGAACTTTCATTATGAATGGCGCGTGCAAACAACTCTTTGCCGGTTCCGCTTTCTCCGAGAAGCAGTACGTTCGCGTTGGTTTTGGAAGCGGATTTGGCCAATGATACGGTTCGAAGAAAATGTTCATTGGAACCGATAAGATCCTTTGTCGTCATTTTGGTTTTATCCTTTCGACCGGCGGAAGTGCGGTGGGCCAGCTGCTTAAAATAAACATAGTGACAATCGAGGCTTTTGGTGATTTCGATTTCGAATAAGCTGTCGGAGTCTTCCGTCCTCATGATATAGTTGGCCTCTTCCCGGTTGTCCGATGAGATTTCCGCCAGCGACATGTGCACAAGATCCCCTTTTCTTGCAAGCAAATCCTGTGCCGATGCATTATGGAACAGGATTTTCCCCTGTTTGAGTACGAACAAGCTTTTGGAAAGCTGACCGGATATGTCCTGCAGAATCGTGGATAAGGAAAGGTAATCGTTGTGTTTATGGGTAAGCTCGGCGCAATAGGCCGCTAAACGGGACATGCTCTCAAGCAGGAAAGGGATGGCATTTTCCTTGTTTTTATGTATAAAGACACCGAGTACCCCCATGCGGCTGGAATCTGATTTACTTTTCACGGGCAGCCCTGTGGTAATCCAATCTTGAAGTTCCTGTATTTCGTGCTCATCCGAGCATGCATAAGACAGCGTATGTCCAGTCAGGGCGAGGCCAATGCCTGATTTGTTAAGCGGATGGCGTATCCAATTGCTGCTGCCGATTTTCAGCTGCGGAACGGCTGCCGAATGCTTTGACGCTCCGTTTTGGAATACATCCAACAGAACGCCTTCGGAATCAAAAAAAGCAAAAGTAAAAGGATAGAAATGGGTAGCCTTTTTTAACTCTTTCAAAAGAAATTCATTCCGGGTTAGCCGTTTCTCCAGCATGTCCTTGGGCAGCTCGTTCGGAACGGTTTTCGTTTTCTTTTCCTCTATTTCAAAAAACGGAACGGGGGGCAGGGGGGAATCGGATTCCCACACAATTTGAAACCGGCATTTTTCATCGACCCGGCCTATTCGCGAGTTCAACCATAAATGCTGATTTTTCTCATCGACTATAATTTGGCCTTGCGGCGCTTCGAGAGCGAGACCGGATAATGAACGACGGATCGCGTCGGTGGAAACCGTCCGGGTGCTGCGCAGTGCTTTTGCCAGCAAAAAAACAGAGTTATAGGCGTTTTCCATAACGGAGCTTATCGTATCTGTACCGTAAGTGCGGCGATATTCCGCGACAAACTGTTGATTGACCGGGTTTTCAACCGTATTAAAGTAAGGGAAGCTTGAAAAAAGACCGACCGTATAGGAAGGCTGGATGGCGGTAATTTCGGTTTCGGCCGTAATGGAGCTGGCAATGTGCTGTTTTAAAGCGTATTGATGGTGCTGTTGATAAAAAGCGCCTGCACTGTTTCCAACGAGAGTCGAAAAGATGACATCCGGATTGATCCGGCGGATTTGCTGCATATGCGGACTGAATTTTTGATCGCCCAAGCCGACATATTTTTCATCCAATATGGTGCCTCCATAGCTTTGGACCAAGTTTCTGATATACCGGTTGGTTTCCCTTGGGTATATATAATCCGAACCGATTAAATAAAACGTTTTGCCCAAGTGGGTGATAATCCAGGGGATGAAGTGAAGCAGCTGTTGATTGGGAAGTGGACCGCAGTAGAAGATGTTCCGGTGTTGTTCCGCTCCTTCGTATAGGGTTGGATAAAAAAGCAGTCTATCATATTTTTCCAAAACGGGAATGACCATTTTACGGCAAGCAGAGGTATATAATCCGATAATGGCGATGACTTGGTCCGACAAGATTAATTTTTCCGCTTTTTGCGCTGCAAGGTAAGGATCGGACGCAATATCTTCAACGATAGGGACCAGCCGCTTGCCATGAATACCGCCTTGTTCATTGATTTGTCTGATCGCCAGCAAACTGGCCTGGCATTGGCCCCGCTCTGTTATGCTCGTAGGCCCTGTGAGGGAGAATAGAATGCCAACCTTTAGTTCCTTACCCTTTGTGTCCATATCTATTCACGCTCCTTTAAAAATATAAAGTGGTTTAAAGTGTGCAGATATAGTCGGAAGTGTCCATTCATTGTATTAACTGTGTATCATCATTTAGAACAACAACGGAACACTTTGTCAGTTATTATAACATAAAATTGTCCAATACATAGGTTTTTGTTTTTTATAGGATGTAAAAAAGAAAAAATAATAAATATATAACGTTATATGTTATAAAAATTATCTCGAAAATGGCGTATTTTAAGATTTCTTTTTTTGTTTTTTTCAAAAAAAGATTTGAAAACAAGGGATTTCAAAAAGTTTGGCATGAAAATTGCTATATAAATATACTGAAAGCCTAAATACCGGTCTTTCATTGTCGATGCCGGAGGAGGGGGACCATACTATGATCCAGTAGACGCGGCAGAACCCGAACACGAACTCGAAATGGGGTGATGCATGGAGGTTGCGGGGGCTGGTGTTTATTCGATCGGATGAACTCAAATTTTAAACGAAAGATTCAGGAGGAGATACCATGGAAAAACGACAAATCTCTCAAGTAGAGAAGCGGCGATTCGATGCGCTCAAGCGCGGCTTTCACCGGATTGCCAAGGAGGACTCTACTCCCGTAGCCGTACATGTCATCGGCCTGGGTAAGGCCGGCGCCGACGTCATCGGGGAGATGCTCCATGATGGCGTCGACGACTTGCTTGAAGACAGTCGTGTACGCTTTACGGCTCTGGCTGTCGACACAAGTGACGAGAACCTGGCGCCCATCCGGGAACTGGCCGGCAAGCTGCCGCAAGACCAGGTGCAGGTGCGGACATGCGCCCTGCAGGTTCCCTCCCGGGACGAACTTTTTGCCATGCTGCGCCGCTATCGGGAGTATCTGAAGCTGGAATATCCACGGTATTACTGGAATCCCAACTATGAACCCTGGCTTCCGGCGGACATCGAGATGCCCAAGCCCGGAGAGCACGTTCCGCGGGCATTGGCCAAGGCTATTTATGGACATGGCTATTACAATGAGTCACGGCCCCTGCTGGAAGAACTCAACCTCTTTGCGCAGAGCGTGGAGGCCGCCGACAGTAAATCTGTCGTGTGCGTTGTATTTGGACTGGGCGGCGGTACAGGCAGCGGTATCGTAGTGGATCTTGCCCGCCATTTGTCCAACGTCCGATTCGGACGCCGCAGCCTCGTGCTGGGTGTAGGCATTGCGCCGTGCGAAGGCGATCCCGAAGAAGTTCGCGGCAGCCAGCTCTTTCCGGCGCTCAATGAGCTGGATTGCATGCTGGATCAGGATAAGAACGAAGGGGTTATTCAGGTTTGGGGCGACCTGTATCGAAACCCCTTTACCGCCGGGTTTATTATGGTGCCGCAGCAGCCGGCTTGGGAAAGCACCGGGAATCTTCAGGCAACCCACCAGCGGGTAGACCGGGAAATCGCCAGTTTTCTTACCCGGAATAAGGGTACCGACCTCTGGGAAACGCTCCGTCTGCTCAACTGGATCGGGGCGCCGCCAACCCAACACGCGGCAGCACGCACGCAATATGGCGAGCGCTGGATACACGTGCTTGGATATGGAGATCCGGAAAAAGGGGTATCGGCCTCTCAACTGGGCCTGAAGGATAGTTACAAGGCGGATTTTCTGGAAATGCGGGTGGCTGCCCCGGAGGGTGCGAATCTGGATAGTGAACTGGCCGCTGTCGCCGGAAAGCTAAACGAAGTCTTCGCGCCTGTGAACCCGCCGGAAATGGTGCGGTCGAAGAGCAAGGGCGGCACGTTCGTTCAGTACGTGCTTCCGAGGGTCAGGAAAACGGATCTGCAGGTCTTCCATGCCGCCCGGAAAGACTACGATCAGCTGTCATGGACAGATAAGCTCATGGTTCATTCCTGGCTATTGGACCTGGGGGTGCTCCTGTGCGAGCCGGCGCTGCGGTTTGAAGGCATGGCCGGTGAGTGTCTTTGGGGCTGCGCCTGCTGGATTGTCGTGCCCTACGAAGCCATTCGGGGAGAAGAATTGCCCCAGGCCATCTTGTAAGGAGGTATCTGCCATGCCGCTAAACTGGTCGTTGGTGAAGCAAAAGTACGGCAAGGGAGCCCAGGTTCCCACCGTCGCGGGGAGGAAGACGCTGCAGGTGACGGGCGTGGACGATGAACAAATTTACATTCGAACCCCCCTGTGGACATCCGCTGTGAAGCGCAGCCACCTGGAGGAAGGCGTGAGGTTAATCGAGGAAGGCGTCATTTCAAGAGATCCGGGCCTGTTTGTTGAGGATTACCGGGTGTACATCGTGGATGACCGTGCGACCTCCGCTGCCCATATCCTTCACGACCTCGGGTTTCTCGATGAGGATACGGGCTTTACCTCCAGGAGCGCGTGGTGCTGAGACAACGAAAGCTGCCGCCCGTTCGCCAATGGACAGGAGATGCGAAATCATGAGTTTCTCAACGCTGTACCACAGGAACGAAAGGAGAGGTTAAACGATGAGTTTTTCAATGTATCACAGTGCTTCCGGTATGCAGTCCCCTCACAGCATACACGTCGTGGGAATCGGTCGAACGGGGGTAGGTTTTGTGGACGCGATGCTGCGCGAGGGGGAGGTCGAGGATCTTCTGGAGGATCCCCGCGCCCGTTTTTCGGCGCTGGCCATCGATATCGGCGAGCAGGACATGGTTCGGGCCCGGGACTATGCCCAAGGCTTTCTGGAACGCCTGGAGGAGCGCAACATTCCGCGGGATCGCGCCCGTATCCGCACGGTTTCGCTCGAGGTACCAAGCAAAGAGGAATTATTCGGCTCGCTGGCGCGCTATCCTGAATTTCTCAAGCGCGAATTTCTCCGGTATGATTGGAATCCCGACTACGAACCCTGGCTTCCGGATAACATCGAGATTCCTAAGCCCGGCGAGCATTTTCCGAGGGCATTGGCCAAAGCCATTTACGGTAAAAACTACTATGATGGTCCGCAGCTTCTTAAGCGGGAGCTGAAGGACTTCGTCCAGAGTGTGGACCAGACGCGGTTGCCGTCGATGGTGCTGGTCTGCTTTTCCATGGGAGGCGGCACCGGCAGCGGAATCGCTGTAGATTTGGCACGGCACCTCTCTACGGTTCACTTCGGCCGGCGTGTGCCTGTCATTGGCGTTGGCGTGATGCCGTGCAGCGCCGACGACGAGAAGTACCGGGGTGCGAGCCTATTCGCCACCCTTAACGAGCTCGACTGCATGATTGACGATGACAAGAATAAAGGCGTCACGCAAGTGTGGGGAGACTTGTACGCCAACCCTTTCACCGGAGGCTTCTTCGTAGCCAATATGGAGCACGTCTGGCAGCGAATCAGCCGGTATACAGACTTGGGCGTGCCGGCGGTGCGGCAAGGGCTGCGGCTGCAGGTGACCAACAAGTTTCTGGCCGACTCCTTCGTACGCTTTGCCGCTCACGACTCGGGGCGGACTTTATTCAGGGCTCTGCGTCCGTGCGGATTCACGGGGGCGCCGCACGAAACCGTCAGTTCGAAGGCCCGGAATTTTACGCTTTACAATCTAGCCAAGCTGACCCATCCCGGGGTGCAGGTACTGCCGGGTGAGCCGCTTAACAAGTGGCGTCAGATCTTATCCGACTGGCTTGACCATACGGAAGAATGGTCGGGGCTCGTGGAAGGGTTCAAGACGGATTACGCCGAGGTCCATATTCACGCGCCGCGATACGTATGGAATGAGTCCGTGGACCGAAAGCTGGCGGATACGATGAACAAGCACCTCCTCGACTCGGATGAAGCCACATTGCGGACTTTTCATCATGAATTTTTCGATCACTTGACCAGCTATCTTGACATCCTTCTGCCAGGTCTTGCGAAGACAGACTTGCGTCTGTTCTGGGAGTCCCGCAAGCGGTACGCCAATGCGGCAAGGGAGGAAAAGCTGCTTAATCACTCGTGGCTGCTGGACTTGGGCGTTCTGCTGTCGGAGCGATCCAGCCAGATGAAAGATATGGCGGGGGAGCGCCTGTGGGGCGACGACAGTTGGGTTGCCGTGCCTTACGATCAATTGCAGGGCGACGTCCTTCCGCCGGCAACCCGCAGGGAGATTCTGCAGCAGGGCATTGCGGCCATGACCAAGACGGTGGTTCCTACCCCTTAGCCCCACAGGGAGATGTAAACCGAAACGGCTGGATACGCAGGCGGCTAACCTATGCCGCCCGCGTGTCCGGCGCTTATCCTCCATTCCGCTTGGGGAAGCGTCGTGGCGGCGGATAGAGGCAAGTTAATGAGCTAATGGAGGCGGTGGCGATAATGGTACAACAGCTATATTCACCGGAGCGGATTCCGGTTACCGTAGTGACGGGATTCCTGGGGTCGGGAAAAACAACCCTTCTCAATCATATCCTGCATGGTCGGCACGGGTACAAAGTGGCGGTTATCGTCAATGAGTTCGGTGAGATCAGCATAGATGGACAGCTGGTGGTCACCGAGGATAACGAGGAGCTGGTGGAATTTAATAACGGTTGTCTGTGTTGTACCGTTCGGGAGGACCTGGTCCGGACCCTGACGGATCTGGCCCGGCGCTCCGAACTCGATGCCGTGTTGATCGAAACGACGGGTCTGGCGGACCCCGCCCCGGTCGCTTCTGCGTTCTTTATTGTCGATGAGATCAAGTCCCGGTTTCAACTGGACTCGTTTATTACGGTAGCCGACGCAGTCAACCTGGAGCGCAATTTGGAAGACAGCGTCGAGGCCCGGGAACAGTCGGCCTTCGCCGACATCATCCTGCTGAACAAGACCGATCTGGTGCCGAAACCCCAATTAGAGCGCGTGGAACAGCGGATCCGAGCCCTTAATCCGATGGCCAGACTGTATCACACTCAATTCGCGAATATCGAACTCGACAAGATTCTCGGGGTCAGCGCCTTCGAGTTGGCCGCCAAGCTGGAGGTCGATCCCGCGTTTTTGGACGATGTGGAACACGAGCACGACGATGAAGTGGCGTCTTTTGTTCTGCGGACGGACCGTCCCGTCGATATGAACCGGTTCATGGAATGGTTCAACGGGGTTCTTCTGGAACACGGCGAGGATGTCTATCGTACAAAAGGCATCTTCCGGGCCCGGGGATATTCGGAGCGGCTGGTCTTCCAGAGTGTACGTATGCTGACGTCTCTGCGCCGGGAAGAGAACCGGGAGCCGGAAGAACCCCGGCATAGCGAGTACGTGGTCATCGGGCGCAATCTGGACCGGGATAAGTTTATGCAGGGCTTTGCCCAATGCGTTGTGTCCAGCGAATGAAGGACCGCTGTCCGGATCGATAAGCTCCGTCTTCGCTTTGGTGGAAGACATGGCTCTTTTGGCAAGCGGGTGCCGGAATATAAGAAAAGCGTTCAGGGAGGTGGCAGACCAAGATGGCTCAAGACAGCCGCAAACACCGGTACACGAACCCTTTGATTCGTGAAAAAAGCCCGTATCTGCTGCAGCATGCGCATAACCCCGTAGATTGGTATCCATGGGGGGAAGAGGCCTTTGAGAAGGCGAAGGATGAGGATCGGCCCGTTTTCCTCAGCATCGGGTACAGTACGTGCCACTGGTGTCACGTGATGGAGCGGGAGTCCTTCGAAGACCCGGAGGTGGCGGAGCTGCTCAACCGCCATTTCGTGTCGATCAAAGTGGACCGGGAGGAACGGCCGGACGTGGACCATCTCTATATGAGAGTATGCCAGGGGATGACCGGGCAGGGAGGCTGGCCTTTGACCGTGTTCATGACCCCGGAGAAGGAACCTTTTTTCAGCGGGACCTATTTTCCGAAACAGAGCCGGCACGGGCGGCATGGGTTAATGGATCTGCTGCAGAGGACGGCCGACCTGTGGAAGACCGATCGGGATCGCCTGCGGCAGACCGGTCGTGACGTTGTGCGCAAGCTGACCACGGGGATGCATCCGGCGGCTCGCGGAGAGGTAAACAACGGGGCGATGGCTTTGGCCTTCGATTACGTTCGTTCCAGGTATGACGAGACTTACGGCGGGTTCGGCGGGGCGCCGAAATTTCCGCGTCCCCACGAGTTGATGTTTCTGCTCCGGTTTTACGCCAGAACCGGGCGTGAGGATGCATTGAACATGGTGGAGGGCAATCTGCGGGGAATGTGGCGGGGAGGCATTTATGACCATCTGGGCTACGGATTTTCCCGTTACGCCACCGACAAGCTGTGGCTGATCCCGCATTTTGAGAAGATGCTCTATGATAACGCCCTATTGGCGCTGGCCTATTTGGAAGGGTATCAGGCGGCAGGAACGTCCCGTTGGGCTCAGGTAGCACAGGAGATTTTCAGCTATGTGCTGCGGGACATGACGAGCCCGGAAGGAGGGTTTTATTCGGCGGAGGATGCCGATACAGAGGGCAAGGAGGGCCAGTTTTATGTTTGGACGCCGGATGATATCTGCCGCGTGCTGGGAGAGGAGGCGGGCCGGATGGCCTGCCGGTATTACGGCGTGACCGAGGAGGGGAATTTTGAGCGCGGCACTTCGGTGCTTCACACGATCGACACGGATTCGGAGGCGGTGGCGCGGGAATTCGGGCTGGCGCCGGAAGTCCTGGAGGAGCGGATGGAACAAGCGCGGCGGAAGCTGTGGGAGGCACGCGAGGGGCGGGAGCGCCCGCACAAGGACGACAAAATCCTCACGGCCTGGAACGGATTGATGATCGCCGCCTTTTCGCGGGGGTACCGGGTGTTGGGCGATCCCCGGTATCTGTCGGCGGCTTGCCGTGCGGCCTCGTGGCTGTGGAAGGCGATGCGTCGGAACGACGGTCGACTGTTGGCCCGGTATCGGGACGGCGATGCAGGGATTCCCGGCTATTTGGACGACTATGCCTTTTATATCTGGGGGCTTCTTGAGCTTTATCAGGCGTCCGGGGAGGTGGAATGGGTTGTAAAGGCGGAGGAGCTGGCGGAAGATGTCTGGGGGCTTTTCTGGGATGACGAGAGCGGCGGTTGTTTTCTGACCGGTTCGGACGCGGAGTCTCTTTGGGCCCGGCCGAAGGTAAGTCATGACGGGATGATGCCGTCCGGCAACGCTGTCTTTGCAATGGATATGTTGTGGCTCGCCCGGATGACCGGGAATACGCGGTGGGAAGAGAGGGCGGATGCGCAATTGAAGGCCTTGGCCGGGGAGGTGGAACGGTTCCCCGCAGCTCACACCTTTCTCTTATCGGCTTGGGATATCGCTCTCGGGCCATCCCAGGAGGTCGTGGTGGTCGGCGAGCGGGAAGATCCGGAGCAAGAGAGGCTGCTGGCAGAGGTGCGTTCGCTGTTTTTGCCCCGGGCCGTGTGGATTGCAAAGCCCGCGGACGCGGAGGGCGAGCGCATGGCGGAGGCCATCCCCTGGTTAAAGGAGTACCGGCTGCAAAACGGGCGAACGACCGTTTATCTTTGCCGGGGGTTTGCCTGCGAGCAGCCTGTGGGCGCCGACCAAGCTGCAGCCAGACTCCGGGAGATCGCTTGCGAGCGTGTTGAATGAGAAAGCTGCATAACGGGGGATCAGGCGCAAATGTTGAACGGTTCCGCCACTGTAATGGGCTAGTTCTCTTTCTAATGATGTCACTCAAATCATGACTTATAGGGGCTGAGGCGGATGAAAAAAGGCTTAATCGTGGGATGCCTGGCGGTGCTGGCGGTTGGAATGATTTCCTTATCATCGGCATTTGCAGAGCAGGAAGTCAATGTAGAAGTGAAAAATGGACCGGCGGGAGCGGTTCGTCCGGATTTGGATAATGCCACAGTAGAACTGAGCATACCGGCCATTCGGGACGGTTCAGCGCATATTCGCCTGCGGAGTCCGGAGAAGAAGTTTGTCTCAACCGATTTTCCTTGGGTGGAAGGGACGGAATTAATCGATTCTACGGTGGCCATCCGGGATGGAAAGGCGTCGTTTCAATATATGTTTCCGATTCGCGGGGAGTATCCTTTATCGGTCGAATGGTTCGATGAGAACGGTCATCCTGAAGGCAGTCGTCAATTTGCCGTCACCATTGAGGAAAATCCCAAAGAGGTTCAAAATGCTTTGATCTTCATGGCGATGTTAGCATTCTTCGGATTGCTCGCCGGTTTTGGACTATCGAGAAGAAGGAGGGGTATCCATGCGGCGTAGGCATTGGTTCGGTTTGAGTTCCGTTTTATTGATGATGCTCATGTCTGCAACCGTCCTCACCCATGAATCCCAAGAGACACATGCGAGCGAGCATGATGCCCGGGTCGGTCAACTCTTTTATTTGGAAGGCACCTTTGATCATATCGGCAGTGACCCCGTTGAAGTTCGTTTTCAGGCCGTCAAACTCGAAGATGGGGCGCACATCCTGTCTCTCCAAAATCGCTCGAATGATGGCAGCTATAAATTCGGGATGCAATTTTTCGACGGCACCGAACATGAAATAACCGTTCAGGCGATCCATCCGGCGAATGGTTCCGTGCTGGCTGAAAAGAAAACAACCGTGGGAGTGGAGGCGTTTCATCCTCCGATGTCGGTCAAAATCAAAACCATGATTTTTCTGCTGGCGACGATTGCCATCGGGATGGCAGCGGGTGTAGGCTTATCCGCCATATGGAAAGCCCAACGTTTATCCAAAGGAGGGGATTCCCATGTCACAGAGCTACACGCATGAAAAGAAGCATGCCTTCGAAAAGGTATTTTTGTCCCTTCCGGCACAATTGACCGCCGTTGCCTTCTTGGCCGGGATGGTGCTTTATACCGCACTCTTATCCGGATATGCTCCCGTCCATGATGCGCTCCATGAATTGCGGCATGCGTTAATGTTTATTCCCTGCCATTAAGGTGGTTTTACCCGTGGGCGATTTCGTCAATCATCTGTTTGCTGCTGTCATGGACCGATTTGCTAAAGCACGAAAAGTCGCGCAGCTGGAACATACCATTTCATCATTCATCCGTTATCAGGAAAAACGGGGCCAATTGTACCAAACGCTGCGCCATTTTGCCAATGATCCGCGCTGGGTGCTTCGTTATGTTGTGGGGAGGGAAATCGGCCGTTTTCTGGATGATGAAGCGGAAGAAGTGATCCGGATCTGGATGCGGCTTGCGGCGGATAAACACCTTTATGTAAGAGAGGCAACGGCAAAGGGAATGGTCTCGGCTATGGAGGCAGATTTTGATCGGGTGTGGCGTTTTTGGGAAAGCGCCTTTCACGATGATTCGGCTGAAGTCCGCCAGACGGCCGCCATGACGTTAATCCCTTTGTTGCAAAATCCTGTTTTGCGCAAGCGGCTGCTGCCGTTGGTCAAACCCATGGGCAGGGATGCTTCGCCGAAAGTAAAAGCCTTGTTCGAACGCTATCTCTCTCCTCATTTACTCGAAGAGGAACCGTTCCCTGTACCCGCCATGGATTTCAAGACAACTGCCGATCTCCCCGTTGCCAGCCGTTTGATCGATCAAGTGGTTGGCCAGGATGAAGCCGTAGCCATCATTCGGCTGGCGGCACGGCAAAAACGGTCGGTTTTGCTCATCGGCGAACCCGGAACGGGTAAAAGTATGCTGGGGCAGGCGATGGCTGAGCTTTTGCCGGCCTCCAACTTAGAGGACATCATCGTGGAGGCAAGGGGAAAAGCGAACAACATGCCCAAGGTAAGGGTCTTGTCGGCGGGACATGGAGAAGCGGTAGTCAGGCAGCGGGAACGGGAATTTCGGACGAATGTTTCTTCTCTGCGCTGGATATTAGGCTTTGCCGGGGCCGTTACGTTGATTGTGGGTGCCTTTTATGCTTATACCAGGGAAAATCCCGTCTACATCATGGGCAGCCTGATTCTGACGGTCATGATCGTTTGGTTTGCAAAATCGCTGAAGGCTAAGCCTTCGGAGCAAATTCCCAACTATCTGGTGAATAACTCCGGCAAGGTTAAAGCGCCATTTATCGATGCAACGGGACTGCATGCAGGAGCGCTGCTTGGAGATGTTCGCCATGACCCGTATCAATCCGGCGGCTTGGAATCCAAGCCCCATCACTTGGTTGAGCCTGGAGCCATTCATCTTGCCCATAAAGGTGTGCTGTTCATCGATGAGGTCGCGATGCTCTCGTTAGAATCGCAGCAGGCTTTGCTTACGGCGTTTCAGGAAAAGAAGCTGGCCATTACCGGGCGTTCCCCCGGTTCCAGCGGAACCATGGTTCGCACGGAGCCCGTTCCCAGTGATTTTGTGATGGTGATTGCCGGAAATGTGCCTGATGTCGACAAGATCCATCCCGCATTGCGGTCAAGAATCCGCGGTTATGGGTACGAGGTCTATATGAATGAGACGATGTCGGATACGGAGGAGAACCGGTATAAGCTGGCTTTGTTTGTCGCCCAGGAAATTCGAAGGGATGGCAAAATTCCGCATTTTACACGGGAGGCCGTCGAGGCCGTGATCGAGTGTGCGAGGCGAATAGCGGAATGTCCCGACCGTTTGTCCACCCGATTCCGTGAATTGGGCGGGCGGATCCGTTCGGCCGGGGATTTGGCCGTACAGTCAGGAGCAGCGCTTGTGCTTGCGGAACATGTGAAGAGAGCCGGACATTTTTCCCGCTCTATTGAAGAACAGAGGGTATGGCGTGAACGAAACGGATTAAAGCCTTTGCTTCGTCAGCCATCCCCGGGCAAGATCAAAGTCCTGTCGAATTATAAGGAAACCGCCGGTCAAATCATACAGATCTGGACTGCCGTTGTTCCCGCTGCAGAAGTCGAAATCAGAGTACCTCAAATGGAGTCTGGGGAATGGAATGTGCTGCCTATAGAAGCAGCCTTGAATCGTTATTGCTTATCGGGCCGGTATTATTTTGAAACCGAGGGTGCGGCAGCCGGCGAAAGGACGGAGGACTTTACCCTGGCCATGGCCCTATCGGCGTTGTCGGCTAAACACGGGGTTTTCATACCCGAGGATATAGCGGTATGCGGAAGTTTGAATGTCGCGGGAATGGTCGGAGAATGCGCCTTTTTTGGTCGGAAAATGCTGACCGCCAAGCATGGAGGCATTCGCACGATACTTGCCCCGCTTGCCAACAAGCATATCGAGGTTCCTCCGACGATTCATGTGGTGTGGGTACAGTCGCTTGATGAAGCATGGAATGCCGTTCAGCTTCTTACCCGAACAAAACTTGAACGGGACAGCTTTTCCTTTGAAGAGCTTTTGAAATGAAAAAAAAGTTTTTGCATGCATGAGCTGTTCCTTAAAGCAGGTCCCAATTAAATTTCAAACGATGAGAGGGGTTTTTCAGTATGAGACATGGGGATATTTCCAGCAGTCATGACACAGTAGGGGTAGCGGTTGTGAATTACAAAATGCCGCGTTTGCATACCCGATCTGAGGTATTGGAGAATTGCAAGAAAATCGCAGAAATGATCGTTGGTATGAAGCAGGGCTTGCCCGGTATGGATCTTGTCATTTTTCCGGAATACAGCACGCATGGCATTATGTATGACGAGAAAGAAATGTATGAAACGGCATCGATGATTCCCGGCGAAGAAACGGCAATCTTTGCGGAAGCTTGCAGAAAAGCCAATGTATGGGGAGTGTTCTCATTAACAGGAGAAAGACACGAAGAGCATCCGAATAAAAGACCGTACAATACACTTATTCTTATGAACAACAAGGGAGAGATTGTCCAAAAGTATAGAAAAATTATACCGTGGACTCCGATCGAGGGCTGGTACCCTGGAGATAAGACCTATGTAAGCGAGGGACCTAAAGGGCTTAAGGTCAGTTTAATTGTTTGCGATGATGGAAATTATCCGGAAATTTGGCGTGATTGTGCCGTAAAGGGAGCGGAACTCATCGTAAGATGCCAGGGATATATGTATCCTGCCAAAGAACAACAAATTTTGATCGCCAAGTCCATGGCTTGGGCTAACAACACCTATGTAGCCGTAGCCAATGCTTCCGGATTTGATGGAGTATATTCTTATTTTGGCCATTCATCGATCATTGGCTTTGACGGCCGTACGCTGGGAGAGTGCGGTACCGAAGAAAATGGTATTCAATATGCAGAGATCTCGATGTCCCAGATCCGGGATTTCAGGAAAACGGCTCAATCTCAAAACCATCTCTTTAAACTTCTGCACAGAGGATATACAGGGATCATTCATTCCGGAGAAGGAGACAAAGGGGTTGCGGAATGCCCGTTCGAATTCTATAAAACATGGGTATCCGACCCTGTAAAAGCCCGTGAACAAGTAGAAGCGATCACTAGATCAACCATTGGAACCGAAGAATGTCCAATCGAAGGACTTCCTAACGAAAAAACAAATTTGATTGGACAGAAATAATATCTCCGTCATTCTCTATATATAGTTTGAGGGGCGAGAATGTCGGAAAGGCAAGAGGGGCTTGTATGAGTTGATCGATATAAGGGGCAGACGAACTTTTCATTTCGACCTGCCCCTTTTTGATCATGGTATCGTTCCCTTTCATTGACTTCATTCGTTAAGGAGGAGATTTGAATGGCTGATGTATTGTTTCGTGTAGATTTAAACAAACCGATGGAGGAGCAGGAGACTCCCGGGCATAACCGCTGGCATCCCGATATCCCGGCCACCGTGTCAGTCAATCCGGGAACGGAATTTCGTATGGAGTGCAAAGACTGGACGGATGGTCAAATTCAGAACAACGACGATCCGTCTGATATTCGGGATGTGAATTTGCATCGCGTACACGTGTTAAGCGGACCGGTCTGGGTCAACGGTGCGGAGCCGGGAGATTTGCTTGTTGTGGACATTCTGGATATAGGTACCTTTGCGGAGTCGCAATGGGGATTTAACGGCATTTTTGCCAAGCAAAACGGCGGCGGGTTTCTGACGGATCATTACCCTGATGCGGCAAAATCGATATGGGATTTCCACGGGATTTACGCTACCTCCCGCCATATACCGGGCGTTAAGTTTGCCGGAATTTTACATCCCGGATTAATCGGAACCGCCCCTTCCCATGCCTTGCTGGATAAATGGAACAAACGGGAAAAGGAGCTTGTTGCTAAGAATCCTGACCGAGTGCCCGGATTAGCTAACCTGCCTTCACCGGATAGCGCTGTACTCGGCTCGCTGAAGGGGGAGAAATTCAACCGGATTGCCCGGGAAGCGGCGCGTACGGTTCCGCCTCGGGAGCATGGCGGCAACTGTGACATTAAAAATCTGTCCAAGGGCACGCGAATTTATTTCCCCGTCTTCGTTGACGGTGCCAAGCTTTCACTAGGCGATCTTCATTTTTCACAAGGGGATGGTGAGATCTCCTTCTGCGGCGGCATCGAAATGGCCGGTTGGGTGGATCTCCATGTCGATCTCATCAAAGGAGGGATGGCCAAATACAATATCATCGAAAATCCCGTATTTAAGCCTGGGCCGGTTGATCCTCATTACTCGGAGTTTCTCGTATTTGAGGGCATTTCCGTCCATGAGACAACGGGGGAGCAGCATTACCTTGACGCCCACATCGCGTACCGCCGAGCGTGCTTGAACGCTATCGACTATCTGAAAACGACAATGGGCTTAACTGGCGAACAAGCTTACATGCTGCTCAGTACGGCCCCGGTTGAAGGCCGGATCAGCGGTATCGTCGATGTTCCGAATGCCTGCTGCACCCTTTGGATACCGACCTCCATCTTTGACAGGGATATTCTCCCCAGTTAGTAAGGTTGTAGGAGGAAAGCAAAACCAATCGTGAATGCGCGGGGCACCATCCGATGGGTAGCCCCTTGGCTCCACCGATGAACAGGCTGAAGAGGAGATGACGATATGCCGCAATATGAGTTTGTATGTCAAAACTGTGGACCGTTCGTACAGTGGATGAGCATGAGCAGCGTCAAGGAAAGTATTCCTTGTGTCACCTGCGACAATCCAGCCAATCGGATGTATACGCCGCCCGGTGTTATTCTGACGCCTTATGCGCTGCGCCGCCGTGTGGAACAAAGCGCAGTACCGAAGGTGGTCAGGCGGGAACAGGCCGCTCATCACCATGGACACAGCCACAACCATTCCCCGCATCGCCAAGGAGGCCATCATCACACAGCAAACCGTCCCTGGATGGCGGGACATTAACGTGCTGTAAAGCTGAAAATCAGCGCAGCAGAGAGCGAAAAAGTAAAATCATCGGCTGATAAGTTGAATTTCAGCGTAACAGCCAGCAGCAAAGTAAAATGGCCACTTGTAAGGTTGATTTTCAGCGCAGTGGCCAGTGTGCGGCTCGAACCGAGGGTCGTGATCTGTAAGCGGCTTAGCGGCTGGAACCCATGCCCCTCTCTCCCAATGCAGTTTAGATAAGGGAAGGCAGCCGGGTTTTTCTTAAAAGACGAGCATAAAAAAGCTTAAGCACTTCTTGGATGAGGAGCTTGAGCTTTTTTCATTTGGAGTTTAATCAAAATATGGAATTGCCGTTTAAAAAGTTTACAAATCCGATCGGATAGTGATAGTATAAAATACTACATTACAGGAGGGAATCATTACAGGAGGGAATGACAGATGAGTACGTCAGAAGCAAATATTATAAACCTTAATCCAGCTGGCAAGATAGAAAAACCAGGCGTGAATCGTCGGATCACGATGATTGCCTTGATGCTGTTCGCGCTTGGATTCGTATTTCTTGGCAGTACGGTTTCCTATAAGCAGGCTTCATTATATTTAATTGCAGGCGTGTTGGGATTGGCTTTATATCATGCCCACTATGGTTTTACAAGCTCATTTCGCATTTTTCTTGTCTCGGGTCGCGGACTTGGAATCCGGGCCCAGATGATTTTGTTTTTCATTGCAAATCTTTTGTTCCTGCCGCTGCTGTTGGGGGTGACTGACAATCCGGTTGCGGGATATGTATCTCCTGTTGGCATGTCCGTTTTGATCGGCGCTTTTATCTTTGGCATAGGGATGCAAATGGGGGATGGATGTGCATCAGGCACACTCTACCACATAGGCGGAGGAGACTCCCGCGGTATTTTGACCTTAATCGGCTTTGTGGCCGGATCGGTCATAGGCAGTGCTCATTTCACATGGTGGATGGCTACTCCGAATATCGGTCCTGTGTCTTTCATTGAAACATTCGGCGCCCTTGGAGGCTTTTTACTGAATTTAGCGCTGCTTGCGTTTGTATTTATGGCAACGATCTATATTGAGAGACGCCGGAATGGAAATGTAGAATCGCTTCGCCTGGATTGGAAAAGCGGATGGAAGACGGTCTATAGAGGGCCTTGGCCTTTGATTATCGGGAGCGTTGTGCTTGCGGTCGGAAACGCCGTCGTGCTGTATATTTCCGGCAAGCCCTGGGGTGTGACATCGGCTTTTGCTTTGTGGGGAGCCAAAATATCGCAGGCGCTGGGTATTCAGGTTACGGATTGGGGCTACTGGCAGACCCCGGCCAATGCTGCGGCATTGAACAGTAGTATATTCAAAGATGTGACGTCCGTAATGGATATTGGACTCATGCTGGGCGCTTTGCTTGCCCTGGGTCTAAGCGGCAAACCAAATCGGTTTCTCCGAAACATTCCTCCGCGAATGATTGCAGGTTTATTGATCGGCGGTATTATGATGGGGTATGGGGCGCGGATCGCGTTCGGCTGCAATATTGGAGCCTATTTCGGAGGAATTGCTTCCTTCAGCCTGCATGGCTGGGAGTGGATGATTGGCGCCATGCTCGGCAGTGTCATAGGCGTGAAACTGCGTCCGGTTTGCGCATTTGGCAAAAATGAGTGAGGCTGGAGCGTAATTTGACGGAGCGTTCACCAGGCCTGACCTTATTTTAGCAATATGCCCGAAAAGCGGCGTATTCCTCAAGTGCTGTTTTTATACTTTCCGAAGGGGTTGAAAAAAATACATCAACGAATTTCTGATGAGCCGAAAGATGAAACACCTGGATAAAGGTGGTCTCTTTCGGTTTTTTTGCATTTACCTACAAAAAGTAATATTGTCCATGATTCATAGTAAGGATATCCATGGCTTCTTTTTACAGTTCGAGTTAGCATAAACTATAGAAACGCAATTTCTTTTGAAAAGATATAGAAATATAGAGGGGAATATACTGATCCAGTTCCAAAAACCATCGCTGGATCTGTTGGTTTGGGTTTTGCATTATAGTCCATCAATTTATAAAATCGGAAGTGAAGTATGTTGGAATCATGGAAACGAACGTTAATCATTTTGTGGATAGGAGTGCTTTTTTGCAGTTCCAGCTATACGATGGCGGTGCCGTTCCTGCCTTTGTTTCTGTTTGATTTGGGTGTGGAGCAGGGCAATGTTCATTTGTGGGCCGGTGTGATCTATTCATCATCGTTCCTGGTAGGTGCGGTCATGGCTCCGTTCTGGGGCTCCATGGCGGATAAATACGGAAAACGGCGAATGGTCATACGGGCAGGCTTCTCTCTTGCAATCGTTTATGCGCTGTTCGCGCTCGTAACCAATCCATGGGAGCTTATGGGAGCCCGTTTATTACACGGTTTTGTGGGAGGGTTCGTCCCGGCTTCCATGGCTATCGTAGCTTCAAGCGTTCCGGAGAACAAGATGGGCTTCTCTCTTGGTTTGATGCAGGCGGGAACGATGACGGGAGGGATTATCGGTCCCTTGTTCGGCGGGCTGCTTGCCAACTGGTTTGGAATGCGGATGTCATTTGTCGTTTCCGCCTCCATCATCTTCCTCGCAACGGTAGCGGTGCTCATCTGGATAAAGGAAACAGGCAAAGCGGCTCCCGGTGAAAGTGTCAAACTGGCCGACAGCTTCAGAATGGCTGTGCGCAACCGCACATTTCTTCAATTGTTGTCCGTGCTTGTCGTTTTTCAGTTATGCATCAATATGATCCAGCCTATGCTGGCGCTTCATATTGCCGATCTTCAAGGCAACTTGCAAGGCACCGTACTGACCTCCGGCATTATTTTTTCTCTTATTGGGATTGCAGGTATTATCGCTTCACCGTATTGGGGGAAGGTTGGAGAGAAATACGGCTACCGGACGGTGCTGCATCTGGGCTTGATTATCGGAGGCGGGGTCGTCTGCCTGCAATATTTCGTCCAGCAGTTATGGCTTTTTACGGTTATTCAGTTCCTGTTCGGCTTATTTATCGCTGCGGTGGTGCCTTCGGTCAATACTCTTGCTGTTCGCAGTACGGACCCGGACTTTCGTGGAAGGTCGTTCGGTTTTACCCAGAGCGCGAATCAATTGGGATCGATGATCGGACCGCTGCTTGGAGGCGGCATGGGGATGTTCGTTAATATTCATTGGATTTTTGTCGCGACGGGCATGATTTTGATTGTGTTCGGGACTATGCTGGCCGTTCGCTTTCATATGGTTCCTTCCATGTCGGGTTCCGCGATGACCCTCGATAAATGGAAATGGAAAACCGAGAGGAAGTCGGGGTAATCAGGCGATGCCCAAATGCCCAACCAAACCGCTCGATTGATCCGGCAGCCGATGGAATCATCGGATCAGGCCCGGTCGTGAGCATATAAACCCATTGGTCTAAAATGATAGCTGTCGAGGCCGTCCCTTTTGGGGCGGTCTGTTTGTTTTATGGAGAAATAACGGGTTTTAAGCTGCATTATCCACAGGCTTATCCACAAAATTAACATCTTATCTATAGAGGCTGTGGTTCGTTTTTTTGAAACATACTAACATATCCACAATGGAAGTTATGCACATTTCATGCTGCTTTCCGGCTCTTGTGAATTGTCGCTTGTTCTTTCCTCAAATAAAAGTTATTCTATGTAGAAAGTGAATGCCGCAGTTAACCATTGCCGAATAGTCAGGAGGATTAAACCGCATGGGGGATCCGCGTCATAGGACGAATACGTTTAGACGTTTCTTTCTAAATAATAAATTCGTCTTGTTTTTAATGATCTTGCTTTTGATCGGCTTAAACATTTTGGTACTAAACAAAATCCCTTACGTATTCGCGCCTCTCGTTGTGCTGGTCAAGACCGTGCTGCTTCCGCTTCTCCTCACAGGAATCGCCTTTTATTTACTCAATCCTATTGTCAATTGGATGGAGAGAAAGAGGATCAAACGGGTTTATGCGATCTTCCTTCTGTATCTGGTCATTATTTGTGGGATTACCCTGCTCCTGGTGACGGTTGTACCGCTTATCCGCGAACAAGTACTCGGGCTGATGGATAACATCCCCAGATACAGCAAAGAGTTCGAAACCAGGTTCAGGCAGCTCATAGGCAGTCCGATTTTCAATCAGCTTCAGCAAACGCTGGGTACGAGCTCAACCGACTGGATGAACGGCCTGTCATCCAGAGTTTCCGCAATTGTGAATCGTGCGGGAGCGAGTATCGGAAGCTTTGTGGGGGCTGTAACGGAAACCATTCTGGCTGTCATTATCGTACCGTTTATATTGTTTTATCTGCTGAAGGACGGACGAAAGCTCCCACAATATATTTTGGGCTTCATACCTACAGCGCTTCGCGATGAAACGCACCGGGTGATGATCGAGATGAATAATCAGATCAGTTCTTATATCCGGGGACAGATCATCGTCAGCTGCTGCATCGGCTTCTTATTATACGTGGGCTACCGCATTATCGGTTTGGAATATTCCCTTGTCCTGGCGATCGTAGCGGCCTGTACGAGTATCGTACCTTATTTGGGTCCGGCGATTGCCATCACACCGGCTCTGATCGTGGCCACGGTGACTTCACCGGTCATGCTGCTGAAAATGATCGTGATCTGGACCATTGTTCAGTTAATTGAAGGCAAATTCATCTCGCCGCAAATTATGGGCAAAACGCTGCAGATTCATCCGATTACGATCATTTTTGTTATTTTAACGGCAGGCAACTTATTCGGAGTGCTTGGCGTGATCTTGGCCGTTCCCGGCTATGCCGTATTGAAAGTCATTGTTTCTCACTTGTTCGAATGGATGAAGGAACGATCCGGGTTATATACACCTGTAGATTAATATGGCTATTTGAGAATAAAGGCATCCCTGAGAGGATGTCTTTTTGCCGTTTTGGAGATCCGCATGAACACGGCATTTTCTCGATCGGTTTGGCTCCCTTCAGAATTTTTATGAAACAAGTAAATTCCCGGATTTGTCACAGTTTTAACCGATCTGTAACACTTTCCTTGAAAAGGCCGTGCTATGATCTAGTTATCAAGTGAAATGAATCACAAAGATTTTGAACAGATTGTGAAATTTTTCGCAATCTCTGTTTCTGAAAGGAGATGAGCCACCATGAATTACCGCAAGCTACTATTTTCTCCACTGGCAATCATTTTGGTTGTGCTGCTAAGCGGCTGCGAACCGAATCTGGTTGTTTTTCAACCCCAGGGACCTGTGGCCAGAAGCATTATGGAGCTGATTAACTGGTCATTGATTTGGATGCTGCTTGTCGTTGTCGTCGTGTTCGGGCTGTTCGGTTATATTGTGTGGAAATATCGCGAGAGGCCTGAAAATAAAGATTATGAGCCGCCGGAGGAGCACGGCAGTACGCTGCTTGAGGTCATTTGGACCGCGATTCCGATCCTCATCGTTGTCGCCTTGACGATCCCTACGGTAACAACGCTGTATGATTTGGAGGAAGTCCCCAAGGGCTATGAGGAAAAAAAGCCGATTACGATTCATGTCACCTCGGCGGATTGGAAATGGATCTTCAGCTATCCGGAGCAGGGGATCGAGACCGTCAACTATGTCAATATACCGGAGGATACGCCTATTTTGTTTAAATTAACGTCGGCCAGCACCATGCAGTCTTTCTGGGTTCCGGCTTTAGGCGGACAAAAATATACGATGGGCAAAATGCAGACGCAATTGTATCTTGTCGCGGATCATCCCGGTTCGTATTTAGGCCGGAACACCAACTTCAACGGCCGGGGATATGCGGATATGGAATTTGAGGTGTTGGCTCAAACCCAAGAGGATTTTGACCAATGGGTAAAGGATGTCGCCAATACCGCTCCGAAGCTGACGGAAGAAAAATATGAAGAGCTGTTGAGACCGACTCATTTGGGACGATTGACTTTTTCCAATACGCATCTGGAATGGGTTAACCATGCGGAGCCCGATTCCTTGACGTACACCCATCCTGAGCTGTACAGGTATCACGGTTATCAGGGCAAAGTGTTTGAGGAAGAAGATAATTATCAGAACAAAGGCAAAGGGAACGCAGGGAACATAGATAACACCGGGAACAAAGGTAATCCCGGGAACAAAGAAACCAGTCCTGTAGAGCAGAAAGAACAGAGTAACACCGACGGAGGTGGGCATCATGGGCATTAAATGGGATGAGTTTTTTATAACGGGGGATCCGTTAATTCTAGGTTCTCAGATTGCCATTCTTTTGACCATAATCGGGATTGTCGCAACACTGACTTATCTCAAAAGGTGGAGATGGCTGTGGAAGGAATGGCTGACCACCGTCGACCATAAACGGATCGGAATTATGTATATCATCTCCGCTGTTCTGATGTTTTTCCGCGGAGGCATGGACGGCTTGTTAATGAAGGCGCAAACGTCCAGGCCGGAATTGCAGTTTTTGAACGCTCAGCATTACAACGAAATTTTTACGACGCACGGCGTGATTATGATTCTATTCATGGCGATGCCGTTCCTGATCGGATTGATGAACGTCATTATTCCTCTGCAAATCGGAGCGAGGGATGTGGCTTTCCCGCAATTGAACGCCTGGAGCTTCTGGCTGTTCTTCAGCGGTGCGATGCTGTTTAACATCTCGTTTGTAATCGGCGGATCTCCCGATGCGGGATGGACTTCCTACTTCCCCCTTGCGGGTAAAGAATTCAGTCCCGGCATAGGCAACAACTATTATGCCATTGCTCTGCAGATCGCAGGGATCGGCACGCTGATGACAGGGATCAATTTTATCGTCACCATTCTCAAAATGAGAACCAAAGGCATGACTTTAATGAAAATGCCGATGTTCACCTGGACGACATTAATCACATCCGTGATCATTGTGGCTGCCTTTCCGATCTTTACGGTGGCGCTTGCCCTGATGACGTTCGACCGGTTGTACGGCACCCATTTCTTTACCTTATCCGGCGGCGGTCTGGATATGCTGTGGGCGAACCTGTTCTGGCTTTGGGCTCACCCGGAAGTATATATTGTCATACTCCCGGCGTTCGGAATCTTCTCCGAAGTCATTGCGACCTTCTCCCGCAAAACGCTTTATGGCTATAAATCGATGGTATTTTCCATTCTGGGGATTGCCATTCTCAGTATGGTCGTGTGGGTGCACCACTTTTACACCATGGGCGCGGGAGCGTTGGTCAACTCGTTTTTCTCGATTACGACGATGCTGATTGCCGTTCCGACAGGCGTCAAAATGTTTAACTGGTTGTTTACGATGCGCAAAGGCCGCATCAAAATGACGACCGCGATGCTGTGGGCGCTGGCTTTTGTGCCCTGCTTTGTGATCGGCGGGGTCACAGGCGTGATGCTGGGCATGGGTGCGGCCGACTATCAGTATCATAATACGCTTTTTCTGGTCGCGCATTTCCATTACGTTCTGATTCCAGGTGTAGTATTTGCCGTATTTGCCGGCCTATACTACTGGTGGCCCAAAATGTTCGGTCACATGCTGAATGAAAAAATCGGCAAATGGCACTTCTGGCTGTTTGTCATCGGCTTCAATATTACGTTCTTTCCGATGTTCTTCCTTGGTTTGGACGGTGCGGTAAGACGGGCTTACACTTACTCGGCGGAATCGGGCTTCGCTCCGCTGTTCCTGGTGTCGGCGATCGGCTCCGTGATCCTGGCGATAGGTTTTGCCGTCTTCTGTTATAACATTTACTGGAGTATTCGCTATGCGGACCGCAACGTATCCAGTGACCCATGGGATGCGAGAACGCTGGAGTGGGCTACCGCTTCGCCGGTTCAGCATTATAATTTCACCAAGCTTCCGGAAGTAACGACACAGGATGCCTTCTGGCATATGAAAAAGAACAACGTAGGCCTGACACTTAAAAAAGAGGATATTGAAGAGATTCATATGCCCAGCAATACGGGACTTCCGTTTATCATGTGCGTGGTGTTCGGCATTACCGGATTCTTTCTGGTATTCGAATGGCACATGGCGGCGGCAGTTGCGGCTGTAGGCATTATTGTCGGAATGATCGTCCGCTCTTTCGACTACGACGACGGTTATCACGTGCATAAGGAAGAAATTGAAATGACGGAGCAGGCTTGGAGAAACAGGGAAGGAGAGGTGAACCGGTATGTCGGCTAATGTCAACACAACGCAGCCTTTGGAATATCAAACCGCACAAAACCGGATGAATGTTCTCGGATTCTGGATTTTCCTCGGGGCTGAGATCGTCTTGTTCTCGACGCTTTTCGGTGTGTACGGCGTGCTTTACGAACGGTATGCAGGGGGTCCGACCCATCAGGACATTATTATGATCAAAGAAGTCATGATTCAAACCCTATTGCTGTTGACCAGCAGCTTTACCTGCGGTTTAGCTATCTTCGAAATGCGCCGAAATCATCTCAAAGGCTTGATCGGTTGGCTGGCAGTTACTTTCCTGCTGGGGATCGGGTTTCTCTATATGGAAGTGAACGAATTCATCCACTACGTTCATTTGGGCGCCACCATGCAAACGAGCGCCTTCCTGTCCAGCTTTTTCGTTCTGCTCGGAACCCACGGTGCGCACGTGACCTTGGGGATCGGCTGGGGGATCATGATCATTATTCAGCTTCTGCAAAGAGGCTTGACTCCGGTAACGGCTCGAAAAACATTTATTATCGGCTTGTACTGGCATTTTCTGGATGTCGTCTGGATCTTTATCTTTACATTCGTGTATTTAAAAGGGATGGTGGCTTAAATGGATAACAAAGCGAAAGGCTTTCCCTTGGGGCATGTCTTTGGATTTATATTATCCTTGGTGCTCACCTTTGCCGCAGCCGGCGTGGCCTTAAAAACATCCTTGCCGTTTCATACCATTATGTGGATTATCGGCACTTTGGCGGTAATCCAAGCCGGACTTCAATTATTCATGTTCATGCATGTCAATGAGGGTGAGGATCGAAAATCGCAGCTCATTAATATTTTTTATGGTATTTTCATGGCCATTATCATTGTACTCGGGACCATATGGGTCATGTCGTTTGGAGACCATATCCATTAACAAGAAAAGAGGGCGCCCCGTCTTAATGACTTGGGGTAGCCCTTTTTTTCGAGGTGGAAAGGCTCCGGCTGCTTTCGTGGGCCGCATTCTCCATCAGACCCAGAACTAAGCCGAAAAGATACACGAATACAGACGAGACGATAACGCCTATGCCGCTGAATAAAAGATATTCCGTTTGGATACCGCTTACAAAGAAGCTCATAATAATAACGATAAGCCCTAAAATGGCGGATGCGGCCGAAACGGTGTTGGTGAATTTCATCGCTTTCGGTTGAGGTTCGTTCATGATCTTCACTCCTTTATTTCCATTCTACGCCTGTTCACAATTTTGTCAAATATTATTTTTGACTTTGCGATCCTTAATGATGATGTGACATCTTTGAAACACAAATTGTTTTTATGATCAAAATATGCCACATTATTAATGAAGATCAAATCAGTTTGGGGGAAAGCAGGAAAGTGATGAAGTTATGGAAATGGCTTTGCACAGTGCTCATCGTTTCATTCGTCATAGGTTTGAGCGGCTGTGCACCTGCAGTTGACCGTGAAGATCATGCGGGGCAAACTGCAGCACTAACCGGTTTCGATGAGGTTGCGGAATACATCTCGAAGCACGGTAAGCTTCCGGATAATTTTATTACCAAGAATGAAGCCAGAAAATTAGGATGGGATCCGCAAAAGGGCAATCTGGCGGAAGTCGCGCCCGGCAAAAGCATAGGCGGCGATGTATTTCAAAACCGCGAAGGCTTGCTTCCCAAGAAGAACGGGAGAATATGGTATGAGGCCGATATCAATTATAAAAAGGGAGCCCGCGGCAGCGACCGGATCGTCTTTTCCAACGATGGGCTCATCTATAAGACTACAGATCATTATCGAACGTTTACCCGGATAAAATAACAAGGGGAGGACGCATGTGCATACGGTACAGTTAGAAGGAAGTCACATAAAGGAACGGCAGCAATTACACGACTTTCTAAAAAAAGAACTGCAGCTGCCCGACACCTATGGCAGCAATCTGGACGCTTTGTGGGATTGCCTGACGGGATGGGTACGGCTCCCCTTGACGATCCGATGGATAGATCCAGAAGCCAGCAGACGTCATCTGGGTGAATACGCGGATCAATTGCTTGATCTTCTAAGAGAAGCGGAACAAGAGGTGGATGGCTTTTACTTGGAAGTCGTCGAAAATAGTGCGCCATGATGATAAACCGGAGGACATCGGCCTCCGGTTTATTGCTGTGTACGCCCAGCATGGCATGGGCGTCATCTTTAGGGTGAGAGTCCCGAACGGGGGCTGGCGAGCGCCTACCGTTAGCCAAGGGCAAGGGCGTCCGCCGCGAGGCGGAATCTGAAGGATGCCGGAGGCAAAAGCACGGGCCAAGGTACACGAGCCCAATTTGAGGCAGTGTTAGTCGGATGAGCCTCCACACCAAGGCAAAATCCAAAGCCGCCAAGGGCTGACGCTGTAGACTTGGGTAGTCGCGGGAAAGGAGAGAGGAAACCGATGCGTTCGCGCGAAGAGCACAGACAGCCGAAGATCTCGCAAGAGAGCTTCCGGCAAAGAGCAGCGGTGAAGCCGCAAGGGTATGCCGAAGCGCCGAGTTCTTCGCCGGCACAAGTCGCCCCTTCCTCTCGCGAAGACCAGAACGTATTTTTTGAATCGCCCGGACGAACTAACGGCATCCCATCTTGCAGCGAACAAATTAACTTCGCCTTTTCGTCACGCAAACACCCCGATATGGTTATATTTCAAATGCTGTTCGCCGGCCGCTAATTGAATGGACACCTTGTCGTTCAGCTGAAAGTGAAGCGGAGAGCAAATTTCCCATTGTCCGTCCTCGCAACGAATATGATAAATAAATTCCTTGCCCTGAAACTGCACGTTCATCACCTTGCCCTGAATACCTGTCTGATTGGGCGGGCCCAGCAGCAATTGATCCGGTCTTGCCGGATATAGACCGCGCGATTTAAAATAGCTTGCCACACGGCTGCCGCTCCATTGCACGGTACCGTCGGAGCCTGCCGGTACGAACGTATCGTTATGCCACCGGCCTCGGATGAGATTGGCTTTGGATACGAATTTGGCGACAAATTCCGTTTGCGGCCGCAGGTAAATATCTTGCGGCGTCCCGACTTGTTCGATATTCCCGTCCTTCATGACGACAATCCGGTCCGCCATCGCCAAGGCCTCGCCTTGGTCGTGCGTTACATACACGACAGCCGTTCCGGTTTGTCTGTGGACGGACTGGATTTCACGGCGCATATCCATGCGAAGCATCGCATCCAGACTGCTGAGCGGTTCGTCCATCAACAAAATCGAGGGTTCTGCGGCAATGGCTCTTGCGATAGCGACCCGCTGCTTTTGGCCTCCGGACAGCTCATGCGGCATACGTGAACCGTGCTCCGGCAAGCCGACCATTTGCAGGACGCTGGCGATCCGGTGCTGCTCATTTTTCCGGATATGGGATGGTGTCTCCTTGTGATGACGGATGGGAAAACGGACGTGCTCCGCCACGTTCATGTGCGGCCACAGGGCAAAGGCTTGAAAAACCATCCCGATTCTTCTTTTTTCCGGTGGCAGGCTGTAGCCCGGCTTTGCCACGAGTGTCTGATTCATGTAGATTTCTCCGGTCGAAGGCTGTTCAAAGCCTGCGAGCAGCCGCAGGAGTGTCGTCTTCCCGCAGCCGGAAGGGCCCAGAATCGCGAGGAATTCGCCTTTGTCTATCGTTAAATTTAAAGATTTCAGGGCCTGAAAGCTGCCGAACGCTTTGCTGACTTCGATGAATTGAATGCTCATGGCTGCTGAACTCCTTTTTTGGATTGACGCTTGTTCAGCGTGTGCAGAACCGCCATTCCCACAATGATCATGATGACAATCAAGCTGGACAGGGCGGTTGAGTACAGCGTATCGCCGGCCTGCTCAAAGCTGAATATGGTCACCCCGATGGTTTGAGAGCCTGTCGACCATAACAATGCAGACACGGTAAGCTCGGTAAAAGCCGTCAAAAAGACAAGAAACGCGCCGCTAAGCAGTCCCGGAAGCAGAAGCGGCAGCAGGATGGAAGTCCATTTTTTCCAGAAACCGGCGCCAAAAATGCGGGCCGCTTCTTCCATCGAAACATCGATTTGCATAAAGGAAGCGATCCCCGCCCTCACCTGCAAAATGAGAAAACGGCACACATAAGCGATAAACAAAATGCGGATCGAGCCGTAAATGCCGGGATTCCATCCGGGAATCGGCTCCATCCAGGCAAAAATCATGGCTAAACCAAATACAATTCCGGGCAGTGTGTAAGGTACGGCGACCGCCAACTCTGCCGATTTGGTTATCCATGAAGGCTTGCGCACCCGGGCATAAGCAAGCAGAGAGCCGAGCACCAGGCAGACGGCCAGTGTTGTTACGGAAAGCATCAGGCTGTTTTGAATCGATTGCCATACTTTTGGATTTTCAAACAGAATGTATCTGTAGTTGGAGAGCGTCAAATTGGCCGGATGAAAAGGAAGCCCGTATGCTTTTTTCAAGGAAGTGGCGACCATGGAAACCAATGGGACAACCGTTATCATGGCGAGAAAAGCCCAAACGGCGGCAGTTATCCATGTCCGGTGCTTTCCAAGCGAGTAGCGCGGATGGTTATCGATCATAACGGTATCCGCCGTTTTGATTTTTCTGACGGCAAGCCATTGCAGAAGGGTGACAATGACGGCGATCATTCCCAGCATAACGGATAATACCGCTCCTCTTGCAAAGGCGGAGGGGCCAAAGCCGACGATTTCCTCATAAATCAGCGTGCTTAATACGGATATGTTTTTCGGAATGCCGAGAAAAGCCGGGATTCCGAAATTGTCCAAAGAGGATAAGAATACAAGCAGTCCTCCCGCCGTCAATCCGGGTAAGGCCAAGGGAAGCGTGATCAGACAAAATGTCTTTAGCTTTCCCGCGCCGCCGGCCCTTGTCGCCCACTCCAAATCACGGGGAATTTTCTTCAGCACGTCAACGGTCAAAAGATAAACCAGGGGAAAATGATGAATGCCCATGACGAAAATAATTCCGCCGTAGCTGTACATGCTCCATGGCTTGGCATTGGGGTTAAACCATTGCAGTACATGTGCGGCGATCCCCTGGGTGCCCATGAAGGAAGACCAGGA
This sequence comes from Paenibacillus sp. Pae15, assembly GCF_024519685.1. Lineage (NCBI taxonomy): Bacteria > Bacillati > Bacillota > Bacilli > Caryophanales > Paenibacillaceae > Paenibacillus > Paenibacillus sp. Pae15. The sequence goes on along the minus strand of NZ_JALJRM010000026.1, from coordinate 21,281 downwards.
TAACGTCAACACGTAGGAAGGAAGTATAAAGGAAAGCATCATTGCCATATGCAGCGCTTTTTTATGTCTTAGGTCGGTGTAAGCCATCACCCACGCGGCTAGGACGCCTAACAGCATAGATACCGAAGAGGAACCTGCTACGATAATAAACGTATCCTTCAACGTCTTCCATAACCGTTCCTGCCGTAAAATATCCGCATAATGTTCCAGCGAAAAACCGGTGCTGCTCTGCGCGCTTAACCCTATTAATTTTGCTATAGGCACGATAAAGAACACGAGAAGAGAAAGAATGGCCAGCAGAACAGCCGCTCGTTTAGTAAGTGAAAGGAAGGAAGAGAGGAGGGGGGAGGGTTCCCCGATTTCCTCCCTTGCCAGCTGAACGTTTTTCGAATCGATCATGATGGATAATCTCCGCTTCTTATTGTCCGAACAATTCTGTAAACTGTTTTTTATCCGAGTCGCGGTCGTTGGTCAATTGGGAAATATCCGAGGAGATGACTTTAAGTTCGGAGATGCTCTTTAATCCTTGCGGCGCCGGAATGCCTTCGCGAATCGGCGTGTATCCGATATCGGAGGCTAATTTTTGGCCTTCCTCGGACAGAACGAAATCGACGAAAGCTTTGGCCGCCTTTTCGTTTGCCGTTTGTTTCATAATTCCGATCGGTTCGGTAATCACAGGTACACCTTCCGCGGGGTAGATCAAATCGACGGGAGCACCCTTGGCCTTCTCGCGGGCTACAAGATAATCAACGACCATGCCGTACGATTTTTCACCGCTCGCTACGGCGTTCAGAACGGCTCCATTCCCTTTGACAACGGCAATGTTGTTTGCTTTCAAGCCTTTGAAATAATCCCATCCGAATCCTTCGGTGCGGGTAAAGACGCCCACATTATATGCGGCGGCGCCGGAATAGAGCGGACTTGGCATGATGCCGGCATCCCTGGTCTCGGCGGCAGCCAGCGCTTTCCAAGAGGTCGGCGGGGTTGCTGCCTTTTGTGTATTGATCGCAAGCACGGTGGCCATGACCTTCGTGCCGGAATACATTCCATCCGGATCTGTAAAATCCTTTGGAATTTTAGATAATTCCGGCGATTTGTAGAATAACAGCAGATCCTGCTTCTTTAAGCCTTCGAAGGTTACGGAATCGGCCAGCAAAAGTACGTCCGCCTGCACTTTTCCGGCTTGGTTTTCCGCCGCAATTTTGGCAGTCACTTCTTCCGTTCCGGACCGGAAGCTTGTGACTTGAACATCAGGGTATTTCTTGTTGAATTCGGCAATCAGCTTGGTCACATCGCCTTCCGGCTGGGAAGTATAGAACGACAGCTTTCCGGAAACCGGGTTGGTTGCTTCCGGAACCGGCTCTGTTTGCGGAGTGGCTTGCGCTCCTTGCGCAGAGGAAGGCTGTCCGCTTGTGCCGCAGCCGCCGGAGATCAGTAATGCCGCCAAACTCATGATCAAGAATCCTTTTTTCATCTGACTCTCTCCCACACTTTTTTTATATATTATAAATAGCATTTGTCAGAAGGCTGTTAACGGAGATGTATAACATTGTTAACTTGAAATAAAAAAGATTTAAAGAGACAAGGGGCGGAATTGATCGTGAAGCCATCATCTTCAACAATTTATGGGAGTTATTGGTGTTTACGCAGGTGTACAGCTGGAGAGGTCATCGTTCAAGTTTTTGTACAGCGGTTGAATAATTAGCGGAGGCAATCCGTCGGTGGCGGACGTCCCGGGGGAACTTGTCCGGAGGTTCTGTGTGGGCCTTACGGCATAGCTTGCTCGTTTATTATAAGAGGGAAAAGAGACAGGTGGCGGTTTCCCAAAGATGGGCCGCGGCTGTGCGGTTCGACATTCGGAACGCAGCGTTGCCGGGGAAATTCAGGAATCCGACGACCCGCGTGTCAGCTCGGATTCCGCATCCCATCTTATGGCTTTCTATCTGTTAATTTCCTAAGGGGAATATTGACCGGGAAATATCATCCGGAGCATTATATGGCGGGTGCGGGCTTCGGGCCCGCGCTCTTCCGTTCTCCGATATGAATGAGTCTCTAGGCTTTTGCTCCTCCGGTCAGCCTGCTTACGATTTCCAATACTGCGGCCCGGTTCAGCTTGCTTTCACCGGCGCTCAGAGCCTGGACGGTAGCATGGGCTAGTGCCAGCGGAATACTGCAAAAATTGAGAATCGGGCCGGGCTGAATATCTGCGATATACTCATCGGCCAGTTTCAGATTGCGCTTGGTATAGACGAACATTTCATCCATGCCCCAATGATCGGGGAAAAAGTTCACGCCTCTGGTGGAATCCTCAATACGGTTGCGAAGAATATTTACAGCCTGAAGGCCGCGGCCGAAGGCTACCGATTTGGCGCGATCCGTTTCGGTACCGTCATACCACATCCACAGGTCGGAAAGAAGTTCCCCAACCGCTCCGGCCACGCAGTATGTGTAGTAATCCAAATCCTCTTCCGTTCGTATATTCCAATCTCTGCCCACCCACTCGGCCATTTGCTCCGACATGGTCGCCGTACCTTGCAGGACGCGCGGCGCAATAGAAGGCGGGCACAGACTTACCCAATCGCTAATACGCAGAGTAACATCATCTAAAGTATGACGATATGGAGAGAAAAGAGACTCCAGCTCGGCAGGCTCATGCAGGTGTTTGCTTATCCCGAGCAGCAGCTTGATTTTCACATCAGGGGCCATCTCCGGATGGTCTTCGATCTCATCAATTGCCCGCATACATAAATAAGCAGAGGCTACCGCTTCCTTTAAACCGGGAACCAAACCGCTGATCGGTATGTAAAAGGTCCGGCTGGTTGCCGCCAGCATCTCCATGGCATCAGTCATTAAATCATTCGTCTTGTTCACGAACTACCCTCCAAAAAATCTAGTCTCTTTTCCTTAGTCTGAACCTGTTCATCCATTCCTAAGTCATGCTTGCCAAGTTCTATATTACTACTTTTTGACGAATTCTGAAACAAGCCATCTGCTGAATCGAAAATAAAGGCGGGCTGCAGGGCGTCGGTAAGGTGTTAAAAGGGTTTCGGTACCGCATTGAAGCGGATGGATTCCGCTGCTGTAAAAAAAATATTGACTGTCTGTGAGCGGGGTGATATATTAGTGTCAACATATTAATCCGAGTTAGTCAATAAGAATTGTTTATTATATGACAACATCAGTAAGTCCACCCGACACAGAGGCGACTTCCACCTTTTTAGGTTGTTACTAAAAAGGTAGGAAGTCGCTTTGTTTTTATCAACACGATTTTAAACCAGGAGAGGATGGAATATGACAGAACGCAAGTTCACAACCGCCTGGCAGCCCTGGGTACTGCCGGTTCTTATATTGGCCGTATGGCAAGTGCTCGGCGTCACAGGATTTCTTTCACAGCGCATCCTTCCGACTCCGCTTGAGGTAGTGGAGGCGCTGATCGAGGTCGTGCTGGACGGAACGCTGCTGGAATATGTAGGTTCCAGCACCCAGAGGGCTTTTCTGGGATTTATCATCGGCGGAAGCATTGCTTTCCTTATCGGTTTGTTGAACGGGCTGTTTCCGGTGGCGGAACGGTTTATCGATACAACCGTCCAGATGCTCCGCACCATTCCGCATTTGGCTCTTATTCCTTTGGTCATTCTTTGGTTTGGAATTGGTGAAACGTCAAAGCTGTTTCTTGTATCCCTGGGCGTCGCCTTTCCGATCTACCTGAACACCTTTCACGGTATTCGTTCCGTAGATCCGGGGTTAATCGAAATGGGACGCGTTTACGGCTTAAAAGGAGTCTCCTTGTTCACCCATGTCATCCTGCCGGGGGCTCTCTCCCATATTTTGCTTGGCGTGCGGTTTTCTCTAGGCATCATGTGGATCACGCTGATTGTTGCAGAGACGATAGCCGCCGATTCCGGCATTGGCTACATGGCCTCCCATGCCCGCGAGTTCATGCGGATGGATGTCGTCGTCTTGTGTGTCATCTTATATGCACTGCTGGGCAAATGCTCTGATCTTGTAACCAAGTTTCTCGAACGGCGGCTGCTTCAGTGGCACCATAACTTCGCGAATAAAGCGTAGAACAGGAGGAAGAAGCGATGGTCATGAAAGAAATGGGCCGTGTTGTGCCGATCGCCAGAGCGTGGTCATGGAGGCCAAGATCCGCCTGCTCCGCCGGATAGCGGCAGGTTCGCTCATTTGGAATAACGGATGTTAGACCGGCTGTAATTGAAAGAACCAGGGGAGCTGGAAGTTCACTGCGGGCTTTTTTATTCACATAAAAAATCTTATTACAATAAAGGCGGGATTACAATGAGCGGATATGATGTCCATCTTAGTGCTGATGTTTTGGTGATCGGCGGAGGACCGGCCGGCACATGGGCGGCGGTTGCGGCAGCGAAAGAAGGAGCCAAGGTCATACTGGTTGACAAAGGGTACTGCGGAACGAGCGGAGCTACGGCCCCGTCCGGTACAGGCGTGTGGTATGTGAACCCGACGCCTCAGGAGCAGGAGACTGCGATGAAAAGCCGGGAAGCCCTGGGGGGCTATTTGGCCGACCGAGGCTGGATGAAGCGGGTGCTTGATCGTACGTATATCAATATGAATCAAGTTGCGGATTGGGGATACCCGTTCCCTACCGATGACAAGGGAGTTTCCCAGCGCAATAGCCTTCAAGGGCCGGAATATATGAAGCTGATGAGAAAACAGGTGAAGAAGGCAGGGGTGCGAATCCTCGATCACAGCCCGGCGTTAGAGCTTCTTGCCGATGAGCATGGCGTTGCCGGAGCCGTAGGAACCCATATTCAGACGAAGCAGTCGTGGCGTGTCGACGCCGCGGCAGTGATCATCGCTACAGGCGGCTGTGCTTTTCTGAGCAAGGCGCTGGGTACGAATGTACTGACGGGGGACGGGTACCTCATGGCTGGTGAAGCGGGCGCCGATTTTTCAGGAATGGAGTTCTCGACGGCCTACTCTTTGTGCCCTGCGTTCTCCCCGGTGACCAAGTCAGCCTTCTATACCTGGGCTACCTTTTATTATGAAGACGGCCGGGTCATCGAAGGCGCAGGTTCACAGCGCGGCCGTTCGGTCATTGCGCGAACACTGCTCACGCAGCCGGTTTATGCGCGGCTGGATAAAGCGGATGACGAGCTTAAGCGGACGATGCGCAAGGCCCAGCCGAACTTTTTTCTCTCCTTCGACCGGCTTGGCCTTGATCCGTTCACACAGAAGTTTCCTGTCTCGCTAAGATTCGAAGGAACGGTGCGCGGAACGGGCGGGATTCACGTCGTTGATGAAACCTGTGCGACCAAAGTGCCGGGACTGTATGCAGCCGGGGATGCGGCAACGCGTGAATTGATATGCGGAGGGTTTACCGGCGGCGGAAGCCATAATGCAGCTTGGGCTATGTCTTCAGGATATTGGTCGGGCGAGGGGGCGGCTCGCTATGCGCTGAAGCAGGGGATTCACGCTTCCAGGCGCAATGCGCAAAGAGTATCCGAACGGACAGGAGTTGTGACCGTTACAACGGGACAAAAAGGAGCCGCGGATACCCAAGAGATTATTCAGGCTGTCCAGAACGAAGTGTTTCCATACGACCGTAATTGGTTTAGAACGGGAGCTGGCCTGGAGAAGGGACTTCAGCGCCTCAACCATGTCTGGAACGAATTGAAACGCGGGGTACAAACAGACGTTGGCGATATCGTCCGGATCAGGGAGGCGGCAGCGATGACAGCAACGGCCCGCTGGATGTTTGCCAGCGCGAGCGTTCGCCGCGAGACGCGCGGAATGCATCGGCGGGAGGATTATCCGGGTTCCGACCCCAATCAGCATTATCGTTTGATCAGTGGAGGCCTGGACCAACTGTGGGTCAAACCATTATCCGAATATTCGCAATACCCTAAAAAGGAGGCTGCGATCTAGTGATCGAAATTCTGAATAAAGACCGCTGCGTCAACTGCAACCAGTGCGTAACCGTTTGCCCGACGAACGTATTCGATCCGGCAACCGAACCGGACGGCGTCCCTGTCATCGCACGGAAATCCGATTGCCAAAGCTGCTTTATGTGCGAATTGTACTGCCCCGCGGATGCTTTATACGTAGCGCCGTTCGCGGAACGGGACGCCGATTTGAATGAATCGGAGCTGATCCATGGCGGTTTGTTAGGCAGCTATCGTAAAGACGTGGGCTGGAATAAAGGAGCCAGATCCACCGCTTCTGAAGACGAATCTTATATTTTATTCAAACGTATGCACAGCCATTAGAAAGAGACAGACAAGGGGTTATCGAAATGAAAATGAAGCCATTCCGTAAACAATGGACTTTTACATTGCTTCTTACTGCCGTATTTGCTTTTGCCCTTGTTGGATGCGGAACTTCCGGCACCAAAGCGCCGGAAGCGCCCGAGGCGGGCGGAACCTCCGGTCAAGCTTCAACGAAGGAATCCGGGACCTCGCTCGAACCGACGCTGCGTATCGGTTATATTTCTCCAAATAACAAGGGAACCATTACCGGGGTGGAAGGCTGGGCGCAGAAAAAAGGATATCTGGAATCGGAATTAAAAAAACACGGTGTGACCGAGATTACCATTAAATCGTTTCCGAACGGACCGAACCTGAACGAAGCCCTTGCTTCTGGAGCACTGGATGTAGGCATTTATGGGGATACGCCTGCGATTAATGCCCGTTCCGTCGGGCTGAAGACCAAGCTGATTAATATTAGTCAATCCGGCATGAATGCCTGGCTTGTAGCCAAGAAGGATGGCCCTCAAACCGTGGAAGATCTGAAAGGCAAGAAAATTGCTACCGCCGACGGTTCATATATGAGCCGTTATGTCAGAGGCCTGCTTCTTGAGAAAGGGCTGGATAAAGATATCAAGGTCGTTCATTTGCTTCCGGCGGACGCCGAAGCGGCGTTGGCCCGCGGCGATATTGAAGCCTATGCTTATCCGACAGGCTTTGGTCCGCTGGTCATCAGCAAAGGCTACAAAGCGATTGATGAAGCGAAGAACCATCCGGATCTTCGCGGTTCCAGCGTCAGTGTTGTCAGCGAGGACTATCTTTCGAGAAACCCTGAATTCGTCAAAGTGTGGAACGGGATTCGCCAAAGGGCGGCGAAAGAAGTTCAGTCGAACGCCGAAGAGTTTTACCAGCTTTATGCCGAATCGTCCGGTTATCCGGTCGACGTTGTGAAAGCCTCCTTTGACATTGGCGAATGGCCTGTGGAGGATTTGCCCGAGGATGGCTTGAAGCTGCTTGAAGGCACCAAAAAATATTTGTTTGATAATGGGATTATCAAGAAGGATTTTGATCTTCAGGATTGGATTTACAAGCCCTGAATAAGCCTTCCGTTCCTTTGGTTAACGGGGTGGAATAGCATTGCGGCGTGACGATGAACTGCCAAATCTTGATGAATAGTAAAGCCTGCGCTTGGTCAGATTATGAAGGATAACTACCAAGGAGGAATTTACCGATGGCCCTTGAAGTCAAGGCGAACGAATTTTTAACGGCAGTCCAACATCGCCGGAGCATTTATGGCATTAGCAAAGCGTCTCCCGTACCCGATGTACGTATTCAGGAAATCGTGAATGAAGCGGTAAAACATACGCCCTCCGCGTTCAACAGCCAAAGTGCCCGCGTTGTCGTATTGTTCGGTGACCATCATAACAGGCTTTGGGACATCACGAAGGAAGCGCTGCGCAAAATCGTGACCGGAGACTTCTCGGCAACCGAGCAGCGGATCAACGGGTTCCGCAACGGATATGGAACCGTCCTTTTCTTCGAGGACCAGACCGTCATCGATTCGCTGCAAAATCAGTTTCCAACCTATAAAGACAACTTTCCTCTCTGGTCTCACCAGTCATCAGGTATGCTTCAATTCGTGATCTGGACCGCCCTGGATGCGGAAGGCCTCGGCGCCAGTCTGCAGCACTATAATCCCTTGATTGACGGGGATGTCAAACAAACATGGACTATTCCGCAGCAATGGAATCTTATTGCACAACTGCCTTTCGGCAAGAAAACGGCGGAACCGGGAGATAAGGAATTCCAGCCGCTGACAGCGCGCGTCCGTTTCGTGAAATAAACCGCTCCTATCCGCTGTAGATTCATTCCCCTTGAGGCATCCAAGAAGGACATCGCCCAGAACGATGCGATTCGGTTGCCTGAAGGGGATTTTTGTGTTTGGTTTTTCAAGGGAAATCAAGCGTTTACAACGAATGAACCCTGTGATAATGTTGAACTATCGTTTCCAAATGCTTTCATCTGTTTCAAAGCATTGGTATGAATGTATTGATGCCGCCATCATAAATGAAGTTATAAAGGATGAAGAGGTGTAATCGATATGAACTCGATTCGAAACATTTATTGTGTCGGACGCAATTACGCTTTACATGCAAAGGAATTACAAAATGAAGTCCCCACAGCCCCTTTTCTGTTTTCCAAACCTACGCACGCACTCGCAGAAGCGAAGGGACAGGAGGTCATCCTGCCGGGGGACCGCGGATCCATTCATTTTGAAGTCGAGTTGGTCATTCGAATAGGCAGACCCTATGAAAAAGGCATCAAAGTAGACGATATTGTGGACGGCATGGCTGTCGGCATCGACTTTACTTTGCGCGATGTCCAAAACGAGCTGAAGAAAAAAAGCTATCCTTGGCTCTTGGCCAAAGGCTTTCCCAATTCTGCGGTGCTGACTAAATTTATTGCTTTCCCGGGTGTAGAAGGGTGTAAAACTACCAATTTTGCTCTCTTGAAGAATGGGGAGCAGGTTCAGGTCGGCAATATTCAAAATATGATTTTTGATCTGCAGACGCTCGTCGATTATTCTGCGCTTCATTTTGGACTTGGTGAAGGGGATATTATTTTTACCGGGACCCCGGAGGGAGTAGGGCCTGTTTCCGACGGCGACCGGCTGGCTCTATTATGGGGAGAACAAACGCTCGGCGATTGTACGATTAAACTGTCTTAAAGCATTGGAGCAGCAATTCACAAAACACTGGATAAGGAGAAAAAAGAACATGATAAAAAAAGCGGAGCATGTAGCGATTATCGTTACCGATCTGGAAAGGTCCATCGCGTATTACAGGGATATGTTCGGATATAAGCTGCGGCTCAAAGGACAAAACCCTGTACGGGAAATGGCTTTCCTATATCACGAAAATCAGCCGGGCTTTGAGATCGAGCTGATTCAGGATCGCGAGCCGCAGGGGGATTACTCCGTCAAGGGAATCGTCAATCATTTGGCTTTTACGGTGGACAATATGGAAGAAGCGATGAACTATTACCGCCAAAAAGGCATTCAATTCAACAGCGAACAACCTCAACCTGCTCCAGACGGGGGAAAGACCATTTTCTTCTACGGACCGGATCGTGAGCTGCTTCAATTTGTTCAGCGGAACACAGGCACGGGAGTGGAAGGGTAGGTCTTGAAAGATTGATCAATTTCATTTTATTGGGGAGGTAACGGTAATGGCGACTCATACAGAAACTATTGTTAGGATAGTCCAAGCCGCAAATCAATTCAAATCTTCTATTGTATTAAAGTATAATAATAAATTTGTCGATGCCAAAAGCCTTCTCGGATTGTATACCACCCTTACGGATTCCGGAGAACATGAGCTTCATGTCCACGGTCCGGATGAGGAAGAAGCGAAGGCCGCCATGCTTGAAGTGCTTGGGGAACATGGGCTGCGGGTGAAGCTTGTTGAATAATAAAATAATCAGTCCATGAATAATGATATAGAAGCCGACCAGTTTATATTGCTGGCCGGCTTTTCAGGATATAAAGGCATGGCGCGTATCATAAAACTTTCGTTTGCATGAGGAGGGATTCATTTGTGAAAGCGAATACATCTTATGGCGATTCCGGCTTCAGTCATTTCATACGAATGGCGTTTCAGCGGCATCTGGGTTATGACGAACAGGATTTTGACAAACCGGTCATTGGCATTTGCAATACCTTTAGTGAGATTAACCGGTGTCACAGTCACATCCAGCCTATGGTGGATGCAATAAAGCAAGGTGTCATTATGGCCGGGGGGATTCCGCTTGAGTTCCCTACGATTTCGATAGGAGAAATGTTTACGAGTCCGACGACCATGCTTTATCGGAACTTGGCGGCCATGGATACCGAGGAGATGATCACGGCTCAGCCTATTGACGGAGTAGTGCTGATCGGCGGATGCGATAAAATGACTCCCGCCCAGCTGATGGGAGCCGCCAGTGCCAATAAGCCCGCCATTATGTTTACCGGCGGTCCGATGAACAATGGAGAGTATAATGGAAAAACGCTTGGCGCCTGCTCGGATTGCCGGTTCTTTTGGCAGGAGTATAAAGCCGGAACCGTCAGTGAAGAAGAGATCAATGAAATCAATGCACAGCTTGCTCCGACAGCGGGACACTGTATGGTGATGGGATCGGCAAGCACCATGGCGGCCTGTTCCGAGGCGCTCGGAATGATGCTGCCGGGTGGAGCGGCGGCCCCGGCCACCGTCCATGAGCGGATGAGACTTGCCAAGGAAACCGGTAAGGCGATTGTCCGGCTCGTCCAAGAGCATATCCGGCCATCGGATATCATGACGGAAAAAGCTTTCGATAATGCCATTCGTACCCTGATGGCTGTCGGGGGATCTTCCAATGCCGTTATTCATTTGATCGCGATCGCCAGAAGGCTGGGGATCGGACTTACATTGGACCGTTTTGAAGCGTTGAGTCAAACCACGCCGTTTATCGCCAATTTAAGACCGGCAGGCGAGTATCAAATGCAGGATTTTTATTATGCCGGCGGGGTTCCGGCAGTTCTGAAAGAATTGTCTCCTCTTTTGCATCTGGATGAATTGACGGTTACCGGAAAAACGCTTAAGGACAATCTGAAGGATGTACAGTCGAAGCCTCACTATAGTCATATTATCAAGTCTTTGAAGGCGCCATTACATCCTAACGGCGGAATTGCCGTGCTGCGGGGGAATCTGGCTCCCGACGGAGCGATCATCAAGCCGAAGGCTGTGATCGACAAGAAGCTGCTGAAGCATAAGGGTCAGGCTGTCGTCTTTACATCCATCGAGGATATGGAACAGCGCATCCATGATCCGGATTTAGAGGTGACTCCGGATAGCATCCTTGTGCTTCAACATGCCGGTCCTGTAGGGGCGCCGGGTATGCCGGAGGCGGGGATGCTTCCTATCCCTCAGAAATTGCTCAAACAAGGCGTCAGAGACATGCTGAGGCTGTCGGATTGCAGAATGAGCGGTACGGCATTTGGCACGGTGGTTCTCCACATTGCACCGGAAGCGGCGGTAGGCGGGCCTATCGGGCTGGTGAAGGATGGAGATTGGATCGAGCTGGACGCGGAAAGAGGATCTCTCGAGCTGCTTGTTTCAGAAGAAGAGCTGACCAGGAGAAAAGAAAGCTGGAGTCCGCCGCAATTTACAGATACGGGTTATAAGTGGTTGTATCGACGGCATGTTCTTCAAGCGGATCAAGGCTGCGATTTTGACTTTCATTTTCCGAGGGAAAGGGTAGGGGGTTGAAGGACAACGTCTGCCTTCCGGCTGCGGAGTTATACAGCAAGCATATCATCATGATACAAATTATATATTGTACAATTTTTCTGAATAAAGGTACGATAGGATTATCAAAAAATGGCAGGAGGTTTTGTATATGTCTAAAACTGCACAGCCAGGAAATTTATCCATCGGTACCTTGAATGAAAATTGGACGGGGGATGCCCGGTTCTATGAATATAGTACCGCGGCGGACCCGATTGGAAGCGGTATCATCAGTCCGATACCCGTCAAAGAATTCCCTCCCGACTTGCATAACTCAGGCGCAACCCGTATCGTTAAGCTGGATCTTTCCAGCGAATTGAGAACGGAATATCCGGCAACGAGTCCGTCGCTTCTCGCCCATTTCATTCGAATCAATGCTGGAGATTCCATCACGACACACCCCAACGCAACCAGTGAATTATACTATGTGATTTCGGGTGCCGGCAGAACGGAGTTAAACGGGAAGACGATCAGCTGGAAGAAAGGCGATTTCATGACGCTTCCTTCCGGATCGAACAGCCAGCATACCGCGACGGAAGATACGACGATCTATTACATTCTCGATACCCCGCTTCTCGATTATCTTGGGGCTAAAGCGACGGAACCGCGATTCACGCCGGTCCTCTTTACGGCGGAAGAAGCCAATGCCAAATTGAAAGAAGTGACTGATGCACCGGACGCGCATGAAAAGAACCGGATTTCCATTTTGTTAAACAACCGGAAATTTGACCAGACTTTAACGATTACGCATGTGCTTTGGGCCATGTTTGGCATCGTTCCCGTGGGAGCCAATCAGGCTCCGCACAGTCATAAGTCGGTGGCTCTCGACTTCGTAGCTTATGCCGCCCCGGGGACGTATACGCTGGTCGGCGATAAGATTGACCCCGTTACCGCCAAGATCATCGATCCCGTTCGTGTGGATTGGGAAACAGGAAAGGCTTTCGTGACGCCTCCGGGGTTATGGCATTCCCATCACAATGAATCCGGGGAGCCCGCCTATATCATCCCGATCCAGGACGCCGGTCTTCAAACCTACCTTCGCACCCTGGATATCCAATTTACCTTTTACGATCAAGAGGAAGAGAAACCCCTTCCGTGAATCCTCTATAACAGGAACAGACAGGAGCAGCGGGCATGAGGGTGGCCAAGTTTTGTGAACGGAACATCAAATCGGCAGGGAGCGGCGAAGCCATAGACATGCTTCAACGGGATTACCGGGATGAGGTGAGCGTTGCCGTCGTCGATTGCTTCAGACGTTGTTTACAATGCAGAGAGAAGCCCTTTTGCCGGATTCAATTAACAACCATTGAAGCCAATGATGCGAAAGCCTTGGTGGAAAAAATTATCCAAACGGCTCGGAGGGAAACCCGGTAAAAAGGGTTTTCCTCCATTGATCGTATTGACTTGGTTGAAGCCGTTTATCAATCTGCTTAGGAAGTCAAATTTTAAAATAAGGAGGGAGAGGACCCTATGATTTTTCCGTTGGAGAATCATCATCCCGAGTTGGATTCAACCGTGTATATTGCCCCTGGAGCGCAGTTGATCGGGAATATCAAGATAGGTAAAGAGTCCAGCGTATGGTTTAATGCGGTGATCAGGGGAGACAACGCCCCCATTGTCATTGGAGAAAGGTCCAATATTCAGGACGGGAGCATTCTCCATGTAGACGCCAATGTTCCCCTTAACGTGGGTAATGAAGTCACTGTTGGCCACAACGTCATCCTGCACGGATGTACGATTAAAGATGGCGCATTGATTGGCATGGGTTCAACGATTATGAACCATGCGGTGATCGGCGAACAAGTCTTGATCGCTGCAAACACCCTGATTACGCAAGGTAAAGTCATCCCTCCAAGAACCTTAGTGATGGGTAATCCGGGTAAAGTTGTACGGGAATTAACGGAGCAGGAGTGGAAGTCATTGCGATCGTCTGCCGAGCACTATGCCGCCCAAAGCAGAAGATATCTGGCAGCAAATATTCAAATTCAAAAATAAAGAATTCAACCCGTTTCCATCGCGATCTTGATAAATGCCTTCACCAAAGGGGATTGATCGTTCCGTCGCCACGACACACCCATGGAAGCTGCAGGAAATTGATTGTTGAGATCAATGTATTCCACGTCCTGAGTATGCAAATTCATGGCCGATTGGGGAACTACGGCGATCCCCATACCCGCTGCGACTAAACCGATCACGGTTTGAAACTCAAAAGCTTCCTGCTGGATGGTAGGGCTGCATAAACCCAGAATTTCATCATAAAGACCTGCCCACGTTTTTCTGGATAACATGACAAAGGGGTAGGGGGCGAGATCAGTAAGTGAAATGTCTTTTTTATTCACCAGCGGATGCTGCTTTGGCACGGCCAACACACAGGGGACGGACGAAACGATTTCGGTACGTATGTTTTCGTCATGAACGGGCGGTCTTAACACCCCTACATCGATTTCATCTTCTCGCAGCGCTTCGATTTGCTTAGGTGTCGGCAATTCAAGAAGATGCACTTGGACATCCGGGTACAGACTGCGGAACTCCCGCAGAACCATGGGGAGAATGTCGTAAGTGGCAGAACCGACAAAGCCAACCGTTAGCTTGCCGATTTCACCGTGATGGGTACGTTTCGTATTTTCTATGGCACGCCGCAGGTAGTCCAGCATTTTGCGAACCTCGTCTGCAAAGACTTTCCCGGCATCAGTTAATTCCACATGCCGATTATTTCGGTAAAATAGCAGAACGCCTAATTCCCTCTCCAAATGTTGAATTTGTAAGCTCAAGGGTGGCTGCGTGATTTGAAGACGTTCCGCCGCGCGACTGAAATTCAGCTCTTCGGCTACAGTAAGAAAATATTGCAATTGCCGGAGCTCCACGGAGATCCCCTCCTGTCCAATGATGCAGAAAACAAATGATTCTTATAAAAATTATATCTCTTCCAATAATCACCAATCAATATTTTTAAGCCCGCATTAGAAAAAAGTTGAAACTTTATACGAAATCTAGCGTATTATGTAGTTTGGGGGTTGTATTATTCTCCTGAAGAAATGAAATTCAACCCTATCACAAATAGACATTTTGAGATGAAGAGAGAGGGATCATTATTTCAAGCTCACAACACGAGGGACAAAGTTGGCGGGAAGATATTGCACCTTACGAAAGACCGCATACGAATTACAGTGTATGGCAGATCATCAATACGCTGGGGCCGTTTTTTCTGCTTTGGTACCTTGCTTATTGGAGTCTTTCCATTTCTTATTGGCTTACGCTTGCGGCGGCTGTGGTTGCCGGCGGATTTCTGGTCCGGATTTTCATCATTTTTCACGATTGCTGCCATAAATCCTTTTTCAAAAACCGAATGGCTAATGAAATGGTAGGAACAATAACCGGTATCCTTACCTGCTGCCCCTATTACCAATGGAGACACACTCACACGGTCCATCATGCGACCAGCGGCAACTTGAGTAAGCGTGGAACGGGAGATATTTGGACGCTAACGGTGGCGGAGTATTTGTCCGCGTCATGGCTAAAACGCCTAGTCTATCGTTTGTACCGGAATCCTCTCTTCATGTTTGGGCTCGGCCCGATCTACATTTTCCTCATTGATTATCGTTTTAACCGCAAACGCGCCGGGATGAAGGAACGGTTCAATACGTATATCACGAACATCAGCATTGCCGGGCTTGCAGGCTTGCTCTGCTGGACTATTGGGTGGCAGCAGTTTCTCCTTGTTCAAGGCCCGATTTTTCTTGTATCAGGAATAGCCGGAATCTGGCTCTTCTATGTACAGCACCAGTTTGAGGAAGCCTATTATGAAACCGATGAAAATTGGGATTATGTAAAAGCAGCCTTACAAGGCAGTTCGTTCTACAAGCTTCCCAGAGTCCTGCACTGGATAACCGGGAATATCGGTTTTCATCACATTCATCACCTGAGCCCAAGGGTGCCTAACTACTATTTGGAGCGGGCTCATCATTCAAACCACAGATTACAAGATGTACAGACGATCACTTTACGAACCAGCTTGCGGTCCCTTCGTTTCCGAATCTGGGACGAGGACAGCAAGAAATACGTTGGGTTCAGGGATATCAAAGGCTTGTCGGCCAAAGCAAAAAAGTATAGTGCGGAAGCTCACTGATGGATTAGCGATACCGAGTTCTTAGGTATCGCTATTTTTTTTCATAGACTTGTGTTTGTTCACACAATGTTTCATACGAATAGCCCGGTTGAGTCATGCTTTAAAAAATAGAAAGGAATACAATAAAGTTGGAAATCCGCAGGAAAGGGGGAAGCGAGATGGGGAAAATGATGTCGGACGTTATGGAAGAGATGGAGATAACGTTCGAAAGGGCTGGTTCATACAACATTTACAATCATCTGCAGCAAGGGGAGTGTCATATGACGATGAAGAAGGAGCTAATCGTGTCATGATGCCCTCCAAGATCTTAAAGCAGGGGATTGTCTTGGGGATGACCATCTTCACTGTTCTTAGTATCGTTTTTTTTCGAATCGATTCAGCGTACAGCTCTGCTCTTACGGAGGGACATTCTCTGCAGCAACGGATTGATGAGACACCAAGCGGCGGGACGGTTAAGCTGCCGGCAGGCATGTATAACGGTCCGGTAACGTTGAATAAACCGATACGGATTATAGCTGATGGCGATGTTCAGCTGAGAAGCGATGCATCGGTGCCGACCATCAGGATACAGGCTGAGGGCGTTGTTTTACAAGGGCTGCGGATTGTACACCATGGCAGGGAGGATACGGCCGCCGTGCTTATTACAGCAAATGGCGCTACCCTCGAAAGTCTGGATATTCAAACCGCGTCCTACGGAATCGTCATCCGGGACAGCGGTCGTCATGAGATTCTCGATTCCGGCATTCGTTGGACAGGCCGTGACCGGCCGGACGGCGGCAAGCTGTCGGATCGGCGAAACGGCATCGATCTGCTCAACTCCCATGACAACCGAATCGTCGGGAACGTCATCAGCAGCATGAATGACGGCATTTATATGGAAAACAGTCACCGCAATTATATAAACGGCAACCGCTTCGAACACTCCAGATACGGCATTCACAGCATGTACATCGACGGCACGGAGATCAGCGGCAACCAAGGAGCTTTCAACGTTACGGGCGCCATGATCATGGGAGTGAAGGACGCCGTAGTTCGGGATAACACTTTCGTGAAGCAAAGTGAGAACGTCAACTCGCAGGGGCTGCTTTTCTACGATGTTCACACGTCCCGCATATTCAACAATAAGGTTGAGGGCAACCGGGTCGGTCTTTATGTGGAGAAATCGAACCGCAATGAATTTCAGAACAATGACGTTTTGCAAAACTTCGTTGGCGTGCAATTTCTGGAGTCGGAAGGGAATCGTTTCACAGCCAACCGTTTTGTCGGCAATGTGATTGAAGCGGAAGCGAACGGGAGCAAGAACAACACCTTTGAAGGAAACTATTGGGAGGCGTTCCGCGGTCTCGATACGAACGGAGACGGATTCAGCGATCTTGCTTATGCGATCAATCCGTTTTTTCAAAGATTAACATCGGCAACGCCTGCCTTCCAGCTATTTTTCCAGTCGCCGGGTCTTCTTTTTCTGGAAAGCCTCAATACGGCGGGCAAAGAAGAATGGACGAAAGACAAGGCACCATACCTCAAGCCGGATTTTCGTACCGAGGCTGCCCGTTCTTCCTACCCGGGTTCGTCCGATACGCTTGCGCTGGGGATCATGCTTTTATTTGCGGCAGTGTTCACTATTTATTATTTGGGGGTTAGAAGAGGATGAAAAAAACGGGATTTCTGATCTTTGTACTCATGCTTGTAGCTGTTCTGTCCGGCTGCGGACAACCTAAGTACCAGGCGCAGCCGATTAATGAAGCGACGGATAAATGCACGATTTGCAATATGCAGGTGAAAGACGATGCCTTCGCCGTGCAATTGATCACCAAAGAAGGGAAAACCTATAAATTCGATGATTTGGGCTGCATGAACGAATGGAAGAAGCAAAACGCCGATGCTGAGATCGGTACTCAATTTGTCAGGGATTACAATAACAAAGAATGGATTAAATATGAAGAGGCCACGTATGTGTACGATCCTTCCTTTAAGTCGCCAATGGCCTATGGCATTTATTCATTTAAAGATAAAGCCGAAGCACAGCAATTTATTGACAGTCAAAAAAAGGGCAAGCTAATGTCCGCTGCCGATTTGGCCGCACATTCCTGGGAGCGAAACAAGGGAATGATGGATATGGGAGGAGACCATAACAAAAATGCCCATTCCGAGACAAACGGAGGCATGAGCGGCGGAGATAAAGGAATGCATGGCAAATGAACGTACTTCATATCGCCTTGAGAGAAGTAAAGCTTGGATTCCGTAACCCTTGGGCCTACTCCTTTATGGCCCTTTTTACTCTTTTCAGCTTATCTCTGCTTCTGATTAATACGCAAAATTTCATGCAGGGCTATTCCAGCTCCACGGCTTCCATGCTGAATCTGATTTTGTATTTGCTGCCGCTCATGACGCTGCTGCTCGGCTCGTTCTCTCTAACGGCGGAGAAAGAAGAAGGAAGCTGGCAGCTCTTGTCCACGTATCCTCTCACGACGTTTTCGTTCCTGTGGGGTAAATATGTCGGATTAACCTCTGTTCTGATGACCATCGTAGCTTTCGGGTACGGAGTGACGGGCATTATAGGCGCGCTGCTCGGAAACGGTCTGGACGCTGTCACCTTCGGGCTTTTTTTGGCCTTCTCTTTTGGGCTAGTGGTCTTATTCTTAGCGGCTGCGATATGTATAGGTACCGTGGCCAAAAACCGGTGGCAGGCGCTAACGATCGGCGTGGCGATCTGGTTCTTTGCCGTCATAGGCTGGCCCACCTTGCTGGTCGCAGCACTCGGATTGCTGCCTTATCTGTGGATTAAGCCAGCTTTGACGGCGCTGACGTTGGTAAATCCGGCGGAAATCGTGAGGCTGTTCGTTATCGTTAAGCTCGGGGGAGGCGCGGCGCTGGGACCCGAGTATTACCAATGGGTGAGATGGATCGGGAAGCCTTCAGGCACATGGGTGTTCATTCTGATATGTACAGCTTGGGTTATCGTATCTGTAAGCCTGGCAAACCTGATTTGGGAGAGGGGGCGCTCGCGTGGGTGAGGACGTATTGAAGCTGAAGGGGATTGGTAAGGATATCGGAGGCCAAACGATTATCCATTCGATCGATATGTCGCTTCGCCAGGGGCAGGTGCTCGCGCTGTGCGGAGGCAATGGCGCAGGGAAAAGCACCCTGCTGCGAATGATTACGGGAATTCTTCAGCCGACCCGCGGCACGATTGAGGTTAACGGTCTTCAATGGCGGCACAACCGCCTGAAATATGCGGAACAAATCGGTTATATGCCGGATGATTATTTATTCGGTCAAGGGCTGTCGGCCGAAGAAACTTTAGCCTTCTGGGCGTCGCTTCGCAAAGTGCCGATGTCCAGGGTCAGGGAAGTTCTTGAGCTCGTGGGATTAATCGAGGTGAGACGCAAATCCGTCTCCTCGTTCTCTAAGGGAATGCGTCAGCGGTTACTGTTCGCGCAAGCCCTGCTCGCCAAGCCGCCTTTGCTGATTATGGATGAGCCTACAAACGGTCTTGACCCTTACTGGATGGATTCGTTCGTTGAGCTGGTGAGGTTCGCCAAGCAGGAGGGACATACCGTGGTATTTTCCACACATCAGCTGCAGGTAGCGGAGCTGGCGGCTGATTCCGTCGTATTTTTGAAAAATGGACACATCGTAAAGGAAGAAAAGACCGTATCGTTCGGGAGAGCGGCGGGTTCCTCCAGCCTGCAAGCGGCATTTTCGAGCCTGTATGTCCATTCGAACAGGAATCCCGATGAATAAGCAGGAGGGCCCCATGATAACAGCGTGGAGAAAATGGGTCAGCTTTTCCGTCATCGTCCTTATTGTACTGGCCCTGGTATATGCGCTGCTTCAGAACCGCTCTGAATCCTCCTCGTCATTACGGATAGGAAAAATGGCTCCTGATTTCACGGCCACCACTCTGGACGGAAGCGCAGTGAGCTTGTCCGATTACCGGGGCAAGGGCGTCCTGCTGAATTTCTGGGGTTCGTGGTGCGAACCCTGCGTAAGTGAAATGCCAAGAATGAATACCGCATATCTCAGCGGACTTTCCGGCGTCGTGGTGATTGCCGTCAATGTAGGCGAGTCCAGAGGAAGCGCCGCCGAATTCGTGTCGAAGCACGGGTTAAAGTTCCCTATCCTGCTGGATCCGGGCGGTGAAGCTGCCGGTCGTTACGGGGTCGTCGGATTGCCGGCTACCTTTCTGATCGACGGGGAGGGGCGGCTAAAGAAGATCATCCCCGGCGAGTTGCCCCAGTTTGAGGGAATCATGGCGCTGCTGAAAGAGGTACAATCTTAATCGCATCGTAATGGTATTTGAGCGGCCGGGCTTGAGCTTCCGACGGCCCGGTCATATAAGCCAATTCAGTTAAGGAGAAATTTGCTGCCCGGCTCTCTTGTTTTCATGAAAAAGATTTGGGACAATAATAAACAGGCTATAAGCCATTCGGCCGCTGAAGCAGAAGAGAGCTGAATTATCGTTTTGAAAAGAGGGCAGGCAATGAATAAAGCATCCATATATGGTTTGACATTGGATCAACTGACGGCATGGCTTATGGAGCACGGCCACAAAAAGTCTCGCGCGGCACAGGTCTGGGATTGGCTGTACAGGAAGCGGGTAACGGACTTCTCAGAAATGACAGATGTCAATAAAGAGTGTATTCAACTATTAGCGGATCATTTTGTCATCCAAACCTTAACCGAACATACCAGGCAGGAATCAGCGGATGGAACGGTCAAGTTTTTGTTCAAGCTAAGCGACGGCAACCTGATTGAAACGGTATTGATGAGACATAAATTCGGTTTGTCGGTTTGCGTCACCACCCAAGTAGGCTGCAATATCGGATGCAGCTTTTGTGCAAGCGGGCTATTGGCCAAAAGCCGCGATCTCTCCGGCGGCGAAATTGTGGAACAGATCATGAAGGTGCAGCTTTATCTGGATCAGGCGAAGCGGGATGAACGAGTGAGCCACGTGGTGGTGATGGGCATTGGCGAGCCGTTTGACAATTTCAAAAACCTGGTGAATTTCTTGACCGTGATTAAAGATCACAAGGGACTGGCGATCGGCCCGAGACATATTACCGTATCGACCAGCGGTCTTGCCGATAAGATTGTCGAATTTACCGATGCCCAGTTGCAGGTGAACCTGGCGATCTCGCTGCATGCGCCAAACAATGAGCTGCGGACGCGGATCATGAAAATTAATCGCGCCGTTCCGATCGAAAAATTAATGCAGTCCATTGATTATTATCTGGAAAGAACGAAACGGCGGATTACGCTGGAGTATATTCTGCTCAAGGATGTAAACGACCGGACGGAGCATGCGCTGGAGCTGGCCGACCTGATCGCACATCGGCGGCAGCTCGTGAATGTGAATTTAATTCCTTACAATCCGGTGGATGAACACAGTCAATATCAGAGAAGCGAGCGGGAATCGATACGGGCGTTCTACGACACACTGAAAAAACAAGGCGTGAGCTGCAGCGTCCGGCTGGAACACGGAACCGATATTGATGCCGCTTGCGGACAGTTAAGGAGCAAACAAATCAAGGCAGGGTAAATAACATGGGGTAAAGTAAATGGGGCCATCCCATAAGTAGTTTTTAACTACGCAGGGACGGCCCTGTTTTCTTAACTTCTCGT
>NZ_JALJRM010000025.1:0-72746 GCF_024519685.1 Paenibacillus sp. Pae15 | reverse complement strand
TAATTACTTCGACAAACCGTTAGGAAGATCCTGTTAGTTATTCATGCCGCCGTAGTTTTTTTTGCGCGGAAAAGGATATCGGCGCGTATGTAAAAAAAAGGAGGAGGGAAGCTATAGAAAACGGTGAGAAAGGACGAAGACCATGTACGATTGCATCATCGTTGGCGGTGGGATTGCCGGACTGCAGGCCGCCATTCAGCTGGGAAGGTACCGCCATCAGGTGCTTGTCGTCGATAAGGGCCAGGGGAGATCCACGCTTTGCCGCCGCTACCATAACGTGCTCGGATGGCCCGGCGGCGTAGCAGGCACTGAACTAAGGCGTCTGGGGAGAGAGCAGGCGCAGAGACTGGGCGTCAGCTTTCAGCAGGGCGAGGCGGTGGCTGCCGTAAAATCCGGCGATGATATTGAAGTCAGCTTGGCGGACGGCAGAGAATCGGTCAAAGGACGGACACTGCTCATTGCAACGGGGATAACGGACCGCTATCCGCCGCTGCCCGGGCTGGAAGAGATGATGGGGATCAGCGTGTATGTCTGCCCCGATTGCGACGGGTATGAAGTCAGCGGCAAACGGACGATCGTGATGGGAGCGGGGGACCCCGGGGCGGGAATGGCTTTGACGCTTCGCTACTGGACAGACCAGATTATTTTTGTAAATCATGAGAAGACGGCGATCCGACCCGATAAGCTCGACAAGCTGCATGAAGCCAGGATCGATGTGGAGGAAGCGGAGATCGAACAAGTGCTGAGCGGATCCGATGGGGCGGAGGGGATATTCGGCGGCGTCCGGCTAACGGATGGACGGATTCTGGAAGGGGAGAGGGGGTTTATCGCCTTCGGCGGCAACAAGGTTCATACGGATTGGGCGGTATCGCTGGGGGTGGAACGGCTGGAGAACAAGCATATCGTAACCAATCCCCGCACCAAAATGACGTCCGTACCCGGCGTATGGGCGGCGGGAGACGTCGGTATTCATTCGGAACAGCTGACGATTGCGATGGGTGAAGGGGCGCAAGCCGCTATCTGGATCCACAAGGAACTGATGAAGCGTGCAGCCGACAAGGCGGCCCGGATACGTGATTAGAGGAAACGGACCTGCATCTTTACGTTCCCTCCGGCTGTGCGGCTGTGACGTTTCCCTGAACGGCCTTTTTACTTTGCGGAATCGATAGGAACGGGAACCGGAAGGGTCTCCGCAACATGAGCGTAGGTCGTCAAAGCCTCCAGACCAAGCGGTGAAAGGGTGTAGATTCCCCGGTCGACGCGCTGGAACCAACGATAAACATTTTTTTGCAGCATGCCCGCAGCTTGAGGATTGCCTGTCAGGTCGCGAAGCTGCCGCGGACTCAACGGTCCGAATTGCCGGAGCAGGGAGGCCAAATGAATCGATTTTTCGCGATACGCGGTGATGAGTTTGCGCTTTGAGCTCCCGCCGACATTGTAATCGGCTCCGCGCTCACGAAACTCCCGCATCAGCTTGCCCGCGGCGTATTTGTTGTGGCGCGGTCCTTTGGGCTGATCGGCTGCAGCAGCCGTAAGTGCTGCCGGCGGATGGCATTCCACTTCGACTCGGGGCTTGCGGGTTTTGTAGAACTGCACAGTGATCATCCCCACCCCCAGCATGCCGCAAAGCTTGCGCAGCTCGGGCCAGCTGGCGCCATGGGGGGCGCGGCCTTTATTCGGGCGCTCGAATGCAACGTAGACCAAACGGCTGATCCGCAACCGATCAATGGCCTGCAGAAGGAGCGGGATGGAGAAGCTTTTTTTGAGCTCGACGATAAGAGGGGGTTCTTCTTCGCGAACCGCCACCAAATCGCAGTGGCGCACTTCCCCGCGCACCTCGTAGCCAAGCTGCTCCAAATAAGCCTTGACCGGGGCGTACAGTTCGGTTTCGCTTTTAATCGCCATGGTGTTGTTCTCCTTTAAGCTTTCATCGTACGATTATTATACCACAGCCGTACTTTCCGCTCCTTTCCATTCTTATCGTTCCCCTTTGGATAAGCCTTTCGCCTCATTTAAGGTTTTGGCCAATTTTGTCTAAAATTTCGGTCAACTTACTCCCGTTCACTGCATAGTTATTTAATACACTTCAAAATTTTAAAGAAGATGTAAGGAAAGATATCTTAGGTTGCACTGAGCATGTATGGACGTCACCCTGAAGAAGCTTTTCGAAGCGTTTAGTGCCATGCAGCGGAAGAAGTTGAAATCGGTTTTGCACTGCAAAACTCAACCTGTGCTTTTGAAAAAGGTTGCCGCGCAAAACCCGGAGGAGGTTGAATCATGGACTTATTCAAAAAAATCGCCGATTATCGCACGGAAACGGAAAGGCTTGCTTGGGCAGGAACGTTCGCCGAGTATATAGAAAAACTGCGGGAAAATCCGCGGTTGGCAATGACGGCTCATGCGCGAGTGTATGAGATGATTGCCTCCCAAGGCATAGTAGAGGAGAATGGGCGTCGAAAGTATAACTTCTTTGAAAAAGAGATTTTCGGGCTGGACCTGGCGATTGAAAAGCTCGTAGAGGAGTATTTTCATTCTGCCGCCAGACGGCTGGATGTCCGCAAACGGATACTGCTGCTGATGGGTCCGGTGAGCGGCGGAAAGTCCACCATCGTGACCTTGCTCAAAAAAGGTTTGGAACAGTTTTCACGAACCGATGAAGGGGCCGTTTACGCGATCCAGGGCTGCCCGATGCATGAAGAACCGCTTCACTTGATTCCTCATGAGCTGCGGCCTGAGGTGGAAGCGGAGCTTGGGGTCAAAATCGAAGGCAATCTGTGTCCGTCCTGCCAGATCCGTCTTCGCGAAGAGTACGGCGGCCGTATTGAAGATGTGCTGGTTGAACGCGTGCTGATTTCTGAGGAAAACCGGATCGGGATCGGGACATTCAGCCCCTCGGATCCCAAATCCCAGGACATAGCGGATCTGACGGGCAGCATCGACTTTTCGACGATCACCCAATACGGATCGGAATCGGACCCGCGGGCATACCGGTTTGACGGCGAGCTAAACAAGGCAAATCGCGGTCTGATGGAGTTTCAGGAAATGCTCAAGTGCGACGAGAAGTTCCTCTGGAACTTGCTCTCGCTCACCCAGGAGGGCAATTTCAAGGCGGGCCGTTTTGCCCTCATTTCGGCCGACGAACTCATCATTGCGCATACGAATGAATCCGAGTACAAGGCGTTCATCTCCAATAAAAAGAACGAAGCGCTGCAGTCGCGGATGATCGTGATGCCGATCCCTTACAATCTGAAGGTGTCGGAGGAAGAAAAAATTTATGCCAAGCTGATCAAGCAAAGCGACATGAAGCACGTGCATATCGCGCCTCATTCCTTTCGCGCGGCGGCGATTTTCTCCATACTTACCCGTCTCAAGGAATCCAAAAAGCAGGGTATGGATCTCGTGAAAAAGATGCGCATGTACGATGGCGAGGAGGTCGAGGGCTACAAGGAAGCGGACTTGAAGGAGATGCAAAACGAATATTTGGAAGAAGGCATGACCGGCATTGATCCGCGCTACGTCATCAACCGGATTTCCAGTGCGCTCATCCGTCATGACTTGGAGTTTATCAATGCGCTGGATGTGCTTCGTGCGCTGAAGGACGGACTTGACCAGCATCCTTCCATCACGAAGGAGGAGCGGGAGAGGTACCTCAATTTTATCTCCATCGCGCGCAAGGAATACGACGAGCTGGCGAAAAAAGAGGTACAGAAGGCGTTCGTCTACTCCTTCGACGAGTCGGCCAAAACGCTCTTCAACAACTATCTGGACAATATAGAAGCTTATTGCAATTGGGCGAAAATCAAGGATCCGCTCACCGGAGAAGAGATGGATCCGGACGAAAGACTGATGCGCTCCATTGAAGAGCAGATCGGGATTTCGGAGAATGCGAAAAAAGCGTTCCGGGAGGAAATTTTGATCCGTATGTCCTCCTACTCGCGCAAAGGAAAACGTTTTGATTACAGCAGCCACGAGCGTCTGCGCGAGGCGATTGAAAAGAAGCTGTTCACCGATCTGAAGGATATCGTCAAAATTACGACGTCTACGAAAACGCCGGACGAAAACCAGCTGAAGCGCATCAATGAAGTGATTAAGCGGCTGGTCGAAGAGCACGGCTATACCACAGCATCGGCCAACGAGCTGCTGCGCTATGTCGGCAGCCTGCTGAACCGGTAAACAAGAGGCGCAGTGAAGGCTCGCAACACGCCGGTACGCCGGAACTCATCATAATGGAACAGCCTCCCGGGGCGATCGGACCCGGGAGGCTGTTTTGGCGTCAGGATTCATGAAAGATCAGCGTTGGAGCCCGTTTTCGGCTCGCTCTGGCTCTATGGGAGAGGATCTGTTTGGAGAGCAGGCATGAAAATTTCCACGGTTGTTCCTTTGCCGAGCTCGCTGTAAATTTTCATTTTTCCCGCATGATTTTCGATAATCTTGTAGGTTACCATGAGGCCGAGCCCCGTCCCTTTTTCCTTGGTGGTGTAGAAGGGCTCACCCAAACGGGTGATCCGGTCCTGCGGGATGCCGCAGCCTTCGTCCGTAAACCGCATGAGAAGATTTCCGTCATCCGTCACTCTCAACTCGACGTGGATGGTTCCGCCTTCTGACATCGAATCGATGGAGTTATTCAATATATTGATAAACACTTGTTTGATCTGATTTTCGTCGCAGTTGATTTTTGGCAGGTTCGGATCCGCATGAACGATAATCTCCACGTTATGAATGATGGCTTGGGAGTTGAGCAGCAGGATGGTGCTGTGGAGGATCGTTTCCGGATCTTTCGGTTGAAACTGAACCGATTGAGGCTTGGCTATGACCAAAAACTCGCTGACGATAAAATTGATCCGTTCCAGTTCATCAAGCATAATGCTGAAGTAATGATCGTATCCGCTTACTTTGTTTTGCATCAGCTGTACGAATCCTTTGAGTGAAGTAAGAGGGTTGCGAATCTCATGAGCCACGCCGGCGGCCAATTGACCGACAATGGAAAGCTTCTCGGAGCGGATAATCATCTCTTCCGCGCGCTTGCGCTCGCTGATGTCCTGGCCGATCATGTAGACGCCTGCAATTTGCTTGCCGACGATGATAGGGAAATTCAAGACGCTGAGTTCAATCCGTTTCCCGTCCTTACCGAGGAACGAAATCTCATAATGCGCAGTGGAACCGTTAAGCGTTTCCTTGAAATATTGCTCCCACCGGGGAAAATGGTCCTTCGGAAGATACGGATGGATCGACTTATGAAGCAGCTCTTTCTCCGTATAGCCTGACACATTGTGCATGGCGGGATTGACGCTGGTGATCAAGCCGTTCAGATTGAAGGAAATGATGGGATCAGGATTATGCTCGAATAACGATTTATACCGCAATTCGCTTTCCTCTAGAGAAATCTCCGCCTTCTTCTTATCATAAAGCGCCTTGATCATGGCATACGAACGGGCAAACCGGTGATCTTCTTCCTGAGCGAGAATCGTTTCAAAGATATCGGCGCCTTCGTCATCCTGAGGAATACCGCGGTCGAGCTCTTTCATCTTGCGAAGCAGGCTTATGATGTTGGTGATATGCTCGCCGTGGATCCATGCAGCGGAAGCGGTCTTGTAACGATTCGAATTATCGGAGCGCAGGGTGACGATTCCCTTGCGGGGCGCATATTCGGTCACATGGTTCATGTTCACCACGTTCATTTGATCGATCAGCCGAAACCCTTCCTCATACAGCATTTCTTCAAAGGCTTCCAGTGAAGAAGCCCAGTAATATGTATCGGATACCGTATGAATGATAAACTCATTATTCCGTATGCATTCTATCTTTACAATTTCATCGGAAGGGATGAGCATAATGTCGGAGCTCTTTTTATTGCGTATGACTGGAATTTTTTGCATAGATTGAAATCACCTACCTGTCGCATTCGATACATTATATCATGGATGCTTGGATAGAAACAAAGTAAGAAACAGGGGATCTAAAAAATTTTATAGGCTTACCGTATCCCTTTAATAGATAATTAATTATATCGTTTACAAATATCATTAGTAAATAAGTAGTAGAAAAATGGCGATATTTGTCGTTTTTATTATCCTAATTGGATACGAAGAACTATGTTTTTGATTTTTTATAGATACAGGCTATAAATTTAATTGCTCCTATATATTGGATTAATAAAGAGCGATCCCGGATAATGGAAATAAAAGGAGAGATGCACATGAAGGAGAATCGAATGGAACAACGATGGGACGCTGAGCATTACGATGAACGGATCGGATTTGTCTCCCGATTGGGTCAGAGCCTGATCGGCCTGCTCCAGCCGAAGCCGGCAGAACGCATACTGGATTTGGGCTGCGGAACGGGTGACCTGACGCATCAGATCAGCCTGAGCGGAGCAGTCGTTACCGGTTTGGACTGCTCGGAGACGATGATAGCTAAAGCGAAGGAAAAATATCCTGAGCTGCGTTTTGTAGAAGCTGACGGGGAAACGTTCCGGTTGGAGGAAGGAGAGGCTCCATATGATGCTGTGTTCTCCAATGCGGCGCTGCACTGGATGCAAAAACCGGACAAAGCCATAGAATCGGTGTGGCTGTCGCTGCGGCCGGGCGGACGTTTTGTCGCCGAGTTCGGCGGATTCGGAAACGTAGGCGCCATTATTCAAGCATTGACCTCGGCGGTAGAGAGCTATGGAGTGCCGGTGGAAAAACGGTATCCTTGGTATTTTCCAAGCATCGGGGAGTATGCTTCTCTTTTGGAGAAGCAGGGCTTTGCCGTTGGTTATGCGGAGCTGTACGACCGGCCCACGCCGCTGGATGGCGGAGAACGGGGTCTGCGCCATTGGCTGGCTGCTTTTGCGGGTACGTTTTTTGCCGGATTGTCCGAAGCCGAGAAGGAAGAAGTGTGCCTCCGGTGTGAAGCCGGCTTGAGGCAAAAGCTGTACGACGGCAAGCAATGGATAGCCGATTACCGCCGGATTCGAATCAAGGCCGTTAAACCTGTCGAACAGGCTGGTTGAGATGGGCCGGCAGTGCAAGTGAGGAAGTACGATGTTCTAACAGCCACACCTTTTTCTCGATATGGGATATTTTTTGCTCAAGGCGATCAAAGTTTGTATGAATATGGGAATAACGTCTTTGGATGGACGCCAGCTCTTCGATAATCGATTGCAATTCGTTATCCATGGGAGGAAGCCCCTTTCCATTCGTAATCTGCTCATAGGGTTCGGGTCTGTTCCTTTTTTTGGGTCCGTTGCGCGGATTCGCGGGATTCTGTGGCATGCTGCCTCTTGTTGGCAGACTTACATTCAGTCAAAATGATATTATGTCTTCATACTATGAAAGGATTCAGGACCTGCATACATGAACAAAGGGCTAGCGGAATTTACAAAACATTGGAAGCTGATTCTCGGCCTGGCGATTCCTTCCATCGTCTCTTTTGCCGCCGGTACGGTTACGGGAACCATCAATCTAATCATGGTGGGGCCGATGGGGGCGCTGGTCATTGCGATTGTCGGTGTTTCGAATATCATTGTGTACAATGCCTGGGCGCTTTGCTCCGGTTTTGGCTTTTCGGTCAATTATTTAGTGGCGCAGAACTACGGGGCCGGGCAGATGGAGCAAGCGGTCAGGCGGACGTATATAGCGCTTTACGTCAGTGCGGGAGCAGCCCTGCTGGTCGTGTTGACGGGCTGGCTGCTGTCGGCGTTTATCCTGAAGCTGATGGGCGGCTCTGCGGAGCTTGTCGCCAACGGTGCCGACTATTTGAAATACCGGTTGTTTGCTATCGCCTGCTTTATAGTCAGCTTTGTGTTCCAAGGCTTTTTCCGCGGCATCGGGGATGCACGGACACCGATGCAGATGTCGCTTCTGGCCAACGGGACCATGATCTTTTTGACCTGCACATTGACTTACGGCAATCTGGGTTTTCCCGAGCTTGGCCTGCGGGGAGCGGGGCTAGCGGTGTTGATCGGGGAAGCGCTTGGCCTCGTCGGCAGCGCGTATGTGTATTTCTTTCGTCTTCATCGCCGCTATGGCACACGCCGCCGGATCGCCGCGGACCGATCGGACATTCGCCTGATCGCAGGCGAAAGCGGGAAGCTTGGCGTGCAGGAGCTCGCCATGAGCGGTGCCATGTTTATATTTACGATGTTTGTCACACGACTGGGAACGGAGGCCTTAGCCGCCAATGAGATCGCCCTGAACGTGATGGCGCTGGGCTATATGCCGGCTTTCGCTTTCGGGGCGACGGCGACGATTCTTGTCGGACAGGAAATCGGCCGCGGCGAGCCTTACCTCGCCAGAAGGCTCGGCACGGATGTGGCCGTGCTCGGCAGCCTGTTTTTGCTCTTGATGGGAATGGCGGAATTTGTCTTCTCCGAAACGGTGGCACGTCTGTATTCGAGCGATCCGGCCGTTTATACGCTTGCCGGCAAGCTGATTATGATTTCAGCCTTCCTGCAGCTATTTGACGGTCTGCTTAACTATTATTCCGGCGCCCTGCGAGGGCTGGGCGACACTTCTTTTCTCGTCCGCGTATCGCTGGTGCTGAACTGGCTGGTGTTCATCCCTTTAGCGTATGGGTTAACGTTTATGGCAGGGCTCGGAAGCGCGGGGGCGTGGTTGTCCCTCTACCTGTTTCTCGGCTTGTTTGCTCTTGTGGTCTGCATACGATTTTATCGAACGGACTGGGATGCGGCACGCCTAAAGTAAATCTTCTGTTCGCAAAATCCCGCGCAGGCGTTGGCTTAACACGGCCTCGCTGCGGGGGGTGGTTTCAACGGACAGGCAGGATTTTTGGCCGATTGGAGCGAATTAACATTTAACCCCAATTGTTAGTTATTAAGAACGAGACGGAGCGCGTTAAGGCAAGAAGGGTGCTGCGAACAAGGCGGGCTTGGATTGGCTCAGAATCGCACCAAATCCGTAATCGAAGCCCGGGAGAGTGAATGGAACAGCATGCCCAGCGAAAGAATGTTTCCCGTATTGACCGCGTTTTTCTTGCTGCTGCTAATTCTGGCCATGGCTCTCTTTTCGGAGGGGAGCCGGTTTTTCTCGTCTTTATCTCATGCGACTGCTGCGGAAAAAGGCGTCCTGGATTTGCGAACCCGGGACTGGAAGCCGAATGAAACCGTGTCCCTGAACGGCGAGTGGGAATTTTATTGGAACCGGCTTGTCCCCTCTGATGAATTTGCAGAAAATGCAAACCCGCTGCCGATGCAGTATTTTTCGATTCCAGGCGCTTGGAATAAAACGGTGACGGGAGGCCAATCCCGCCCGGGTGACGGCTTTGCCACTTACAGGCTTAAGGTTCTTTTGCCGGAGCAGGCCGATGAAATGCTTATGCTCTGGATTCCGGCGATGAATACGTCTTACAGGCTTTGGGTGAACGGACAAGAGGTTGCAGAGGCGGGTCATGTCGGGACGTCGAAGTGGAGTTCCGTGCCCCAGTATATTACGCAAACCGCGGCAGCGCACACGCAGGATTCCCAATTGGATTTGGTGCTCCAGGTATCAAACTTTGACCATCAAAAAGGCGGCGTCCTTAAACCCATCAAACTGGGGTCAATCGATATGATTATGCGCTCCAAAGAGCTGTGCACCGGATTCGACACGCTGCTGATCGGCAGCCTGCTGATCATGGGGTTGTACCATTTGGGGGTGTTCGCCGCTAGAACGAAGGAACAGTCCGTACTGTACTTCGGCCTGTTCTGCCTGTTATTCAGCTTACGGGTGACACTGCTTGGCGAAAGTGTCCTGACCAGAATGTTCCCCGATTTTAATTGGACGCTTTTGCTGAAAATGGAGTATTTGACGGCTGCCTTGGGCATCCCCTTGTTCGCGCTGTTTTTCTCGAAGCTGTATCCGTGCGAAAGCTCCCGGAAGATCGATTTCGCTTTATGCGCACCGATGCTGGCCTACTCTTTATTTGTCGTTATTTCTCCTACAACGGTGTTCACCCCGACACTGATCGTTCTGCAGTTGTTTGTCGCCGCAAGCATTGTTTACTTCATGAGCATCATCACGCTCGCTTTGCTGCATAAACGGGAAGGCAGCGGCATTGTTCTTGTGGCCTGCTCTATTTTTGCCTTGACGATTGTGAATGACATGCTGTACGCGCACGAGCTTGTGCATACGACTGATCAAATGTCGGGGTATGGCCTGCTCATCTTTGTTTTTTCCCAATCCATACTGTTATCGACCAAGCTTTCCCGGGCTTACATCAACGAGGAAAGGCTCTCGGCTGCTCTGACCGAGCTGAACACCGGACTTCACGATAAAATCAAATCGCACACCCTGGCTCTTGAACAGGCGAACGAAGCGTTAAAACGGAAAAATGACGAGCTTTCCCGTTTGGAGAATTCCCGCAGTCATCTGCTCAGCAATATCTCACACGATCTTGGAACGCCGCTTACTACGATCCAATGCTATTTGGAAGCGATTATGGACGGCATGGTGGATACGGAAGATCAGAAAACCCGTTATCTTCAAATCATCCACAGCAAGGTAGTCGGGATGGACCGGCTGATTGAAGACTTGTTTCACCTTTCCCAATTGGAGGCAAGGCAGGTCGCCTTTAAAATGCAGCCGATGCAGACCCGGAGTCTGATAGAACTGCTTTATACAAGATATGAGTTGGATGTACGAAACGCGGGACTTCGTTATACATTGAATATGAAGGGAACGGCTGCCGAACGCGGGATGTTCTCCACGGTTGAGGTGGATTTGGAGCGGCTGCATCAGGTGTTCGGCAATTTGATTCATAATTCCGTCAAGTTTACGCCTGAAGGCGGCTCGATCGATGTGGAGCTGGTCGATGACGGTCAAGGCATGCTGTGCCGAATCAGCGATAGCGGTATCGGAATCCATCTGGAAGACTTGCCCTATATATTCGACCGGTTCTACACGAACAATAAATCGCGCAACGCCAAGACAAGCGGTAAAGGGCTCGGATTATCGATTGCCAAAGAAATCGTTGAGTACCACGGCGGACGTATATGGGTGGAGGGATCGGATCATCAGAAGGGTACCGTCATCTGCTTTTCCATCCCATTGGCGCAAGTGAAAGAGTAACTTGCCGGTTCATCGGCATGCGCCAACCGCGATTTAAATATAGAATGAAGGTGAATAAGGAATGACAGGCCAAACCATAATGGTTGTTGAAGACGACTACGAGATACGCGACGTCATCCGGCTGTATTTGGAGAAAAACAACTATCGAGTGGTGTGCGCGGAGGATGGAGAGAACGCACTCTCCTTGGCTGTGGCAGAGCAGCCGGATCTCATCATTCTCGATGTGCTGCTTCCCGGCCGAAGCGGGTTTGAGGTTTGCAGTGAAATGCGGAATATCTCCGGCGCGCCGATCTTGTTTCTGAGCTGCAAGAAGGACGAAGCGGATAAAATCAAGGGGCTGGACGCAGGGGGAGACGATTACATTACGAAGCCCTTCAGCCCCAATGAGCTGGTCGCCCGGGTACGGGCCAACCTGCGCAGATCGCATTTGGCGGGCAATGGGGCGGCCGAGAGCCCGGAGCAGAGCAAGCCCTCTCAGCTTCATATCGGCTCACTCCACATCGACAGCCTCAGTCGTGTCGTAAAGGTGAACGGGCAGGAAGTGACGCTGTCGCGCAAGGAATTCGATCTGCTGAGCTTTCTCGCCTACCGCCCGGAGCAGACGATAAGTCACGAATATTTGTTTCGGGAAATATGGGAACAGGAATGCTTTAACGATACGCGGACGATCATTGTACATGTGAGCAATCTCCGCAAAAAGATCGAGCCCGATCCTTCCGCCCCCCAGTACATTATTAATGTACATGGTGTAGGCTATAAGTTTGCCAAGGTGGCCCGCGAGCTCCAGCCCGGGCATGATGCCAGGCACGGTTCCGCGCTGTAAAGCCGCGCGTCGCCGCGGATCTTCCGCGCGTCGCCGGCAAGCGCGATCCTGCAGGGCAGCACGGACGCCGGCCGGTTGTGCTATACTGTGGGAACAGGACAGTACAGTATCAAGAGCTTCTGCTCAAAAGATGAAAGGGGATCAGGCGGATGGATATCCAAATCGTCAAATCCGGCATGACGTACAGTAAAGAGGACGGATATGTCGGGCATGTGCAATTTACGTGCGAAGGGCATCAGGCGCCATATGAAATCACGTTTCACAGCAAGAATGCCAAAGAATGGATGTACAGCTTGAACTTTGCGAAGGAATCGGGGCCTGAACAGGAAATCCTGTCGCTGGAGGAAATTCTTGAGGAAGACGACGAGCTGTTCGATCGGCTGGTGAATGAAGCGCAAAGCAAGCTGGAATCCGGACAAAGCTGACAGAAAATCCTCTGTTCGGAAAATAAACGCCGGTCTGCGATGTACAACAGGTTGAAGGAGGCTTTCAGGATGAACGAGCTGCTGAAGAAGATGAACTACAAAAATCAACAACGTTTGCTGGTTTTGAATGCCCCTGAAGAATTTCATCCTCACCTGCAGGCTTTTCGTGAAGCGGCTGAGGTGGACGAAACCATCGGACAATCAGAGAGGAAGCTCTACGGCTTCGTGCTTGTCTTTGCCAAAAACAGCCGGGACGTTATGGCCATGGCGCCGGAGGCGGTGAAACGCTGCGAGCCGGGAGGGCTGCTGTGGTTCGCATACCCCAAGAAGACATCGAAAAAATATAAAGCGGATATTTCGCGGGATGAAGGCTGGCAGCCGCTCAAGGAGTTAGGCTTCGAGGGTGTGCGCCTGATTGCCATTGACGACGATTGGTCGGCCATGCGTTTTCGCAGCGCCAGGCAAGACCTTTGAATGGAATACGTGTTGGAATCATGGAAGTGACCATTTCCCCATGGAAATGGTCACTTTTCTATAAAAGCCGGGAAATATTTTTTGGAAAAAGTATTGAACATTTTTAGGAATATGTTATTATAGTCCTATAAAACCGGTTTCAGAAACCGGTTTTAGAAAAGTGAGGAGGTTTTTATGGCGACCATTGATGATGTTGCACAACGGGCGGGAGTTTCCAAAAGCTCGGTATCCAGGGTGCTCAACGGTAATTTTGAATATATGTCCGAAGAAATGAAAAATAAAATTTTAGCTGCCATAGCGGAGATGAACTACAGTCCTAATTCGTTAGCGCAGAGCTTGAAAAAGAAAAAAACGAAGGTCATCGGCATCATTTTATCCGATATTTCGAATCCTTTCTGGTCCGAGATTTTAAAGGGTGCGCAGGAGGAAGCGAACCGATGCGGATACGGGATCATGGTCAGCAGCTCCAATGAGGATCCCGAGTTGGAAAGAGACAATATTCTCATGCTCAAGAGCCGGCAGGTAGACGGCGTCATTATAAATACCATCGGGAATACGAACGAATTATTCGAGGAGTTCATTGCAAAAAAATATCCTTTTGTGCTGTTGGACCGTTTGGCCGGGGACATGAAAGCGGATACGGTTGTGGTTAACAATGTAAACGGGGCCAAGCAGGCGATTCAATATTTAATTGATCAGGGTCATCGGCGAATCGGCATTCTGCTCTATCCGACGAATAACAAGAGTCCCCGTATCGAAAGGCTGGAAGGATATAAACAGGCCCTCAGCATGAACGGCTTGCCGATCGACGAGTCGTTGATTAAGATTTGTGATCAAAATAACGGCAGCGGAATTCAGGCGACTCAAGAATTGCTATCGATGTCTGATCGGCCGACAGCCATATTCACAACCAATGCAAGACTTAATTTGGAGGTGCTGAGCGGAGCAAAAAAAGCAGGATTGAGAGTTCCGACGGATGTATCCATCTTCGGCTATGATGACTTTCCGTGGATACCGCTTTTGGATCCACCTTTAAGTACTGTAGCGCAGCCGGCTTACGAGATGGGGGTCAAAGCAGTAGCTTTGTTGATTCATAGATTGGAATCCAAAAAGAAAATGAAGCCGCAGATTATTCAATTGGAACCCAAAATCATTATCCGCGCTTCATGTTCTTCCCCTGTAAAAATCGAGTAAGGAGTTGATGCCCATGGAAAAAAATGGCCTTCAAAGAGAGGTATTGGGAGTACGCTCTTTGAAGGCGGATCAAAGAAAGAAAAAATTTTAAACGCAATGCTATTATAGCAAAAAACAAGCAGGAGGGTTACTATGAAAAACAAAAAATGGGGAGCGATTATCCTGGCCTTGTCTTTTATGCTGACGGCAGCGGGCTGCGGTTCCGGTCAAGGAACGCAAGGCAATAGTGCCAACGCCCCGCAAGGATCGAAATCGGACAATAAAGCCGCTTTCGTATTTAAACTTGGCCATGGAACCTCGAGCACGTCTTTATATCATACGGGAGCCGTAAAGTTCAAAGAATTGGTGGAAGCCAAAACCAACGGTCAAATTAAAGTGGATATATATACCGACGGTACGATCGGCCAGGATAACGACTTGATCAACTTTATGAAAACGGGCAACGTTCAAATGGGCATGATTGGAGTCGAACCGGTCGCCGTCATCGCTCCCAAATTAAAGGTCATTGGTCTGCCGTATATTTTTCCGAACAGAGAAAGCGCATACAAGGTGCTTGACGGCCCCTTGGGGGCAGAGATGGTAAGCGAGCTTCCCCAACAACAGCACCTTCGCGTTTTAGGCTATTTTGAAAACGGTTTTAGGAATGTCTCCAATTCCAAGAAGGAAGTGCTGACCCCTGCCGATTTACAGGGTCTTAAGCTGAGAACGCCTCAGAGTCCGGTCTCTCTTTCTATCTTTAAAGCGCTTGGCGCCAATCCGACTCCGATGTCGTTTGGAGAGCTGTATACGGCGCTGGAGCAAAAAACGGTGGACGGACAAGAAAACCCGCTTTCCCTGATTTACACGAATAATTTCCACGAAGTGCAAAAGTATATTTCCATTACCAATCATATGTATTCGCCGATGCTGCTGATGATCAGTGAAAAAACATGGTCGGAGCTGTCGCCGGAATTGCAGAAGGCGGTCCAGGAAGCGGCGAATGAAGCAAGGGACTATGAAAGAAAAGTAAGCGCGGAGCAGGAAGCCGATTTGATGAAGAAGCTGGAAGAAGCCGGCGTGAAGCTCAGCAAGCCCGATCTGGCTCCATTTGTTGAAGCGACCAAAGACGTTCACAACGAATTCGATGCAGAGTACGGCGCGGATTTGTACAAAAAAATAACGGAAGCAACAAAGCAATAAGATTGCCGGGTGCGGAGGCACTGTCTCCGCATCCTACCTCCGTCCGGCATGCATAATCCTCATTCAACCGTAGGAGATGGTATCTCTTGAAAAAGATGTCCAGGACGTTTACACGCATCGTTAACGTTTCAATGGCAGGGGCTCTTTTGTTAATGGCCATTCTGGTGTTTGGCAATGTCGTGCTTCGGTATTTGTTTAACACAGGAATTACCTGGTCCGAAGAAGCGGCAAGGTTTCTGTTCGTTTGGCTTACCTTTTTGGGGGCCGTCGGCGCTTTAAACGAGAATCAGCATTTGGGCGTCGATCTCGTGCTAAAAAAGCTTTCTCCAGCCCTTCGAAAGCTCGTCTTTTTGATCAGCAATGTCATTATGCTGTGTATTTTGGGATTAGTGCTTGATGGAAGCTGGACGATGGTTCTTCTGAATTGGAATACTAAATCTCCGGCTATCGGAATTTCGATGTCCGTTGTTTTCGGAGCCGGAATGGTGATGGCCATCGGTATGGCAGCGATTATTGGCATCAAGCTTTTTAAAGCCTTTTTTCAACATATCCCGGTTTCTGAGCTGGATCAAACCCGTGAATCTGAAGAAGAAATCATGTCGGTGCCAAATTCATCCTCAAGTGCCGAGTTCTTGGAAAAGGGGGTGAGATAAATGGCCCTAGGCATTTTTGTCACTTCATTGCTCGGCGCCATGGCGCTTGGAATGCCGATCGCTTTTGCCCTGCTGGCCAGCGGCGTGGCTTTAATGTTCTTTTTGGACATGTTCGATACCCAGATCGTTGCGCAAAATCTGATCAACGGGGCGGATAACTTCCCGTTAATGGCCATCCCCTTCTTCATTCTTGCGGGGGAACTGATGAATCAAGGCGGCATTTCCAAACGGATCATTACTTTTGCCCTAGCGTTTGTAGGACATATTCGGGGGGGACTTGGTTATGTGGCGATTATCGCCAGTCTGATCTTTGCGGGGTTGTCGGGATCCGCTGTTGCGGACACCGCAGCGCTTGGGGCTATTTTGATCCCCATGATGGTGAAAGCCGGATATGACCGCAATCGGTCAACGGGGTTGATTGCAGCCGGCGGCATCATCGCGCCTGTCCTGCCTCCCAGCATTCCGATGATTATGTTTGGCGTGACGGGCGGGGTATCCATTACACAGCTTTTTATGGCTGGCATTGTGCCGGGGATTCTCATGGGCGTAGGTTTAACCATAGCGTGGGCGATCATTTCCCGTAAAAGCGAAGTAGAGGTTTTTCCGCGCAACTCGGCAAGGGAAATGTGGAATGCGACCAAACAAGCTTTCTGGGCGCTGCTGCTGCCGCTTATTATTATCGGCGGGCTGCGCGGCGGCATATTTACTCCGACGGAAGCGGCGGTGGTTGCGGCATTTTACGCGTTATTCGTCGGTGTAGTCATCTATCGGGAGCTGAAAATCAGCCAATTTTTCAGTGTACTGGTGGCCGCCTCCAAAACGACAAGCGTAGTGATGTTCCTGGCGGCTGCGGCTATGGTGTCCGCCTGGCTAATCGCTTTTGCGAATATTCCGGCCCAATTATCCGATTTGCTGGGGCCATTTGTTGAACATCCGCTAATGCTGATGATCGTTATCACCGTTCTGGTCATGATCATTGGTACGGCGATGGATTTAACGCCTACGATCCTGATCTTAACGCCTGTCCTGATGCCGATCGTGAAAGAAGCAGGCATTGACCCGGTTTACTTTGGCGTTTTGTTTGTTTTGAACAATTGTATCGGATTGCTTACTCCTCCGGTGGGCACCGTGCTGAATGTGGCCTGCGGGGTTGGGAAAATCAGTATGGAAGAAATCATGAAGGGCATATGGCCTTTCTTGCTGGTCCATACTCTGGTTCTGCTGCTGCTGTTGTTCTTCCCTGCCATCGTAACGGTTCCGCTGCAATGGTTAATCAAATAATAAATAGGCTATAGGGGTGGAGAAAATGATCTTTAAAGCAGAGCATTTGAAGGAATACCTCCGGCGCATTTTGCAAAATGCGGGGCTGTCGGAGACCGATGGCGGCACAGTGGCCGACAGCCTGGTAGGAGCCAACCTGCGCGGCGTGGATTCCCATGGGGTTACCCGATTGTCCATTTACGTCAAGCGCTTGAAACTGGGTGTCGTCAATCCGAAACCGAATATTCGCGTAGTCGCGGAAAGCGACGCCACGTTATTGATCGACGGCGATGACGGCATGGGGCAAGTCGTCGGGAAGAGAGCGATGGAATTAGGCATGGAGAAAGCCCGCCGGAACGGTGCCGTCTATATTGGAGTAAAAAAATCCACCCATTTTGGCACGGGGGCCTATTTTGTTCAGCAGGGTGTGAAGGAAAACCTGATTACGTATGCGATGTCCAACGCTCCCTCGACGATGGCGCCCTGGGGCGGGATTCAGCCTTATATCGGCACGAATCCTTATGCGTTCGGCATTCCCGCCGGCAAATACAACCCGATTATTCTGGACATGGCCACCAGCGTAGTCGCCAGAGGAAAAATCATTACGGCGGCTCAAGAGGGCAAGCCGATTCCCGAAGGGTGGGCCATCGACAAGGAGGGAAGACCCACCACGGACGCACAGTCTGCCCTGGAGGGTTCCGTACTTCCTTTTGGAGGACCCAAAGGATATGCCATATCATTGATGATCGATATCATGAGCGGTGTGTTGACCGGAGCGGGATTCGGACCGCACATCAACAACATCTACGACGATTACGACAAGCCGCAAAATGTAGGCCACTTCTTCCAATTGATCGATATTTCGCGTTTTATGCCGGTAGACCTATTTAAGCAGCGGGTTGACCAGATGATCGAAGAAATCAAATCTTCTCCGAAAGCCGCAGGCGTGAACGAAATCTTCGTGCCTGGAGAAATCGAATATAACATCGAGCGCAAAAGGCTGGCCGAAGGCATTCCCCTGACCAGGGAAGTGTACGAGGATATTAAACAAGTAGGGGAAGCCTGCGGCGTCCATATAGAAGATTTTCAAGATAAATCGATAGGAGCGTAGTAGACATGAACTTATTAAGCCGGGTTTTTACGTACGAACTGCCGACGGAGATCGCCTTTGGCGTCCATGCCGTAAATGAGCTTCCCAAGTGGATCGACAGCTTGAAAGGATCAAAGGTTTTCATCGTTTCCGATCCCGGGGTTGCGCAAGCAGGGATTCTGGACAAAGTGACTTCGCCGCTTGCAGAGGCTCATATCACATTTCATACCTTCACCGAAGTGGAACGGGAGCCTGATGTCAAAACGATTGAAATCGCGACGGCGGAGGCGAAAGCTTTCGGTGCCGATCTTGTGATCGGAGTTGGAGGCGGCAGTGCGCAGGACGCTGCCAAAGCCGTGGCGGTGATGGTGAATAACGAAGGGAAAATCACACAATATGCCGGTTTGAATCATATTCCCAATCCTGGCTTGCCGATCATTTGTATCCCGACGACGGCGGGAACGGGCAGCGAGGTGACGATTTGGACGGTCATTTCGGAGAAAGATTACCATCGCAAATTCGGCATAGGCGGTAAATATCTGGCACCAACGCTGGCGCTCTGCGATCCGGCTCTCACCTTATCGCTCCCGGGCCCGATGACGGCAGCAACCGGAATGGACGCCTTGACGCACGCTCTTGAATCGTTCGTGAAC
Organism: Paenibacillus sp. Pae15; assembly: GCF_024519685.1. Lineage (NCBI taxonomy): Bacteria > Bacillati > Bacillota > Bacilli > Caryophanales > Paenibacillaceae > Paenibacillus > Paenibacillus sp. Pae15. Next base: position 53,947 of record NZ_JALJRM010000025.1, on the reverse strand, counting down.
AAGGCGACGCAGCCGATTTCTGAAGCCTTATCCCGCGAAAGCATGCGCTTGATTGCAAAAAGCTTGCGCAAAGCCGTCGTGCAGGGAGATAACCTGGAAGCGCGTTATGATATGCTGCTGGCGAGCACGATTGCGGCGATGGCTTTTAACCCTACGCGGTTAGGCCTGGCGCATGCTTTATGTATGCCGTTAGGCGGGAAGTTTAAAGTTCCGCATGGTACTGCCAATGCCATTCTTCTTCCGCAGGTGATGCAATTTAATCTTGTCGGCAATTTGGAAAAATTCAAGGAAATCGCCGAGATTTTCGGGGAAAACACGGCAGGACTGCCGTTAAGGGAAGCGGCCGAGCTGTCCGTCAAAGCCATTAAAAAATTAAATCAGGACATCGGGATTCCTGCGGGTCTCAGAGAATACGGCGTAACGGAGGAGGATCTGGATTATATTGCCAAGGAAGGCATGGAAAGCGGCAATGTATGGGTCAACCCCCGCAAACCGACGTTGGAAGATTTGAAAGAAATCGTCAGACAATCCATTTAACCATGTACAGGAGGATGCAATCATGAGCGCGAGGCAAACCGAAACGAAAGTGTACCAAAATTATATTAATGGAGCATGGGTAAACGGCAGCACCGGAGAGTTTTATCAAATCGTCAATCCGGGCAATACGGATGATGTGGTGGGAAGCTTCCCGCTGTCTACGGCAGAAGATATGGATCGGGCGGTCGTCTCTGCGCATCAAGCGTTCCAAAGCTGGAGAAAGGTGCCCGCATCCGTACGGGCTGAATATATTTACCGTTTCATCGCCTTATTGGATGAGAACAAAGAACGGTTGGCTGAAGCGCTGTGCCGGGAGCAGGGAAAGCCTTACAAAGAGGCATTTACCGAAGCGGCCCGGGGCGTGAAGGAAATGCGGTATGTGGCCGGGGAAGCCGCCCGTCTGGAGGGAATCACTCTGCCTAGCGACCGTACAGGTGTAACGAACACTGTCGTGCGCGTTCCGATTGGCGTGGTAGCTGCCATTACACCATGGAATTTTCCTATTCTCACCCCATTGCGAAAAATCGTTCCCGCTCTCATCGCCGGCTGCACGGTTGTGTTGAAACCGGCGAGCCAGACGCCTCTCACAGCGGTCATTTTAACGGAACTGTTCGAACAAGCAGGACTTCCGGCTGGTACGGTCAATCTGGTTACGGGAAGCGGGCGCAAAGTGGGTGACGCATTGGTAAGCCATCCGCTGGTAAGAGGGGTCTCTTTTACAGGGTCTACCCATGTCGGCAGAAACATCAATAAACTGGCTGCTGAAAACTTTACCAAGGTCCAATTGGAGTTGGGCGGTAAAAATCCGGCTGTCGTTGCCGATTATGCGAATTTGGAAAGAGCCGCCACTGAAATTGTGAATTCCGCTTACACGAATGCCGGCCAAAGATGCACCGCCATCAGCCGGGTCATCGTTCTGGAACGGCATGCAGAATCGCTTGAAAAGCTGATCGTTGAAAAAGTGAAGCAGTATCGGGTCGGCAACGGAATGGACCCGGGGATCCAAATCGGTCCGGTTGTGAGCGAAGACGCAGTAAATACGATTCAGGAATATATGAAATCCGCGCAAGAGCAAGGGGCGTCCATTGTTCTCGGAGGCAGCAGATTGACGGGCGGCATCTATGATAAGGGGTTTTATTTCGAGCCCACCGTGATTACTCGGGTCACGCCTGATATGAAGGTGGCGAAAGAAGAAATTTTTGGGCCGGTTCTTGTGATCATCCGCGTGGCATCGTTTGAAGAAGCGGTTCGCGTAGCCAACGATACGGAATATGGGTTGACCGCCTCCATCTTTACGGATCAATTGGAGTGGGCCTATGATTTTACGGAAGACGTCGAATCCGGAATGATCCACATCAATAACGGTACGATCAGCGAAGGCCATATGCCGTTCGGGGGCGTGAAGCATTCGGGTCATGGCGCATATTCCATCGGTCAGACGAATAAAGATTTTTATACGGAATTAAAAGTGGTTTATACGCAATACAAGTAAGTCCCGATTTTATTTCGGCATTTCTAAAACCGGTTTTAGAAATCGGTTTTAGAAATGCCCGTCTGGAGGTAGCTTTCTAATGACCAATATCGGTTTTCGCATACTGCCGAAAGTAAGGAACGTATCGGATGAGGTACTGGACACATACCGCGGGTTCGTCACTCCTCATCTGTCGGATAACATGAACCGTCTGAACGCGGTTGATGCGTCGATCCGTCCGATTCACACCCGTGGAACCCTGGTCGGTTCCGCCTTTACCGTAAAGACCAGGCCGGGCGATAATTTGATGGTTCATAAAGCCATCGATATGGCAGGTCCGGGGGATGTCATTGTGGTCGATGCAGGCGGCGACCTGACCAACGCCATCATGGGCGAGATCATGGTTAACATAGCAAAGAAAAACGGAATTGAAGGCTTTATCATTGACGGAGCAATCCGCGATATGGAACCGATTCGCGATATGAATTACCCTTTGTATGCCAAGGGTGTAACGCATCGCGGTCCATATAAGGACGGCCCCGGCGAAATTAATGTTCCGATCCAGTTGGGAGGAGTCATTGTCCGTCCCGGCGATGTGATTCTGGCCGACATGGATGGTGTTGTGGTTGTACCGTATGAACATGCGGAAGCGCTCATCGGGAAGGTCCGCCAAACGATGGCTGCCGAACGCAAGATCATGGCTGATATTGAGCAAGGGACGATTGACCGAAGCTGGGTGGATGAGGTCCTGCGGAAGAAAGGCTGCGAAGGCGTATAAGTATAAAGTCGATCAAGCCGCGGCACAGTGAGCTGCCGCGGCTTGAGCATTTAAAGAAACTTCCGGTTATGCTTCCTGCCGTCATAGGTGAAAAGCACCGGCTTCGATTCGATCACGCTTTCCAGATGGACGGTTTTGCCCCAGAGACGATAAATGTAAGGCATGGTGCGCTCTACATACTTCAAGTCCAGCTCCATCCCTTCATACATGTGCATCAGATAGAGTTCTCCCTTCCGTTCGTAATCGCCGTTCTCCACGGCAATGTAAGGGAAGCCCCCGTTGACGCGGGAATAGACCAGCTGATCGCGAACGTTCTCCCATGACTTGTCGGTGATTTTCCACTCCGGCCCTTTTTTCTCAAACACATAGAGGTCCAGCTCGTCGCACAGCTTCCTCGTCATATAATTGCGGATGAACGAGATGTCGGAATCGCACTCCCGTACCTCGAATATTTTTTGCCTTCCTTCGCCGCCCTTCCGGCCAAAGCGCTTTCGCTCTTCTTCGGAAGGGTTATCCCATCGCTTCTCGATGTCTTCATAAATTTTCAGCCCGAGATAATAAGGATTCAGGCTGTGCCGCGAAGGGATCACGACCGAGGAATTGAGCTTGGCGTACTCGATCGTCTCGTCATCCGTCAGGTCCAGCTCGCGCAGGATGCGTTGATGCCAGTAAGAGGCCCAGCCTTCGTTCATGATTTTCGTTTCGAGCTGCGGCCAGAAATAGAGCATTTCGTCGCGCAGCATCGTCATAATGTCGCGCTGCCAATCCTTCATATACGGCGCGTGTTCTTCGATGAACAGCATGACGTCCTTTTGCCGGACCGGAGGAAATTTCGTTTTGGCTTCAGGCTTTTTATCCTCAGTTTGGCCGCGATCATCCAAATCCCACAGATCTTCATAACCAAACGTGCGTTCTTTGGGTTCTTTCATGGTGATAAGATTGGCGTCACGTTCCTCGCGCTGCCGGTGATACGGCTTGATAAGAAGCGGATCGACGTGCTCCTGAATGGCCAATACGGCATCAATGAACTTCTCGACCTCATCTATACCATACTCGATCTCGTATTGACGGATACGCTCCGCCGTTGCGGACATACTCTCGACCATGTTGCGGTTGGTTTTGGAGAAGCGAACGTTGTTCTTGAAAAAGTCGCAGTGCGCCAGCACGTGCGCCACAATCAGCTTGTTTTGAATCAACGAGTTGCCGTCAAGCAGAAACGCGTAACATGGATCGGAATTGATGACGAGCTCATAGATTTTGCTGAGCCCGAAATCGTACTGCATCTTCATTTTGTGGAAGGTTTTACCAAAGCTCCAGTGGCTAAAGCGGGTAGGCATCCCGTAAGCCCCAAAGGTATAAATAATATCCGCCGGGCAGATCTCGTAACGCATCGGATAAAAATCCAGGCCAAAGCCTTCGGCGATCTCCGTAATTTCCGCTATGGCGTATTCAAGCTGCTTCATATCGTCGGCGTTCATCTTGCCACCTTCCCTTCGATTCCCTTGGGGAAAAAGGTCTTGAGCGCTTTATATACTTCTCCCTTCTCGCGAATCACATAATGAACAAATTTCGGATCGTGCAGGTTGCGGTAAGCCGACATCAGGGTGCTGCTGCGGTTGTATTGGTTCACTTCGCCGTAGCCGAACAGGTTGCAGCGTTGAATCAGTTCGTTGATCAGCCTTACGCACCGCTCATTGTCTGAGGTCAGGTTGTCGCCGTCAGAGAAATGGAACGGATAAATGTTGAAGCGCGATGACGGGTATGAACGGTCGATCAAATCCACCGCGAGCTGGTAGGCCGAGGAACATATGGTTCCGCCGCTCTCGCCCTTGGTGAAGAACTCTTCCTCCGTAACTACCTTCGCTTCCGTATGGTGAGCAATAAATATGATTTCCACATGTTCGTATTTTGTGCGCAGAAAGCGTGTCATCCAGAAAAAGAAGCTGCGGGCGATATATTTTTCAAAGGAGCCCATGGATTTGGGGATGGCATAAGTAGACTGGTTCATTGCGAGTATTCCGCAAGGCTGAGTAATCTGTAAGTATCCGATGGAGAAGCCAAAAAGGGGCGCTGTGCGGGAGGTAATGAAAGATAGCCCGACTGCTGCTGAAGCCGGGCCAGGTTTTGGGCTTTTATTTATATTCAAACGGGTGATAAATAAATTCAGCTTCATTTCCAAGCATAAGTTGAATCAGGAAATAAAGAAACGGAGAACAAATGACCACAGTCAAGATAAGGATAACTGGAATAAGGCCGTTAAAACGATGGTTATTTTTATTGATTTTTACGATTTTCATAAGCTTCAGCTCCCATTTGAGATTGTATGGCATGCCGCTGTTGGTTTCTTTACGTCTGCATTATATGTGATTTGAATGGCTTTATCTGTGATCAAAGTCACATGGAAATGATGGAGAGAGCGATTACATTTGTATTGACAAGTAGGATCGCTCAGGTTTATACTCTGGTTAAACGATTAAAAAGGAGGTGAAACCGCTAATTGAAGAGGGCGACTCTCAAAGAGGTAGCCAAAATGGCTGGAGTTTCCACGGCTACGGTATCCAATGCTTTAAACGAAACGAAATATGTCAGCGAAGAAGTGAAGAACAAAATTTTTTCTGCGATCAGAGCGCTTAACTATCAGCCCAACAGCGTAGCCAAGAGCTTGCGTGTACAGGAATCCCGAATTATAGGGCTGCTGATCTCCGATATCGCCAACCCGTTCTTCTCCATTGTAGTCCGAGGAATAGAAGAAGAGCTTGCCAAAAGCAACTACAGCATTCTGCTGTGCAATACGGATTCTTCACTGGAGAAAGAACGAAAGTACCTCGACGTGTTAATAGGTCAAAGGGTAGACGGTCTGATCGTCTCATCCGCCGGGAATACGGGCGATTATTTTCGTTCACTGGAGAAAACGGGGGTACCGATCGTATTCCTGAACCGGTGCCCGGAATTCATGAATTCCGATGTGATTATGACGAATAATATACAAGGGGCATATATCGCTACTGAACATCTGATCCGGCATGGATACGGTAAAATTGCAATTATTGCCGGGCCTTCTTCCGTTAGTACGGGTAAAGATCGATTGACCGGATATAGGAGAGCGCTTGAGGATTACGGCATAACGGAATCGGATCAACTGGTAAAGGAAGGGCTTTTCGACATCCAGAGCGGCTACGACAAAATGAAAGAACTGATGGAACAGGACACGAAACCGGACGCCGTCTTTATTTCCAACAACTCCATGACACTCGGGGCATACAAATATTTGAAGGAATCGGGACTCCGCATTCCCGATCAGATTGCAGTTTTGGGTTACGATGACTCCGACTGGGCGGAGATCGTAGATCCGCCGATTACTACGGTAAGGCAACCCGCTTACCATCAAGGTGTGCATGCGGCAAACTTAATACTGGCGAGAATTAAAGACAAGCAAGTGAAGAGAGAAATTATGTACATGGATCCGGCGTTGATCATCCGGCATTCCTGCGGCTGCTCGGGCGGAAATTCGTTCAACGGCGTTTTCGATCGACCGAGAGACGTCCTATCGGGCTTATGATATCAGCGGACAGTCAGGTACGAACGATTCTCTCGTTTTTTATGCAGCTTAATTTAATCGATTAACCAAAAAATAATCCGAATTTAGGCGGATAAGAAAAATTTTTAACCAGCAGTTGAAGGGCAAATAGAATATACGTAAACATCATTTGGAGGAAAAAGAAAATGAGAATAGCAGTCGGAGGAGATCATGCGGGTTTTCCGTTAAAAGGAACAGTAATATCCGCCTTGCAAGAAATGGGACACGAGGTGAAGGATTTCGGATCGTACGATAGTAATCCTGTTGATTTTCCGGATATCACGCGAACGGTATGTGAGGCAGTCCTGTCGGGCGAAGTGGAGCGGGCCGTTATGGTATGCGGAACAGGTGTCGGGGCGTGTATCGCGGCTAATAAAATTCCGGGCATTCGGGCATCCGTCTGCCACGACATTTACTCCGCGCATCAGTGTGTTGAGCACGATGATGTTAATGTGATGTGCGTAGGCGCCCAAATTATCGGCCCTGTGATTGTGGTCGAGCTGCTCGAAAGTTTTTTGAAAGCGGAATTCAGCACGGAAGAAGAATTCCGGCGTAGAGTGGAGAAACTGTACGAGATGGAACGGCATTACGCTGCGCAGGATATGAAGATAAACGAGTAAGAAATCAGATTTCATGTGGGAGGGTTAATGTGACACAACCGGCGCGAATTGTAGTTGTCGGAAGTTTAAATATGGATCTTGTCGTCAAGGCGCCGAGAATTGCTTTAGAAGGAGAGACGATTAAAGGCGGCACATTCTCTACCATGCCTGGCGGTAAAGGCGCCAATCAAGCGGTGGCTGCAAGCCGGCTGGGGGCGCATGTACATATGGTAGGCTGTGTCGGCGATGACGGGTTTGGGCGAGAGCTGCTTGATAACTTACATAAAGCAAATGTGAATACGGATTATGTGACGACGGTTTCCGGCAGTTCCAGCGGAGTGGCCATGATTACGGTAAGTGAATCCGGCGAGAACAGCATCGTCATTGCACCCGGAGCCAACGACCGAATGGCACCCGAATATGTTCGTCAAGCGGAGTCGATCATTCGTGAAGCGGATGTGGTGTTGATCCAATTGGAAATTCCGATGGAGACGGTGGAAGAAGCCGTCGTCATCGCCAACCGCCATCAGGTTCCGGTGATCTTAAATCCCGCCCCGGCCAGATCTTTGCCGGAGGCTCTTCTGAAGCAAATCGATATCCTTACACCCAATGAAACGGAAGGCAAGCTCATTGTGACCGGGCGGGCCGAAGGCGATATCGATGTAGAAGAAATCATACATGATCTCAAAAGCAAGGGTGTCCGGCAAGTGGTCATGACACTTGGCGGTGAAGGAGTCGCTTATTCTGCGGGAGAGGCTGTACAACGTTTGAAAGCGTATACAATCGATGTTATGGACACGACAGGGGCCGGCGATTCCTTTAATGCGGGACTGGGCGTTTATTTAGCCGAAGGCGGTTCGTTAGAGGAGGCCGTTCGATTTGCTCAAAAAGTGGCTGCGCTGTCGGTAACCGGCTTTGGCGCACAAGCATCGTTTCCAAGCAGAACGGAAGTAGAGGGGTTTCAATAACATCAATTCTACGGAGGGGAAATCCATGAATCCTAAAAAAGTGTTATTTCCGATAATGACTGCCGCGTTGGTTGCAGGGTTAGCCGGTTGCGGAGGCGAAGAGACTACTGGCGCGAACGCTAATGCGGACAAGTCCGACGGCGGGGAGAAAGTGGAACTGCGTGTGGCCTGGTGGGGCGGACAAGCACGCCATGATAAAATGAATCAGCTTTTCGATTTGTTTGAGCAGAAGCATCCAAACATTAAAGTTTCGCGTGAATTCACGACCGAGAACCAATATGCGGAAAAATTCACGACGCAAGCAGCCGGAGGCAACGCGCCGGATGTGATGCAAACGAGCAGCTTCTTTCAATTTGACTTTGTAAAGCGAAATATGATGCTTGACCTGGATCCGTTAGTCGCATCGGGCGATTTGAATGTGAAGGACTTCGATCCGGTTGACGTTGGCGGAGGCAAAGTGAATGACAAGCTGTATGCGATCAGCCTTGGACACAATATTACAGGGGTTATTTACAATACGGTTATGTTTAAAAATGCAGGTTTGGACATGCCTAAAAACAACTGGACCTGGGATGACTATGTTGCGACGGCGAGGGCTCTTCAAAAATCGTTGGGTAATGATGCTTGGGCAACGGAGGATGAAGGCGGCGTGTACAGGGTGCTGGAGCTGTACGCCCAGCAAAGGGGCAAGTCGGTGTTTACAGAGAACGGGCTGGGCATCGATAAGAAGGATCTAACCGACTGGTTTACGTTCTGGGATCAAATGCGAAAAGAAGGCCTGACCCCTCCTGCGGCCATTCAATCCGAGCAAGGGGATAAAACACAGGAACAGTCGATGCTGGCAAGAGGCAAGGTGGCGATGATCAGCAAAAGCTCCAACCAGTTAAAAATCTATCAAGGCAGCACGAAAGATGAACTCGGTATCGTCAGCTATCCTATGGACCCGAACGGCGAAAAGAAGGTTCCTCTGATCGTGGCTTCGCTGGGAATTTCCGCAAAAACGAAGTATCCTAAGGAAGCGGCCATGCTGATTGACTTCGTCGTGAACGATCCGGATGCGGCTAAAATCTTTAAAGGTGAGCATGGTCCGCAGGCTTCCAAAGCCATGCAGGAAGTGATCAAGCCGCTGCTTGGCAAGCCGGAGGAGAAGGAGTACGCTTTCGTTAATGAAATGATGCCGTCTACGAAGCCTTATCCAACGATGCCGGGCGGCAGCACATCGGTTCAAAAACTGCTGCTTTCCAATAACGAAGCTATCGCTTTCGGCAAGAAAACCATTCCACAAGCGGTAGACGATTTCTTTGCCCAGGCGAATCAGATTTTGAATCGATAAGTCAAATCATAGGGCAGGAGCTCAAAGGCTAACGCTTGAGCTCCTGTTATACAGAGGAGATCTCATGCTATGTCGATATTATTTAACCGCAAGCGATGGTTATGGATCATTCCATATCTCTTTCTCGGACCTTGGTTGATCGGAATTCTGGTGTTCAGCGCCATCCCGATCCTCAGCTCGTTGTATCTATCGTTTACGAACTATAATTTCGTATCCTCTCCTGATTGGATCGGACTAAAAAACTATATAACGATGTTCACCTCGGATCCGCAGTACTGGCAAGCGCTAAAGGTCACGTTGATTTATGTGCTGGTTGCGGTGCCGTTAGAATTAGCCTTTGCTCTTTTTTTGGCGCTGCTCTTAAACAGGGGCATACGGGGGCTTGGTTTTTATCGTGCAGTCTATTACATCCCTTCTCTCATCGGAGGAAGTGTGGCGATTGCCATTCTTTGGCAGCAGGTGTTCGGTGATCACGGAATGGTCAATCAAATGTTGGGCTTGATCGGGATCGATATGCCAAGCTGGGTGGGGACGCCCGATTATGCCATCTGGTCCATTATATTTCTGAAGGTGTGGCAGTTTGGCTCTCCGATGGTGATCTTTCTGGCTGGACTTAAACAAATTCCCCCGGATTATTATGAAGCGTCATCCCTGGACGGTGCGGGCAAGTGGAGTCAATTTTTCCATATTACTCTGCCCATTCTGTCCCCTATTGTATTGTTTAATGCGATCATGCAGATTATCAGTTCGTTTCAAGCCTTTACGCCGGCCTACATTATCAGTAACGGAACGGGCGGACCCGTCAATTCGACGTTATTCTATACGCTTTATTTGTATCAGAACGGTTTCGGCAACTTCCAGATGGGTTACGCTTCCGCCATGGCATGGGCACTGCTTATCATCATCGCATGCTTCACCGGGCTGATCTTTTTGACGACGAAAAAGTGGGTTCATTACGCGGATTAGGGGTGGCGGATCAAATGGCAAACAATGTTCGAATACAAAAGGTGCTGCTTCACACACTTATCATCGCAGGGTTCATCATTATGCTGTACCCGGTACTATGGATGCTCATCAGTTCATTTAAACCTACGGAAACCATCCTGACAGACAACAGTCTTTGGCCGAGAAACCTTACGCTTTCAAACTACATCAAAGGCTGGAAGGGGACATCGGGGACGACATTTACGACCTTTTACCTTAATTCGCTGCTTATGGCCGGACTAGCCGTGATCGGGAATATCATATCGTGCTCGCTTGCGGCGTATGCTTTTGCGCGCCTGGAATTCAAGGGGAAAAAAGTGATGTTTGCTCTGATGCTGATGACCATGATGATTCCTTTGCATGTTCTGATTGTTCCGCAATATATTATTTTCAATAAATTGGAGTGGGTCAATACCATACTTCCCATTGTCGTACCGAAGTTTTTTGCCGTTGAAGGATTTTTTGTTTTTCTCACCGTGCAATTTATTCGTTCCCTGCCGCGGGAGCTGGATAAAGCAGCAACCGTAGACGGATGCGGTCCCATCGGCATTTATACACGGATCATTCTGCCGCTGACGACTCCGGCCATCGTGACGACAACGATTTTTACATTCATTTGGACATGGAACGACTTCTTTAGCCAGCTTTTGTATCTCAGCAGCGTGAAGAAATATACGGTTACGCTGGCACTTCGAATGTTTACCGATGCGGGAGGGAGGCAGCGCTCGGTTCACTGTTTGCCATGTCGGTGCTATCCATCGTACCGGTATTCTTAATGTTTTTATTTTTCCAACGGTATATCGTAGAGGGCATTGCAACCTCCGGCATTAAGTAAAACATTTTAAAAACAGATACTCCACAGGTAGGAGGAATTTCGTGTCATATTCAAACGACGACATGGCTTCAAATCGTTCCTACACGCAATCTGTTCCCATTCAAACCTCATTTTATTACGGTTGGTGTATCGTTTTTATAAGCGGTCTGGGCATCTTTTTTTCCGGGCCGGGCCAAGCTTATTCGAACTCGGTCTTTATTGAATTCTATATGAGAGACTTTCATATGGATCGAACAACGGTTTCAAGCCTGTATTCATTGGCTACTTTGACTGCCGGATTCTTATTGTTTGCCGTGGGGAAATTGACTGGCCGTTTCGGGCATCGGGTCATGATGACGTGGACCGCTGTGTTATTGGGATTGGCATGCTGGTGGAACAGCTTTGTGGCGGGGACCTTGACTCTGTTTATCGGTTTTTTTATGATCCGTTTGTTAGGACAGGGCTCGATGTTTCTTATTCCGAACACCCTGGTTTCCCAGTGGTTTGTCAAACAGAGAGGCCGGGCATTAAGTTATGCCGGCCTGGGAGGATTGCTCGGAGCGGCGATCTTTCCCCCGTTGAATAACTGGTTGATTCAAACCTTTAGCTGGCCTGCGGCATGGAGGGTGTTAGGTGCAGCGATCTTATGCTGCTTCGCTCCTGCAGCTTTTTTTCTTGTGCGAAATAAACCGGAAGATGTCGGGTTGTTACCGGATCATATGCTGCCGGGCTCGGATCAGGCATCTTCGCAAGCTCCGGCTGCCGAAGATGCCTGGACGCTTCGCGAGGCCATGAGAACCAAATCCTTCTGGTTGATTATGGGCTGCACGGCTGTGCCGCCAATGATATATGGCGGAATCACGATTCATATCTTCTCGATCTTGAACGAGCATGGGATCGATCGAACGACGATCGCCTGGATCTTGAGTTTTATTCCTTTGATCAGCTTCGCATGTTCGTTGATCGCCGGATTCATTGTCGAGCGGGTCAAGGTCCACGCGATGCTTGGTTTAACCTTTGTCATCAACCTGTTGGCCCCGATACTTCTCATTGCAGCACAATCGGAGATGATGATCTTCCTGTTTGCTGTCGCATGGGGAGTAGGACAAGGGCTGATCAATGTGCCTCTGGGGGTCATATGGGCCAATTATTATGGCCGCCGACACCTGGCTCAAATCAGCGGCATGACGACGTTCGCCATGGTGTTCGGTTCGGCTGTAGGTCCGATGCAGCTGGGATTCGCATACGATCGCCTCGGAAATTACAATCCTGTTTTATGGCTGATGATTTTTTTCTGGGCGGCAGGGGCCGTATTTGCCTTTGCTGCAACGCCGCCTCAAAGAAGTCCATAAAAAGTAAATTCGAGGCGAATTTCATTTAAGATAAAATCCTATGTTTTTTTCCTGAACGTATTGATTGATGTTCAATTTCTTTGTAAAATTATAACTGTAAACTTGTTAACAAGTTTACCGAAATCATCTAATCATGAAGGGACACCGATGAATACTGAATTTCCGGCCTCCTTAATGGAAGGGCTGCCTTTAGGCGAGAAAATAGCCAATGAACTAAGAATTCAAATCATTGGCGGAAAACTGGAGAAAGGCTCCGTATTGTCCGAGAATCAGATTGCCGCGGACTTTGGCACAAGCAGAGGCCCCGTTCGGGACGCGTTGAAAACCCTTTCAAATGAAGGGCTGATCCGCCTGGAACGCATGGGGGTTGTGATTCTTGGCCTAACCCCGGAAGATATGCAGGAAATTTATGATGTTCGCATTCTGATCGAAGGCTTCATAATGGAGCGCCTCTCACATGATTTCAATGAAAGCAGAAGAAATACGCTGCTGCATATCATAGACAAGATGGAATTGGCTGCAAAGCATAACGACGATGTCGATTTCTCTCGATATGATATGGAATTTCATGAAACGATGATACGCTACTGCAACCATCAAAGGATTTTCCGCTTATGGAACGGCATTCGGCCTATCATATTTGCCGCCCTGCTGGTAGCCACTAAAAACCGGTTTGCCCGGGCTGTGGAAGGGGTGCCGCAGCTGATCCATCAGCATCGTTCCATCGTGGACGCGATTTCTGAAGGGGATCAGGAGCATATCCGGCAAGCGGCCAAAGATCATTATACGGAAGCCTTTAAAACCGTCTCACAAAGCTTGTTCTTTTTTGAACGATAACGACGGCCATCATAAGCATGGTAATTCAAAGACGGAAGGATGAACGGGATGAGAGCCGGTATTTATCTGGGAGAAAAAAAGGTGGTGCCAGGACAGCTGCCGATACCTGAACCCACCCATGGAGAAGCGTTGATCCGCGTCCTGGCGGGAGGCATTTGCGGTACGGATATGATGATTTATGCCGGAAAGCATCCCCGGGCCAAAGCGTCCCTTGCCTTGGGGCATGAATTTTGCGGCGTGATCGAAAAGGTGGCCGGAGACAGCTCCTTTCAACCCGGGGAACGCGTTGTTATAGAGCCTACCCTGAGCTGCGGGGAATGTGAAGCTTGCCTTGCCGGACAGACCCATGTATGCAAAACGCTTCGTCTTATCGGAATCGATATGGACGGCGGATTTGCCGAGTATGCCAAGGTGCCTGTGCACCGTCTGCACCGGTATCCCGGGCATTTATCCGACAGCTTGGCGGCTCTCACGGAACCGTTAGCCGTAGCCGTCCATACGGTTCGCCGATCCCATGTTAAAATCGGCGACGACGTCGTCATTATCGGCTGCGGTCCGATCGGCTTGCTTGTCGGCATGGTCGCCAGGCGCAGCGGAGCGGGACGGATTATTGCCGTCGATGTAAGCCCTTACCGGATTGCGAAAGCTCAGGAACTCGGGTGGACGGTCCTTGATGCCAGGCAGACGGATATCACTCAAGAAATCAAAAGCTTAACCGGCGGCAAAGGTGCCGATGTCGTGTTTGAAGCAGCCGGAACTTCCGTCACTGCCAAACAAATGACGGAGGTGGCCAAAATTCAGGGGCAAATCGTCGTAGTCAGCTTATTTAAACAGCCGCCGACGGTCGATTTGGCCGCCATGCATTTTAAGGAGCTTTCCTTGACCACGACACGCTGCTACAGCAGAACCGATTTTCAAACGGCCATTGCCCTCATGGCTGGAGATCAAGTGAATCTTTCCGGTCTGATCTCGCATGAACTGCCTCTCGAACGGATTGCGGAAGGATTTGCGCTGATGGAAAATCCTGAAGAGGCCTTAAAAATTATTATTCGACCTTAATCCCGTTGGAGGACTAATCATGATTCTTGATGTATTTCGGTTGGATGGCCAAGTGGCGGCGGTTACCGGTGCGACCAGAGGAATCGGCTATGCCATGGCTTTAGCTTTGGCGGAGGCGGGGGCGGATATTGCTCTCCTGCAGCGTTCTGCGGAACAAAAGCAATTAAAAGAAGAAATCGAACGGCTCGGCAGAAAATGCACGATCATTCCTTGCGACATGAATCGGCCGGACGATGTGAAGAATGCGGTCCCTTCGGTTGTATCCGCTTTCGGGAAGATGGATATTCTGGTGAACAACGCCGGAATCCAGCGCAGATCGCCGGCTGTGGATTTTCCCGAATCCGATTGGGACGATGTCATCAACGTCAATCTCAAGGCGGTTTGGATGTTGTGCCAGCAGGCCGGGCGCCATATGGTTCCGCGGCAGAAAGGGAAAATCATCAATATTGCCTCTCTGCTGTCCTTTCAGGGCGGGCTTACCGTACCTGCCTACGCTGCGGCCAAAGGCGGCGTAGCCCAATTAACGAAGGCTTTGTCCAATGAATGGGCACGGCACCATGTCAATGTGAACGCGATTGCCCCCGGATATGTTGCCACGGATATGAATACGGCATTAATGCAGGACGAAACCAGAAGCCGTCAAATTATGGAACGCATTCCGGCCGGACGATGGGGCTTGCCGGACGATTTCAAGGGCAGTATTGTTTTCCTGGCCTCGGGCGCTTCCGATTATATTCACGGACAACTTTTAACGGTTGACGGCGGATGGATGGGAAGATAACCGGTCATCAACAGTCTGCAACGAACCTTTCACAGAGCGAGGCTCTGCGAAAGGTTTTCTTTTTGCTGCCGGATCTTTTGTCCACAGGAAAGAGCGGCACATAAGACAAGCTTTCTTCAACATACATTGAGGTAAGGGATGACATGGATGGAGGGCGGTCAGATGAACTTTACCTTCAATGAGGTGGACGGAGATAAGCCTGTATCCAATTGGATGGCAGTCAGGGTGGCGGAATTCGCCAGAACCAAGTACGGGGTGGACGTCCAAGTATCCGTGAACGATCCGATTCATGCGGCGCTTGAACCTTCTGATGATCCCTTTACAATGAACTCAAGCCAGGGGGAACACTCATGCAGCAGGAAAAAATAAAATGTGCGATTTATGCGAGGGTCAGTACGGATCAGCAAGGGGATTCGATTGAGAATCAAATCAGCCAATGCCAGGAATATATCAGCCGATTGGGCCGGCAGTACGATGATACGGATATTATCCTTTACCGGGATGAGGCGGTTTCGGGTTACTACACCAGTGTGTTTGACCGCGCCGAAATGAAACGGGCCATACAGGATGCCAAAAATCATCGGTTTCAGCTGCTGGTTTTCAAGGAAGTCAGCCGGGTGGGCCGTGACAAGCAGGAGAATCCGGCGATCATCGGGATGTTCGAACAATACGGCGTACGGGTCGTAGCCATTAATGATAATTATGACTCGCTCAATAAAGATAACATCACGTTTGATATTTTGTCCGTCCTCTCCGAACAAGAGAGCAAAAAAATATCAGCGCGCGTCAGCAGCGCCAGAAAGCAGAAGGCGCGCAGGGGACAGTGGGGAGGAGAGCCACCCATTGGATATCAAGTCAACAAGGAAACGAAGAAGCTTGAGATCGATCCCGAACGGAAGGATATTCCCGTCCTCGTGTTTGATCTCTATGTGCACAAGGGCATGGGCACCTTTAAAGTAGCCGAATATTTGAATCAAAAGGGCATCCGGACCAAAAACGGCAACCTGTGGAGCCGTGAAAGTGTGAACAAGCTGCTTCGCAATCAAGCCTACATCGGCCATGTGGTTTACGGCACCAGGCGCAATCAGCTGCAGCGGGAATATGACGACAGCGGGAAAATGACGAAGAAGAAGGTACAGCTGCGGATGGATAGGACCGAATGGCAAATCGTTGAGAACGCGCATGAGGCGTTAATCGATAAGGAAACGTTTTATGAGGCGCAGCGGATTCTTTCATCCAAAAGTCATAACCGTGCACCGAGGCGGGCCTACCATCCGCTTACCGGTATCTTGATCTGCGGCAAGTGCAATCAGGGGATGATTTGCCAAAAACGATCCTACAACGGCAAGGAGTACCGGTACTACATCTGCAAAACGTATCACAAGTTCGGCCGCGAGGTTTGCCCGCAAGCGAATGTAAACGCCGACGAGCTGGAGGGGGCCGTCGTTAGACTTATACGCACCCGGCTGGACAAGCTGCCTAACGACTGGTTCAGGATTACCGTAAATAAAGAGAAAGAAATGGAGCGGCTGCGGCAGGAGATGAAGGTAAAGCGGCAAACGCGGGAAAAGTGGAGGAAAAATCAGGTCGATCTTTTTCAGCAAAGGGAACTTTTCGATGCAAAAACCTATCAACGGCAGATGCTTGAGATGAAGAATCAGATCCAGCGGCTTGACGAAGAAACCGCCCTTTTGGAGAAACAACTCGGGGAGCTGGCCGAACAAATAACGGAAGCATCATCGCTTGATCGTTACCTGGATGAATTTAAAAAGCTGGAGCTTCAGGATTTGGAGCGGACACGGGTTTTGCTGCAGGAGGTGATCAAAAATATAATATTGACCGACAGGCACCTGGATATTAAATATCACTTTGATTTTGGACGTTAAGCGCAAGGCTTCGGAGCCCTCCCGTAAACAGATCATACTGCTGTTGGGAGAGCTCCTTTTTCATGGCTTGTCTTAAACAGTCCCTGAGGAATCGAAGCGGCAGGCCGCAACCATCCGCTTGATCGTCCGGCTTCGACAAATTCATACAACATCGGCTATAATTATATTTAGAACATGGTTTATCATATCGAACAGAGGTGGCCGCATGGTATTATTAAAGAAAATACCTCTCAAAACGTCCCTTGTTTTTATCCTTGTGTTGATGACATTGAGTTTCATATATTACCAGCACATGAAAGACATCATCATCCAAAATCAAATGGATCGAATGCTGCTGCTTTACAACAGCGTTCGGATGAGCCTCGAACAATCGGCGACCGGTGAGAAGTTTGTAGAGGATCTCATCGGGCAAAACCTCCGTACTGCAGCGATAGCCGCCAAATTCAAGCTTGATCCCGACATTGGCAACATAGATAATCAAGAGCTTGTTGAGCTGAGCCGGCAGCTTGGCGTTAATCATATTACCTTATTCCAACGGACAGCGGACGATATCGTAGGTGTGAGGTCTTCAGACCCTAAAGATTTGAATGTAAGCTCCAAGGGCTGGGATACGATCTACAAAGTATTCCATCAATTGTTCGATCTTCAGGATGTGGATGTCGGCATGGGACAGGCATTGCCTCATTACTGGAGCTCTCCCTTCGACACGGCGACCTCCAACCCGGAGAGCGTGAACAAATGGGGCTATTACTATGATGGAACGACGAATTATATCATTAATCCTTTTGTACATAATACCGACTTCCGCACATATCAAAGCTTAACCGGCATTGAAGATGCCATTCGCAGGCTGACGAAAGAAAATGAACATATCGGACTGGACATATCGGTACTGAATTCGGATAAATTGATGAACCGCCAGCATCTCGGTCTGAACCCTACTCCAAGCAATTGGTATTCAGAACGGCTTGTTTTGTTTGGAAAATACCGGTACAAGTCACCCGATGACAAGGAGTTTGGCCAAAAGGCGCTTGAGACCAAGAATACCGTGTTTTATACCACGATATCCGAAGGGAAGCAGGTGTTCAAAAGCTTAACTCCGATCCATGGGGATTATATAAAATACAATGCTGCCGGGACGCCCCCTTTAATTGAAATCTCGTATGACTATACGGAGATTCAGCAGCTGTTGCAGAAACAATTCAGCAACACTTTGTTATTTATGCTGATCTGCATCGGCATTTCTCTGGCTATTATTGCTTCCATTTTTATATTGTACAACCGCAATAAAGAACTTGCCGTACAGGATGTACAGGACGCCTATGCCGGCGATATCGAAACTTTGTTTCAATCGATCAGGGAACAGCGGCACGATTTTATCAATCATATTCAAACGATCAATGCTTTTCTGACATTAAAGCAGTACGAGGAATTACATTCCTATACGAAGACGCTGGTAGACGAAATACGGGTAGTCAATGATCTGGTGAATATCAACAACCCGCCGCTCATCGCCTTGTTTCAGGCCAAACTCACGCAAGCCGAGAGCAAGCAAATTCGTTTTGAGTATGCCTTTAGCCAGATGGAAAAAGTAAAGCTGAGCCCGGTGAAGGCGACGGATATTGTCAGGCTGTTAAGCAATTTAATCGATAATGCGTTCGACGCGTCCATGGAGCTGAATCCGGAAAACAGGTTTATCCGGGTGGAAGGCGAGGTCGTCCACCATCAGCTGCAGCTCAAGGTGATGAATAGGGGGAATCCGATCGCCCCGGATATTCAGGGAAAGATATTTCAGCCGGGCTTTACGTCAAAACAGAATGGGAAAAACTCCGGCCTGGGGCTTCATATCGTGCGGCAGCTGGTGGAACGCTATCATGGGTCCATACAACTGAAAAGCGAGAATGGCATAACGGAATTTTCCATTTCCATTCCGTTAAAGGGAGTATTATAATTTCGATGAAAAAAAGTCTGCCTTGGGCCTTGGCCTAAGCAGACTTTGGTTCGTTTTGCCACTCCCATGGATCCGGATGTATCCATCATAGCCAGGATAAGCGCATTGGAGTGCGGCGTAACGATTTCCTCCCACGTTTTGAACCGAAGATCGTCAGGACTGATATGGTGAATCCCCGGGTCGCCCCCGCGTGCGTTTCGGCGCAGATTTTCCAGAATCGTCCGCTTCTTATCGATGTTGGACATAATTCCCTTCTTGCGGATGTCGTTAAATATAATCTCTTTCGTCGTCACATTATGTTTTTCTTTCTGCTGCAGGTTAGGAAGCTCCAGCTCTTCAAACAGCATGGACTGCAGCTCTTCCATTTGAACCTCCGCATCGTAATAATCTTCTCCGGGTTGATCACCGGCGCCCTCGCCTTTGCCCGAGCCTGAAGCAGGCTGGGGATCAACCCCCAGCACGTCGCCAACCTGACTGTCACCGTCCCCTTGACCGACATGCTTGCTCTTGTTGTAGTTATAGCGAAAACGGTATTCATCCAGACTTCGTATAGGCACCTTCACAATCTGCTTGCCGTCCGACATCACAATACTTTCGTCCGTCACCAGGTCAGGCAGGTTTTGCTTGATCGCTTCACGTACTTTTTCTTGATGTCGGGTCTGGTCTTGATACCCTTTGCGGTGCAGCGACCAGTCTTCACGGGATACGGTAAATAAAGGTTTAGTCATACGGAACACCTCCTGAAGGCTTTTTATAATGGAAATCCGTATTCAAAAGCACGAACGGTACCAGACGATAGTGAATCAAGACTTTAAAATAAGTGCTTGTTACTAAATATATTCAAGTGACCGGGGGATATGTGAGACGGACAGATGCGTATTTTTTTATTCCATCCGGGCCAATGCGTTATCTTTGTATGAAAAACGGTACAATGATGCAGCCCTTTTTTGTATGATGGTTTGAAAAATGGAACGAAAAAGCCTTCAGACCGTTCTTTTGACACCACGGCCCAGCCGGAAATAAAAGATGGTACACACGACGATCACCATGAATGCCAAAACGGCAAATATGTTGCTGTAGATCAATGCCGGTCTATACAGAAGAAACGGATTGAATTGCAGTGAAGAAGTGCCGAAGTCCAGCATTTTACTGATGATTGTCGTCGCTGTGGCTCCGGAAATGAAATTCATCATCATAAGCAGGCCCATGCCTACTCCGGCCTGTTCTTTCGGCAGGGTCCGGGAAACCAGGTTGGACATGGCGATCTGCATGAACGTTTGTCCCACATTGCCGAATACAAGGAAGATCATGACAATCAACGGAGATAGTCCGGCGACAAGAGACAACGAGCTGAAAGAAATAAACAGCAGGATGACCGCAGTATAGATTAGTTGGGCATTGCCTTTTCCGTCTGCGATTTTTCCGCCCGTTTTACCGAGCAGCGATGCCGTCAGAGCTCCGGGAAACATGATGAATCCGATGACTGCCGGCGCCAAATGATTCAGGTTTGACAGCATAAGAGGAGTGATAAACGGAATTCCGAAGCTGAGTCCGGTGGAGAGAAAAGCAATAAGAATGCCGTAGGTGTACTGTTTGTTACGAAACAAAGCGGGCTGGATGAACGGATGATCGACGCTTCGGATTCGCCAAATAAACAGAACCAGCAGGATCGCTCCAATGAACATCGGCGTCCACGTTCCGTTGGTCACAGCCAGGAGCAAGAAGGCAATCGTCCCGGCCATCAATCCTCCCCCGAGGAGATCGGTTTTCTTAGCGTGCCCTTTGGCGTCGTCCAAATATTTGCGGAAAAACGGCAGTGTCAGCAAAACGAGCAGGGAAAGGCAAAAGAGAAAGCGCCAGCTGGCCAAGCTGGTCACGAAGCCGGCGACAATCGGACCGATAGCCGTACCCAGCGCGAGACCTGCCGTGGTGGTTCCAAGCGCTCTCCCCCGCTTTTCGGGAGAGAAATAACGTACGGGAATCAGCATTCCGGTTGCCGGAATAACGGAAGCCCCCATCGATTGCAGAATTCGCCCGGTGATGACCATCCAGAACTCCGTTGCCATCAGACCAACGATCGATCCCAGAGCGAAAAAGAACAGTCCGAACGTGAGCAGATCCTTCAGCCGGTACGTATCGGCCAGTTTGCCGTAGGTGACCGAACCGATGGCATAGACGATGATATATCCCGTTACGATCCAGCTGACCTGGGATGGCGAGAGATGAAATTCTTCGCTGATTGAAGGCAGTGCGACGTTGAACATTGTTGCGTTCATAACGGATAGAATCAGCGTAAAAAACATAACGCGAAGCAGTTTTTCTCCGGCCTGCGTTTGATTGGCGGGTGAAGCGGTGCTCATGAAATATCCTTCTTTCTACAAATAGATCAGATTTGTACGCCTGTCCGTACCATGGGGCAGCCGTTTCCCAGGTTTCTCTTGATCATGTTATCGATTAACCGGGAGATGCTGGGCTCATCTTTTTGCGTAGAACAGGCTAACCGGTTCTGTGTCTGGCCATCCTCCTTTTCCCGTTGGCTTAAGACAGATACAAAAAATACTATAGAATAAAAAGGTTGTTTGAACAAGTTTTTTTCGGCTGATCGGCCGGCGAAGGAAAGGGACCTTCTTCATGAAGGTCCCGGATGAGCTGCAGGCTGTCATCATTGAATCTGCACCGTCAGGAAGCGTCCGGCCGCAGCAGCTTGGCAAGCGCTTGAAAAGGAGAACTGGCCTCTTCTTCGCCTGAAGAATAAACCACCTCGCTGGAGTATGTATAATCATCCTCAGGCGCGTTGGTCTGCAGCTCGAAATCTTCAAAACGTTTGACGAATACCAAGGCGGTGTTGTACGCATCGTCCAGGGCCCGATGATGACTGCCCTCGAAAGCGATCCCCTCCATTTCCAAGGCCCGCTTCAGGCCGATCTGCTGATACACCTCGCCGCCGGCTTTTTTGGAGTACTGTCGCTGCAGATTGTTGTGGTTTTTGATCCAGTCCGGATCCAGCTTCACTTCGCGGCAGTGGCGGATCAATTGATACTTATCATCGGACCCCCACGCACACAAATAGTAGTCTTCATTCCCGATCCATTGGGTCCACAGCTCGACAGCTTCGCGAAAGTCGGGCGCCCCCGCCATATCTTCCTGCCGGATGCCGGTAAACTCCGTCGTATGCCTGGTTAGCACCGGATTCCCGGACGGCCTGACGAACGTTTGAAATTTGTCTGCAATCTGCAAGCTTCCGTTTACCTCGGCCACTTTCACGGCGCCGATCTCGATAATCTCCGCCAAATGCTGCTGCTTCCGCACGACTGTAAATTCCAAATCGTAAATGATATATATCATCGTGATAAACGCTCCTTCGAATAGATGATACATTCATTGTAACAGATTTTCGGAGCGGGCGGAGAATTTTAAAAGGCGGACGGCAAAACGGGAACAGGATCGGACTATTTTGGCCGGGCATAAAAGTACAAAAACCATATCGCGTGATACTGTTCGTCTGCAGCCGCGCGGCGAAATGGTTCATAGATGCACAGGGATCTTGTATTTTGTTTGGCTTCAGTTCAATTAAACCACAACTAAACGGTATACCATTAATTTAAAATGTAAGCGTTTTAAGAATATATATTAAATAGTGAAAATGAAAGATAATAGGAGATAAATAAGTATTTTATTTAAAAAATAAGGATATTTTGATTTTGACTAAAAACGAGCTTTTGCGCAATAATTAGCATCAATTGGTATACCATTTAACTAAAGTGGTATACCGGTAAGAGGGGTTCGACGGTTTGTGCGATTTTTTTTAAAAAAAAGGGAGGATTTTAAAAATGATGAACAAAACATCGGCATCACTGCTTTTGGCTTCCGTGCTCGGGCTGCAGCTGCTCACAGGTTGCGGAACAATGGCCACAGAAGGGCAGGGTCAGGGGGCAAGTCCTGCGGCGGCAGAGAAAAAAACATTAGACTTCCCGACGAAATCCGTTACGATTGTGGTTCATACGAAGGCGGGAGGTCCCACAGATACGATGGCTCGCGAATTAGCCAAAGCAGCGGAGCCGTTTTTGGGCAAACCCATACTCATTGAAAATCAACCCGGTGGAAGCGGAGCTTCCCAGATGGCGGAATTAGCTAAAGCCAAACCGGACGGGTATACGCTTGGAACATTGACCCCTTCTCAAATCGGAATGTGGAACAGCAATTTGAAAGACCAGTTTAACGTAGACAGCTATACTTACGTATCCGGGGTGCAAATCGACCCGTATGTGATTGCTGTTCGCGCGGACAGCCCTTACAAAACGCTGCAGGATCTGGTAAAAGCCATGAAGGAAAAGCCCAAAACCCTTAATGTCGGCGGGTATGGCGCAATCGGCTCGGGCCACAATGTAGCATGGAACATTTTTGCCGAAAAAGCGGGTGTGGAAGCCAACTGGGTGCCTTATGAAAGCACCGGTGAAGCGGTTACAGTTCTCTTGGGCAATAATATTGATGTAGCCAATTCCAATCCCGCTCAAGTTTCCCAATATGTCAAGAGCGGTCATTTAAGAGTGCTGGGCGTCATGTCGGATAAGCGTTTGGAAGAATGGCCCGATGTTCCGACCTATAAAGAAGCCGGATATGAAGTAGATACCTCTTGGGCACAATTCAGAGGAATTTATGCGGCTGCCGGGATCCCGGAGGAAGTCCTGGCAAAACTGAACGATGCTTTCGGGAAAGCGATGCAAACGGAAGGATTTAAGAACTATATGAAAAACTCGCAAATGGTGGACGGAACAATGGATCACAAGCAATTTACCGAGTATGTGAAAAAGCAAGACGCCTTGACGAAAGAATGGCTCGGAAAATTGAGCAAGTGATTAAAAGGGAGAGCGAACATGAATAAAACAGTGGATCGATATGCAAGTCTGGTTTTTCTGGCCATCGGAGCTGTTTTCATGTACAAAAGCAGTCAATTGGCGGCCCAAAGCTCGATTGACACAAGCGTAGGGCCCAACGTTTTCCCCTTCGGGCTTGGATTTGTTCTCGTACTGTTAAGTTTCCGGCTGTTATATGAGACCTTTCAATATAAGGGCGAGAGCAAGAAAAAGACCGCCGCATTGGATTATAAACGATTCGGCATCATCCTGGCCGCCACCATCTTATACGTGCTGCTTCTTGAAGTTCTCGGCTATGTGATTTGTACATTTATTTTTCTTCTGATCGGTTTCCAGACGATGGAAAGAGGAAAGTGGTTCCGGTCCGTTCTGATTTCAGTCTTCTTTTCCTTCGGATTGTATTATCTGTATGTCGAAGTTCTTGAAGGTACCTTACCTGGATTACCATCATGGATGGGAATTTAAAGGGGATAAAATATGGACACATTACAGTTTTTATTTACAGGCTTCGGCATCGCCTTTCAATGGCATAACTTGCTCTTCGCCTTTTTCGGGGTGCTGATCGGCACAGCGGTAGGCGTACTGCCGGGAATCGGTCCGATGAGCGGGATCGCCCTGTTAATTCCGGTGACGGCTTCGGTTACAGGCGGACTGGGTCCGGACGAGGCCGCCGCCAGCTCCATTATTTTGCTTGCAGGGGTTTATTACGGAGCGATGTACGGCGGGTCTACCACTTCCATTCTGCTTAATACGCCGGGTGAATCCTCTTCTGTCGTTACGACGTTAGACGGGCACCAAATGGCCAAGCAGGGGAGGGCAGGAGCGGCCTTGGCGATTTCGGCCATCGGATCCTTCGTGGCCGGGATCGTCGCCCTGGTGGCGTTGATCTTTCTGGCGGCTCCTCTATCCAAACTGGCGATTCGTTTCGGTCCGGCAGAATATGTCGCCTTGATGATCCTCGGTTTATGCGCGGTGAGCGGGCTGGCCGGAAAATCGATGACCAAAGCGTTGATGATGACGGTTTTCGGGCTGCTGCTGAGCACGATTGGATTAGATACCGTTTCAGGCGTTGCCCGTTTTACCTTTAATAACCCCGCATTATTTCAAGGGCTTGAATTTTTAACGGTCGCTGTCGGTTTATTCGCGCTCGGTGAAGTGTTTAAAACCATTCTCGAAGGTGATTTCAATACCGGGACCGTCGCCAAAATCCAAAAAGTGATGCCAACGAAGCAGGACATTAAAGTCAGCACCATGCCCATTATCCGCGGATCGTTATTGGGGTTTATTATTGGGGTGCTGCCCGGAGCCGGTGCAACGTTAGCTTCCTTTTTCGCCTATTCCGTAGAGAAAAAGGTGAGTAAAACGCCGGGCAAGTTCGGGCAGGGGGCCATTGAAGGGGTTGCCGCACCTGAATCCGCCAACAACGCAGCGTCGGGGGGAGCGATGATCCCGCTCCTTACCCTTGGCATTCCCGGCTCGGGAACGACGGCTATTCTCATGGGCGCCTTGATTATGTACAACGTGCAGCCGGGTCCTTTGTTGTTTGAGGAGCATCCGACCATCGCCTGGGGACTCATCGCCAGTATGTTTATCGGGAATGTCATGCTGCTGATCCTGAATATGCCGCTTGTGAAGATATTTGCCAAAATTATCGAAACGCCGCCCAAATATTTGATACCCATGATTATAGCCATCTCGATTTTCGGCGTGTACGCCGTGCAGGTATCTGTTTTTGATCTTATGCTGTTGATCGTCTGCGGCCTTGTCGGTTATTTCTTCACTCAGCACGATTTTCCGTTGGCACCCATTGTGCTGGGCCTGGTGTTAGGGCCCATGATTGAAAATAATTTGCGCCGGGCACTGATTACGACCAATGGAAATTATATGATTTTTGTAGAAAGACCGGGCTCCCTGATTTTATTATCCATCGCCGCATTGTGGATCCTGATTCCCATCGTGCTGAAAATGAAAGGGAAAAAAGTGATTGTGAATGACGAGGCGGCTTAAGCGTTGCAAAAATCGACAATTTAACCCGATCCGGGCTTCCCTCTCTCATGAGAACGTCAAGCAGGTTGAAAAATGGAAAAAACATGAGAAAATAATGAAACAACACATTTGAGTGGGGGATGTACAATTGGCGGAGGAATTCAACACCAAAGTAGACGGAGTATATGAGTATATTTTTGATGCGATCAAAAGGGGGGATTTTCATTCGGATAAGATTCTTTCGGAGCGTGAATTAGGCAATTTGCTCGGCGTTAGCCGAACACCCATTCGCGAAGCTTTTCGTAAACTGGAAAAAGAGGGACTGGTACAGTACGAGCCTCATAAAGGCGTCAGGGTCATCTCTTTCTCTCATGAAAAAATACGCCACCTGTATGAAGTCAGGGAAATGTTAGAAGGCTTGGGAGCCCGGTTGTTATCCCAGCACCCCAACCAATCCGCTATTCAAAGGCTTCACAAGCTGTTGGAGCAGGCCGAGCAGGCGGCGGAACAAGGCAATATCGCCCTGTTATCCAAAATTAACGCCCAATTTCATATGGGTATTGCATCAGGCTCCGAAAATGTGTATTTAATCCATGCCTTGCAAACGCTGCAGTCCCATATCACCATTATTATGGCCAAGTCTCTTTCGCAAAGCGGCAGACCCGTGGAAAACCTGAAGGAGCATTGGCTGATACTCAATGCCATTGAGAGCAGAGACCCGGAATTGGCAGAGGTGACGGCCAAATTCCATATTCGGAATGCATATTCCAATGCCATAAAACAACTCGATCGCCGCAATGAAGATAACGATGCCCCCTAACTGGCAGGGGGAATTCATAAAAAATAGGATGAATAGGGAGAGAACAAGATGATTACACAAACGCTGGTACACAATTGCCTAAATACAAAGTGGGAAGATATTCCGCAGGAAGTCATTCAGCATGCAAAGAAAAGTATTTTAAATTGGATGGGCGTTGCCGTCGGTGCGGCTTATCATCCTTCGGTAGACATGCTGTTGAGCTTGAAGGAAGACCTACAGTCTACCGAACAGGTGTCTATTTTTGGGAGAAAAGAGAAGGCCGATATATTGTTCTCCAGCTTGATTAACGGCATGAGCTCTCACATTTTCGATTATGATGACACCCATCTGGATACGATCCATCATCCCAGCGGACCCGTGGCCCCTGTTTGCTTTGCGCTTGCTGAAAAATACGGCCTGAGCGGCAAACAAGTACTGCGTGCTTTTATTCTTGGAGTAGAAGCGGAGCTGCGGATCAGCAATGCCGTTTATCCAAGTCATTATCATCTGGGATGGCATATTACGAGTACGGCCGGTGTATTCGGCTCCGCCATTGCCGCAGGAATATTGCTGGAATTGAATGAAGAGCAAATGCTGTATGCTTTAGGTATAGCCGGAACCCAAGCATTTGGGCTGCGTGAAATGTTCGGCACGATGACCAAGCCTTTCCACCCCGGAAAAGCGGCCGAGAACGGATTGCTTGCCGCATTGCTGGCACAAAAAGGATTTACCAGCTCCAAGCAAGTTCTTGAAGCCAAAAGGGGCTTCGCCAATGTATTGGCGCCGGAACATGATCTCGACAAGGTCAACGTGAATTGGGGAACCCAGTGGGAAACGCTTAAAAATGCATTTAAACCTTATGCCTGCGGTATCGTTCTTCATCCGGCCATTGATGCGTGCATTGCCTTGGGGAAAAAAGTTGCCGATCCCGCTCTTGTAAAAGAAATCGAAATTACCGTCAATCCATACGTGCTTGAGTTGACGGGAAAACCTGAGCCGCAAACCGGATTGGAAGGGAAATTCAGTATCTACCATACAGGAGCTATTGCTTTTCTCGATGGCGATGCCAGTGAAGAACAGTATCAGGATGCCAAAGTGCTGGATCCGCGGACGATCGAATTCAGAAATAAAATCAAACCCGTGGTCAATGAAGCATTCGAAGAGGACGAATGTGCAGCGAAGCTCACCACAGTAGACGGGAATGTGATTGAATACCGGGTGAAGCATGCTACAGGCAGCATTGAAAATCCGATGACAGACGAGATGCTCTGCAGCAAATTCAGAAATTTGGTGAAAGGAATCCTGGACAGCGAGAATACAGAGACTATCATTCAGAAGCTCTATGAGCTGGACTCGGTAGAAGATATCAATGAGATTATTCCATACTGCACCCAATCCAAAGTATCTGCGTAAATACTTGATCTTTTAAATCCCCTTCTTCAAGGGGACAGAACCCTTATAACCCAACCAAAAGAAACCCTCTGTACCATAGATCGCATGGTTCCGGAGGGTTTTTACGTTTCAATGATTTTTGTTTCTTAAAGCGGCAAAATCAACCGCCGGTATCAGTCCTTCTTCAGACGCCCTGCGGAGCAAAGTCGTAACCGCGGCGTATCCGTCTTCGCCTAAGTCCGCGGTGAATTCGTTAACGTATAAATCGATGTGAGCTTGCGCGACTTTGGGATCCATTTCCTGAGCGTGACTCAGGATGTAATCCCGTGACGCTTCCGGATGAGCCCAGGCATATTCGACAGACGCACGGGTCCACCGGGCAATGGCATCAAGGTCCAGAGAACGATGGGCTATGATCGCACCCAGCGGAATGGGAAAGCCGGTATCACCCTCCCACCAGTTTCCCAGGTCGACCAGAAGAGAAAGCCCGTACGACGGGTAGGTGAAGCGCGCTTCGTGGATAACCAATCCGGCGTCGATCGAGCCGTCTCGTACCGCCGGCATGATTTCGTGAAATGGCATCACCACAATCTCGCCCACGCCTCCCGGTACTTGCTGGGCCGCCCACAGCCGAAACAGCAGATAGGCGGTCGAGCGTTCGCTTGGCACCGCAATCCGCCGGCCGGACAATATCGAAGGGTCATTCGTGCCGTCCTTCGTCAGCACCAGCGGCCCGCAGCCTCTGCCGAGCGCGCCGCCGCACGGTAAGAGGGCATATTCGGACATCGCCCAAGGTAGAGCCGCATAGGAGATTTTAAGCACTTCCGGCCCGCTGCCATTGGCCGCCAGGTTATTGGTGATATCAATGTCTGCATACTGCACGTCCAGCTTCGGCGCACCGGGCAGCAGCCCATGCACCCAGGCATGAAAAACAAAAGTATCGTTGGGACAAGGTGAAAAGGCGATTTTCATAGTTGAACCTCCCTCAGGATTGTACTTGCTGCTTCTAACGCATTCAGGGCGTCCCCGATTCGCCACGCGTCACGGTCCCTTGGGCCAACCGGGTTGGAAATCGCGCGGATTTCCAAAACGGGTATGCCAAATTTGACGGCGGCCGCAGCCACGCCATAACCTTCCATTCCTTCTGCAGCGGCACCCGGGATCCGGGCGGACAGTGCTGCAGCGGTAGCGGCCGTACCCGTTACCGTCGACACCGTCAGGACCGGACCCGTATGTACCGGCAGCCCGGCATTCCGGAGTGCCTCCGTCACCCGTTCAACCAGACTGCCGTGGGCGTGTACGCGGGCTGTACCGAACCCCAGCTTGTCCAGACTGACGAAGCCCTCGGGGGTCTCGGCCCCCAGATCGGCGGCGACCATCTCCTCGGCGACAACCAAAGAGCCGATGGGAGCCCGTCCCGGGAACCCGCCGCCGATTCCGGCGCTAATCACCAGGTCATAATCGGACTTGGCCGACGCCAGGACCGCCGCAGTGCCGACTGCGGCGGCTATCGGACCAACGCCTGCTCCTAGGACGTCAAATCGGCCGTCCCCCTTCAGCCCCCGGCATATTGCATCCTTCTCGGCTTCGACGGCCGTTATCACAAGAATCCGTTTTCTCCGTTCCTCCGGCCCGGAGTTAGGGAAAAGCGACGCATCCTCGATGTGATAGATTTCCATTGGTATAATCCCCTTTTTCGTCTTTCAAAAAAGCGTAATGCGTAAAGGAGTTTACTCCCGGTCGCGTATCAGACATTATTATTATAGTACTTCAGCCGGACTTGAACAAATGCTGCCAAGCCATGACCTTCTGAAATGCCGGATACTTGCCCACCGGTTAACGGAGAGTCAGCCGTAAGCTTTGCCTTTGGTCAGTATACAGGGTACGCCTTTACCCACAGCACCGGGCAGCGACATTTTTTGCAGGTAGCGCCGTCCTCTTTCGCATTTGAGACAGCGTGCGCAGACATCTGAGGTGACAACCTTCATATTGAACCGGTTTTTATCAATGGAGGATGGGGGGGTTTTCTTTTTGAAATTTTTGTTTTTGCTCACCGTTTTCATCTCCTAAGGCTTGGATGTTGCATATTATGACGGAATGCTTCGTTTTGCCACCCGAGCGGAAAGCCGGAGACCGTTTTTTTGCTGAGCTCGAAATGATGATGTCAAATCCTGTTGAAAAAAGAGGAATGCAGGGATGCCGTGTTGAATCACTAAACGTATTCGGGGTACGGATTCATAAGCCCGCCGTACGGCGGTACCCTTTAACCGAAGGAGGAAGGCAATGAAGTATATGATCTGCCAAATGGTCAAAATTGTAGATATGAATGACGAGATCATGTCTGAGGTCTTGTTCAACCATGGAGAATATGAAGCGGCGATGCTGTCCGTAGGGTCTACCGTGGTTTCATATCCGTTGGGACTTAAAGAATTTGAAGTGGTGCATGATAAAAGAGAAGGCAGACGGGAGCGCTTCAGGGTGATTGATGTCGAATTCGATTTGATCGCTCAACCGACGTCTACCCGTGTCTTTCTTGAACCGGTCACTTTGATCATCGGTCAGCATGATGTCGGACAGATGGTTTAAGCGGGTCCGAAGAGATGGGGGGTGAGCAGAGAATGAACAGTACGTTTGTCGCCATCGGCAGCATCTGCGCGCTTTTGTCCGTTGCGCTCGGCGCGTTCGGTGCGCATGGATTGAAAGAGGTGTTGACGCCGAACATGCTGGCAAACTACCAGACCGGCGTGCAGTACCAAATGATGCATTCGCTGGGGCTGATCGCCATAGGACTGTGCGCATCGATTCTTCCGGCCGGCGGACATCTGCGCCGTGCAGGGTGGTTTATGCTGATCGGCATCATCTTGTTCTCGGGAAGTCTTTATGTTTTGAGTATAACGGGCATTACGGCACTCGGAGCGATTACGCCGATCGGGGGCATTGCCTTTTTGTTGGGGTGGCTGTTTCTGGCGCTTGCAGCTTGGAAAAGCCCGTCCGAATCATAATTCAACACAGAGATCGTCCGGTGGTGCACCGGGCGTTTTTTTATGCTTTCGGAGCAGCCGTAATGGCTGCCGACCGAATAAGTTGAGGATCGGCATCTCCTTCATCGGGGAAGGGCGTCACCCATGGCGGCGATGCGAACATTGCAGCCGTCCATGATGCCGATGACAGCACATCGGAGTCTGCGTGTGAGCGCCGAAAGGGGTGAAACGGAAGAAGAGCTTGAATTCCTGCGGAGTCATCTGTGCAATGAAGTTCAAGGCTATTCTTCTCTTCGTACTTACCCATTAGTGAATTTCATAATCGTCGATTTCGTTGATTTTAAACAGATAGACTTTTTTCTCGTCTACATGATAGACCGTCACGTTCCCGCTTGCCGAGTCTACGCTGATGATCCGACAGGGCATGCTGAGCTTGATGCCCTTGCCCTTGACGACGGACAGCCGGAGCAGGGTATTGTTCTGCTGGAACGTCATCATTTTTTCCCAGATCAGCTTGTGAGGATCGTTCTCCTGAAGGGAAGGCTCATTGGCCTTGCCGTCTCTCTTGTCTTCGGGCGAAAATGTCGTCGACTCTGCCCGCACAGTACTTTTTTTGATCACCGTTTCATTCAGAGCCTTTTTGATTTTTTTACCTAATTCCACCCCTTGCTTGATTTGATAATCCTCGACATCGTTGGTATTCAACAAGTGCAGCAGTGTTTCCAAGGCACGCCCGTTGGTTTCATCCTCTATCATGATGTCTACGTTGAACAAAAATTTGCGCTTGCGCGGATTGACTTTCTCCATAGGCGTCTCCTCTTAATTGAATTAGGTATATTATACTATACCACTATTTTATCATGAAAAGCAGCAGGGACCTTATAGATGCATAACGTCAATGGCACGCATGGGGCAGAGCATACATATACTGACAGCACAAGGTCATTAAGAGGAGTGCTTATCATGATGCGATTGGAACCGATTGATATGGGAGGACGCATCGCTCTCGCGGTCGAAGTGAAGCTGCCCAAAACAACGCTGCTCGCCGTGACTACGGATAGAGGCTATATCATGTGCGGGGCCTTAGACGTCGGACTATTGAACGAGCGGCTGAAAGAAAGAGGGATTATCGCCGGTCGGGCAACGGGGGTCAGGACGATTGAGGAGCTGCTGGAAGCCCCCTTGGAATCTGTAACCTATGGTGCGGTGGAGCTCGGCATCGTGCCGGGGATGATCGGAAAAGATGCGGTTGCACGGATGTTTTAACCAAAGGAAAGCCGCCGGGCGTTGTTCGGCGGTTTATTTTTAGCACATAGATAATCCGGGGGCTTGGAAGGCGCCGGGCGGCGTTGAATGGACGGTTTGGGTATGGGAAGGCCCGGGGACGCGATCCCGTCTGGTTGTGCTCCTTGAGAATCCGGGTATAATGTTAATATCGGAGGCAACGACAGACAGGGGGAGTCATGGTTGGAAATCCAAAAGATCAGAACGCACAAAATCTATGAAGCCATAGCGGAGCAAATCAAGGAGCAGATTGTGTCTGGCGGATTGAAGCCCGGAGAGAAGCTCCCTTCAACGAAAGAGCTGTCCGAACGCTTTCAGGTAGGCCGCTCAACTGTCAGGGAAGCGCTCAGCGCCCTGAAGGCCATGGGGCTGGTAGAGATTCATCAGGGCGAGGGCAGCTATGTGCGAAGTATCGAATCGCGGGATGTGGGGCTGCCGGAGTTCAATTCGCTGCTGATGAGCAAGGAGACGGTGCTGGAGCTGATCGAGGCGCGGAAGGCGCTGGAGATTGCCGGGGCAGGTATGGCGGCCGAGAAGCGGACGGACGAGGATCTTCGTAAATTTGAGGCGGTGCTGAAGCGGATGGAGGCATACCTCGGCGATGAGGAAGAAGGAGAACGGTCGGACATCGAATTTCACTTGATCTTGTCCGAAGCCACACATAATTCAATCATGGTCCGGCTGATCGATTCGATCTCGTCCCAGATGCAGACGGCGATCCGTGAGACCCGCAGGCTGGAGATGTACGCCAACCGCCAGGTATCCATACGGCTTTGGCAGGAGCATCAAGCGGTATATGAAGCCATTCGCGGCCAAAATGCGGCGGCGGCACAAGAACAAATGGGGCGCCATCTGGCCCACGTCGAGCAGATCCTGCTGAAATTTCTGAAAAAGTAGTGCCGTCGGCATGGAAGCGAGATTGGAGGAACGCCCCGAAATGGACCCGACCCCCTTTTCAAAACGTAACTTATCTGATAACCTGATAAGTGAGTGAACTCATAATGAAAAGGATGGATTCCCATGAGAGTTTCCTTATTTATTACCTGCCTGGCCGATCAGTTGTACCCGGAGGTCGGCGAGAGCGTCGTCCGGCTTTTGCACCGGTACGGCTGCGAGGTGGATTTCCCGGAGCTGCAAACCTGCTGCGGTCAGCCTGCATACAACAGCGGCTATCAAGATGAAGCCCGTGAAGTGGCGCGCAATTGGATTCGCGCATTCGAGCACAGCGATTATGTGGTATCGCCGTCGGGCTCCTGTACGGGAATGGTGCATCATTACTATCCGTCATTGTTTGAGAACGAACCGGAATGGAAGGCAAAAGCGGAACGGCTGATTGAAAAAACGTACGAGTTTTCCCAATTTATGGTCAATGTGCTGGGGATAAAGGATTTGGCTGCGGAGTTTCCGGAAAAAGTCACTTATCATCCGTCCTGTCATGCCATGCGTCTTCTTGGCGTCAGGGAGGAGCCCGGCACGCTGCTGGCCCATGTGAAAGGGCTGGAGCTGATCGATCTACCGTATAAAGAGGACTGCTGCGGCTTCGGCGGCACGTTCGCGGTTAAAATGGCGAACATGTCGGAGGCCATGGTGTGCGAGAAAGCGGCCAACGTCTGCTCGACCAACGCCAGCGTGCTTGTCGGTACGGATATGGGCTGTCTGATGAATATCGGCGGCCGTTTAAATAAAGAAAATAAGCCGGTACGCGTCATGCATTTGGCGCAGCTGCTGGAGGAAGGGGTGAAGCGGGGTGAGTCGGCAGGTCGCAAATGAAAAGGAACTGATCGGGACAGGGCTGAAGCAGCGGACGGAGGAAGCGCTGGCGGATGATTTTCTTCGCAAAGCGGTAGCGTTTACAACCGATAAGCTGAAGACCGGCAAGAAAAAGGCGACGGATGATTTTGGCCAGTGGGAGGAATGGCGGGAACGCGGACGGCAGATCCGAAAGCACGTTGTGGACAACCTGGATTACTACCTGACGCAATTCTCGGACAATGTTGCCAAGGCCGGCGGACATGTGTACTTCTGCCGCACCGGGGATGAGGCGGTCCAAACGTTCATGGGCATTGCCGAAAAGCGCTGCGCCAAGCTGGTCGCCAAGGGCAAATCCATGGTGTCGGAGGAAATTCATCTGAATCGTCACCTCGAAGAACGGGGCATAGAAGCCATTGAGACGGACCTGGGTGAATATATTTTGCAGCTGGCCAAAGAAACGCCTTCCCATCTGATCATCCCGGCCATTCACAAAAACAAGCAGCAAATCGCCGACCTGTTCTCGGCAGAGGCGGGGGAATCGTTCCTGCCGGAAACCAAGGTGCTCGCCCGGTATGCCAAACAGCGGCTCCGCGACTATTTCCTCCAAGCGGATATCGGACTGACCGGCTGCAATTTCGGCGTAGCCGAATCGGGTGCGATCACGCTGGTGTCTAATGAAGGCAACGGGCGGATGGTGAGCACGATCCCCGAATGCCATGTCGTAATCATGGGAATGGAGCGGCTGGTGGCCACCTACGATGACCTCGAGGTCGTGCTGAACCTGCTTGCCAGGAGTGCGACGGGGCAGAAGCTGACCACGTATACCTCCATGATTACGGGACCGCGCCGCGAAGGGGAGCTCGACGGACCGGAGGAGCTTCATGTGATCATACTGGATAACGGGCGGTCGGCACAGCTCGGAGACCCGGTATTTCAAGAGGTGCTGCACTGCATCCGCTGCGCGGCATGTCTGAATGTTTGTCCTGTGTACCGTCACGTGGGCGGACACACTTACGGAAGCGTATACAGCGGCCCGATCGGAGCCGTACTGACACCGCTGCTGCAGCAGGACATGAAGGAAGCGGGGCAGCTGGCCTACGCCTCCAGCTTATGCGGGGCATGCTATGAAGCGTGTCCGGTAAAGATACCGCTGCATGACATGCTTGTGCAGCTTCGGGCGCGTAAGGTGCGGCTTGGGTTGACGCCGCTGGCCGAACGCGTGGCTTTCAAGACGTTCCAGACAACGTTTGGCAGCGTCAAGCTGTATCGGATGGCGACGAAGTCCGCCTATTATCTGATGAAGCCGTTTGTGAGCAAAGGCGTGATCAAAAAAGCGCCCGGACCGGCAGCGGGCTGGACGCAGTCACGCCATTTTCCAATGAAGCCGAAGCAGTCGTTCCGCGAGCGGTGGCGGGAGCTGCAGCAGGAGCTAAAGCGGGAAAGTGCCGGACGTGCAGGCGCTTTGACAAATCGAAACGGGGAGGAGCAGCGCTATGACTAAGGGTACAATCCAAGGCAGAGATGCATTTATCGGCAGCTTGTCTTCGCGGCTTGGACGCAGCTCTGTACCTCGTACAGCTCCGGCTCATCCTTTTCGGGGCGCGCCGCAATGGTATAAAGACTTGGATCGCACAGTGGAAGAGAAAATCTCGCTGTTTACCGAGAATTGGACGGCTTTGACAGGCAAGGTGCTCATTGTGGAAGCTTCTGAGGCCAAGCAGCGGATCGGCGCATGGCTGAAGGAGATCGCTGCCGAGCTCGGTGTAACGCACGTCTCCCGTTGGGAACACGAGGAGCTGAAGGCGCTCGGATTGGATGAGGCGCTCAAGGAAGCAGGCATCGAGGTTATACCGTGGGTGGAGCCCGTCAATCCGGGCGAGCTGGAATTTCAGCCTGAGGCGGGCGTGGAGGAGCTGCCTGAATCTAACTGGGCCAAGCGCAGCGAGCTGCTGAAGCGTACGGAGCGGTGCCAGCTCGGGATCGTATGGCCGGATTATGCCGTAGCGAATACAAGCACCTTAGTGCTTCAGTGCTCTCCGCAGAGAGGCCGGTCGGTCAGCCTGTTGACGGACATTTTGTTTGCCGTGTTCCGCGCCGGCCAGCTGGTGAACCGGATGGGGGAAGCGTTTGAGCGGATTACCCGGGATAAATCGTCGCCGGAGCAGTACGCTTCATCTCTCAATCTGATCACCGGCCCGAGCCGAAGCGCGGATATCGAGAACGACCTGACGATCGGAATTCACGGCCCCGGCAAAGTATATGCCGTTATTATTAAATAAGCCTTTCACTTTCCCCGCTGATCGCACAAGAAGGCTGCGCATGCGGGGTTTTGTCATTTCACGGGAAAGGGGGCAGTCTGCCGCGATTCGGCATAATTTCCGATTGACATATCAAGAAGCCGGGTGCTACTATGAAGATGTAATATACAAAACCTCGGTTTATTATAGTAAACCTAGGTTGTAACAGCATGGAGGTTGCATGGAAAAGAAGTATTGGGTACCGGCACTCGAAAAAGCGAACGATGTGCTGCAGGCGATCGCCCAGCAGCCATCCGGGCTGAAGCTGATCGATCTGTCCAAGCGGTTGGCCATCCATAAAAGCTCCATGTTTTCCTTGTTGAATACGATGGAAGCGCTTGAATGGGTTGTGCGCGAGAGCGACGGCACCTATTCGCTGGGCTCCAGACTAGGCTATATTGGAAACGCTTTTTTCAAACAGTTCAGCTTGATCGACCGTTTCCGCAAGGAGGCTTCCATCACGAAGCATATAATTAAGGAGACGATCCAGCTGGCGAAGCTGGAGGGGCGTGAGGTGCTGTATTTAGCCAAGGAAGAGATGCCCTCTCCCGTACGCCTTGCTTCGGAACCCGGGATCAAGTTTCCCGCCCATGCCACGGCGCTGGGGAAAGTGATGCTGGCTTTTCAAGACCGGGCCGAGCTGGATGCTCTGTACACTTCAGGGGAGCTGGAACCGAGGCTTACGCCTCATACGCTTCAATCGCGCGAGGAGCTGTACCGTCAGTTAGCCGAGGTCAGAGCAAACGGGTGTGCATATGATTTGCAGGAGGCGGTGATGGGCTTTAGCTGTGTGGCGGCGCCGGTGCGAGACGCGGACGGCAAGGTCATAGCGGCGATCAGCTGCTCCATGTTCCAGCACGAATGGGAGGAGAAGCGGGAACTCGCCAAAGAGGAGATCTGCGCCTTGGCCAAACGATTGTCACAAAACCCGCAATAACGGAGCAAAAAGCAAAGGATGTGATTCCCGTGAGATTGCAGAACAAAATTACGCTGATCACCGGTTCCGGATCGGGCATAGGCAGAAGCTCGGCGCTGTTGTTTGCAAGAGAAGGCGCGACCGTGATCGTCAACGACCTGCATGAGGACAAAGGGCAGGAAACGGTGGAGGACATTCAAGCCGCCGGAGGCCAGGCCATATTCGTGCAGGCGAATGTGACGAACCCGGAATCGGTGCAAGCGATGGTAGACACCGTGATTGGCCGGTACGGACGTATCGACGTTCTGTTCAACAATGCCGGCGTCAGCGGTGTCGGCGCCATTCACGAAGTGGAGCCGGAGGCTTGGGACCGTGTTATCAGCGTCAATATCCGGGGCGTTTATTTGCCTTGCAAATTCGTGCTGCCCTATATGATGGAGCGCAGGGAAGGCTCGATCATCAACATGTCCTCGTGCATTGCCGAAATCGGACTCGCCCGGCGAGCTTCCTATTCCGCAAGCAAGGGAGCGGTGCTGGCCTTGACCAAATCAATGCAGGTCGATTATGCGTCTTACAATATTCGCGTCAATGCATTGCTGCCGGGGACCATTTTTACGCCGTTTGTCGAAGATTACCTCAAAAAGTCTTACGACAATCCGGAGGAAGCGATCGAGTCGATCAAAAAGCGTCAGCTGAGCGGCGAGCTAGGCCGTCCGGAGGATGTAGCGAATGCGGCATTGTTCCTCGCATCGGACGAATCCCGGTTCATGATGGGCTCCCCGCTGTACATTGATGGCGGAGCCACGTTCGGGAAGAATGCCTGATAAAACAAAACTGTTGAGGAGGATATGCAATTATGAAACTGCTTACATTTTTGGAGAATGGAAACGCTCAGCTTGGCGTGAAAACAGACCGGGGCGTCATACATATTGGAAAAGCGATTCAAACGCTGCAAAATGCGGGACAGACGGTTCCGCAAACCGTACATGAAGTGATCGAAGGCGGCCCGGCGGCGGTCAGCGCGCTGCAGAATTTCGTTGATCAGGCTTTGGCGGCGGGCGGCAGCGAAGCGTATGTGCTGGATGAATCCAAGCTGACCTTTGGACCTTGCGTAACCCATCCGAACAAAATCATTTGTGTCGGACTGAATTACCGGAAGCATGCAGAGGAGACGAATTCGCCGATTCCGAAATATCCGATATTGTTTAACAAGTTCAACAATACGTTAACCGGCCACGGACATGATGTGCCGCTGCCCGTGAGCGTCAGCAGCAAAGTGGACTATGAGGCCGAGCTCTGCATTGTGATCGGCAAGCAGGCGAAATATGTGGCGAAAGAAAACGCGCTGGATTATGTGTTTGGCTACTGCAACGTGAACGATCTGTCCGCCCGCGATCTGCAAATGCGTACGCAGCAGTGGCTGCTCGGTAAGTCCTGCGATGGCTTCAGTCCGCTTGGACCGTACTTGGTGACGGCCGATGAAGTCGGAAACCCGAACAACCTCGGCATTCGCAGCATCGTAAACGGTGAAGTGCGGCAAAATTCCAATACGTCGGATATGATATTCCATTGCGACGAAATTGTTAGCTACATTTCTCAACATATGACGCTGGTACCGGGGGACATCATTCTAACGGGAACACCGGAGGGTGTGGTTATGGGATATCCGGAGGATAAGCAGGTCTACCTTAAAGACGGCGATGTCGTGACGATCGAGATCGAGAAGCTCGGTTCGTTGACGAACCGTATGGTGAATGAACGGGTTTAATGCCATCATAAGAGGACGGCCGTCACCCAAATAATGGAGGCAGGACATATTGCAGCGGAAGCTGATGCGCCTGTGACGGATGCTTGCGATCTTGCAGCGGCAGCGCATTATCGCATACCCATGAAGTGTTGGAATGACTCTGCTGGACGAGGCTTCTCCGTTCATGCGGCTCAGCCGGACGTTCATATGGAACATCAATTCAACCAAGCCTGTTTGGAAAGTAACGGACCTGAGTCCGTTCATCTAAACAGGCTTTTTTATTTGCTATCCATGGCTCAGACTTCATCAAGCTCCAAAGCTCCCCGCTGATATTCGTTATAATGAACATCGGCGGGATTTTGTTTGTCCATATTAGAACAAAACAAGGCTGCCCTTCACCCATACTTTGTCGATCGACAGCTCCGGAGACACCAGCAGCAGATCGGCCTGTTTACCGGGCGCAATACTTCCGGTCCTGTCCGCAATGCCGAGAGCCTTGGCAGGGTTATGGCTGGCCATCCTGCTGACCTCGGGCACTGACGCGCCGATGGTGTTGACCATGAACCGAAACGCATCGATCATCGTCAGGGTACTGCCAGCCAAGGTGCGGCCGTCCTTTAATGTGGCGGCTCCGTTTCGTACTGTCACCTCGAGCCCGCCGAACCGGTAATCCCCGTCGCCAAGCCCGGCGGCGGATATGGCGTCCGTAACCAGCATCAGGTTATCGCTGCGTTTCACCTGCATAAGAAGACGGATGCATGCCGGGTGGATATGGCGGCCGTCTGCAATCATTTCCGCACCGATGGCATCCTCGGTCAAGACGGCGCCGACGACGCCCGGCTCTCTGTGATGCAGCCCTTTCATCGCATTAAACGTATGAACCGCATGGCGCAGGCCGTGCCGGACGGCTTCTCTGATTTGTGCGTAAGTAGCGTCGGTATGACCGCAAGCGACAACGATCCCTTGACCGGACAGCTTCTCGATGAGAGGCAACGCGCCCTCCCTTTCGGGAGCCAGTGTCAACAACCGGATCAGCCCCGGGTACTGCCTTGTCCAATCGTCTATCCATTGCTGCCGGGGTGCAACGATGTAGGCGGGGTTCTGGGCGCCGGGATATGCCGGACTGATGAACGGTCCTTCCAAATGTACTCCTTCCAGCTGTGCATAGGGCATTTGTTTATTCCGGAACGAATGAACCGATTGCAGTACCTTTGCTAGCTCCTCTTGCGGAGCAGTCGTCGTCGTCGCCAGCATCGTCGTTGTCCCGTGGCTCCCATGGAAGCGTGTAATTCCTTCCAGCGCTTCGGCAGACGCGTCCATGAAGTCATGTCCGTCCCCTCCGTGCACATGCACATCGATAAAACCGGGCAGCAGCCAGAAGCCGCCGGCATCGATGATTTCTTCTGCAAGCTGCAGGAGCTGCGGGTCCAGCTCCTGCATAGGCCCCGTCTCTTGAATGATGTCCCCCTGCAGAAAAGCATAGCCTTGTGCAAGGACCCTGTCTAAAGTGACGATGTTCGCATGATGGATAAGCGTTGTTTTTATTCTTGAGTTCATCCTAGCCCACTCCCCGCATCCGTATCCAAAAGCACCGTTACATCTGGATGGGTCTGCAGAAAAGACGCCGGACATTTCGTCGTGACCGGCCCTTGCAGCGCCCTTTTTACAATATCGGCTTTGTCCGGTCCGCGGACGACAAGAAGAATCCTTTTGGCCTTGAGTATCGTTCCGACTCCCATCGTGATCGCCTGTGCAGGCACTTTCTCGGGCATGCCGAAGAAACGGGCATTCGCCTCGCGCGTTTGCTCATGGAGTTCGACTACGTGCGTTACGTGCTCCAGTTCCTCATCCGGCTCGTTAAAGCCGATATGTCCGTTGTGACCGATGCCAAGCATTTGCAGATCGATTGGCCCGGCTTCCTCCAGCACGCGGTCATAGCGCCTGCACTCCGATTCCAAATCGGCCGCCATGCCGTCGGGAATGTGGCACTGCTTCGGAGGAATGTCTATTTTGCCCAGTAAATGCCGCTGCATATAGCTGTAATAGCTTTCAGGATGGCCGCGCTCAAGCCCCACATATTCATCGAGATTAAATACGGCGGCCTTCGCATAGCTGACCAGCCCTTGACGATGCGCTGCCGCCAGTTCCTGATAGATGCCGACCGGCGTACCTCCGGTGGCAAGCCCGAGGACGGCTCCCGGATTCGTTTGCAGTATTTCGATGATCATGCCGGCTCCGGCCTGGTTCAATTCCTTTTGCGAGCGGAATTTAAGGATATTCATTGCGTTATCTCCCTTTTTCTTGCCGTGAAATCGTCCTTTGATTCAAGAGTATGTCAGTTATTTTCTTATTATTTATTATATTATCATAATGATTGGCATGAAAAAGAAATAGCTTTGGCTTCCATCTGTCTTCGGATGATCTCTTTCTTTCTAAAAATCTATCAAAAATCCGGTTTCCTGCCGAAAATAAGATATGATAGGGATGGTAGATCTATACAGAGAGGAAGTTAAATTTATGATTCACAAGCCGGAGGCGGATTGCGGCCTCCACCTGTTTGGGCGGAAGAGGGTTCGGTTTGCAGCCGCCATATGTCTGCTATTCTTCTTGTTCTTGCAAATGGATGCCAACCGTACACAGGCCCATCCGATCGAATATGAATTACATACCCTAACGCTCGCAGATCAAAACGGCAACGCAATTCCGGATTTTCAATTCTCCCCAAATACCAGGACATATGATATCGATGTTTCCGGCAGCGTCACTCGTCTGACCATTGCTGCCGAAGCGGAGAATGAGCATTCGGTGTCTATCTATCCCTCGAACCCTGTCCCGCTGCTGTGGGGCTCGAACCGGATTACGATTGGGGTGGGAGAAGGGGATACTCCTTACACTTTAACCGTGCACAGGGGCGCCAAATCTCCGGATCTTCACTTGGAGGAGCATTTTGCCGAGTTCGAAATGTCACAGAACATATCCACCGTGAAACCGACGGAGGACGGGGGACTGATCGCTCTGGGTACCCGTTATGGGACAAGCCAGTTATACAAGATGAACGGGCAGGGTGAAGTCACGGCGAAGAGCACGCTGTTGAATATCAAGCTGAATGACGTGCTGGAGATCAAAAAGAACCGGTATCTGGTCGTTGGAACGCGTGCGGATACGCCGGGTGGGACGCATCGTCCCTTTGTGGCTGTTTATGAGGCCATACCCGGAGCAGGGCCGGCAGGTTTCTTTCAACCTTTGACCGCTCTTTCCCCGGGATTAGGCGATGAAAAATCAGATCCCGTCTCCATCGTACGTATGGAGTCCGCAGATGAGTATATCATTGCGGTCAACCGGAATATCAATTCCGCTTGGGCCATACAACTGTTCCGTTTAAAAATAAATGCGGATCCGGTCTTGCAGATCCTGTCTCAGACTACGATTTCAGGAGCGGATTCTTATTTTGCAAACAAAATCGTCAAAGTCGGCGGTTCGGATCATTATTTGGTCGTAGGTTATGCCCGGGATCAGGTAACGCAAGCGAATCACGGTCTTCTGGCTAAAGTTCATTATAACGCCGACGCGGACACGCTTTCTCCGGTTAACGATTTCGGAACGGACGGATTGGTGAAATCCGGTTTGGCTCCGATGGCCTATGTGTCGGCTGCGCAAGCAGGTGAAGACCGGTATGTCATTCTGGGGACGCGGGAGTCATTTCCCCCCCATGCCGGTAACGCCGAGTTACATGTCGTCAAAGAAGACGGTTCTTATGCGGATGAAGCCCGGCTGCTGCCGGATTTATGGGTTCCAAACGGTAATGGAGCTTTGGCGGCCGCGCCGGACGGCGGATTTGTCGTAGGGGGAATAGCGATATCGTCAGGCAATCCTGACGTGCACAAGGGATACGTATACAAGTTTGGAGCGTCGCTTGAAGAGCATTGGAAACAAACGATGGGAGGCCCCGGGCACATCATCGGCGTATCGGCTCTTCTGCCGCTTGTCAACGGGGATATTTGGGTTTCCGGAGGTTTTTTTAAGAACTGGGGAGATTTGCACCGAAAAGGTTATATAGCCAAAGTGCTCGGTCCGGCTGCGCTAAACCGTATTGAACCCGCGGATCTGACTTATGTGGCAGTTAACGAAAGCGGCGCCGGCCAAGGATATCTGGACGATACTCATCTTACCTGGAACGTACCGGGGAACGTAAATCGTATACAAGGGACGGTAGATCGGAAACCCGGCCAAACGGTTCGAGTAAACGGGAAACTGCTTCCGGAAAATGAGCCGTTTCACATTTTTCTTCCCGAAGTGAACAATACGGCGAAGATTGAAGTGACTGCGGCGGACCAGCTTACGAAGAAGCTGTATACGCTGGATATCATCAAAACTCTTCCATATCAGGCAACGGTTACCGGAGTGACATATAACGGGACTCCGCTCATTCCTTACGAGCATCTGCAAACATTCTATATGCCTGTTACCTCAAGCGTATACCAGGCCAATCTGGACGTGGTTTTAAGCGATCCGTCAGCGACGTTTGACTTGTTCCCGTCTGAAGGCGTAACGCGTGACATGAATCGTATCCATATCGATTCCTTGCCTTACGGACAACAGTACTCACTCGCGTTAACCGTTCATTCTGTCGAACACATTCCAAGCCGATGGACCATTAGGATAGGTCTGCCGTCGAACGATGCGGAGCTTAAACATCTTTACGCCCAATCGCCATCGGCTGTAGTAGAGCGGGCCCCGGATCGCTTTATCGTGACGGTACCCAACGAGATGTCCCATGTGACGCTTGATCCGATCATTTCCGATTACGCGTCTATTGTTCAGGTAACCGGGGCCCGTTTCGATCCGACGACTCAGTCCATTGAGGTTTCCTTTTTGCAAGAAGGATCGAATCCCGTCACCGTCGTTGTACAAGCGCAAAGCGGGATAACACAGACCTTTGGGATTGATGTGATCCGAGACCAAAGACGGGAGGTCGGCGCCATTGTGCCTTCTCTTCAACCCGCCGGCAATATGTGGTTTGAAGTCACATTGTCGACCTTGCCGGCTGACGCAGCCATTTATTATACCGTAGACGGCACCGATCCCACGTTGTCAAGCGCTTTATATGATCCGGAGAATAAGCCGCGATTGTTTCCAGGCCAAACCTTAAAAGCGATCGGGGTCAAATGGGGGCTGAGGAATAGTCCTGTGCTGGTCCTCACCGGACCCGATCTTGAATATCCCGGTTTGCGGGATATCAGCGATATACTAAGTAAAATCAATGATCGTGCCGATGTCTATGGCGGGGGCTTCGGCACAAGGGACGTCGAATATTGGCTCAGTAAGATTAAGCCCGTAAAGGTTGTACCTGTTCCTCCTCCAGCCGGATAAATCAAATGGACCCTGCTACAGAAGCAGGGTCCATTTGGTTAAGTAAGCCGCTTGTGCATTCGGAGCCCAATAAGTCCAGTATCTGGAATATCGGCTGCAGTACAGGCCGCTGATTTCCGTTACGCTGAAGCGGGGATATCCCCGAAGCATCGGCTTCTACGCAAACAGTTTTTTCAAATTTTCCGCGTAGGGTGCGCGGATAATGCCTTTTTCCGTGATAATCGCTGTGACATATTCGTTCGGCGTGACGTCAAAGGCAGGATTATACACCTTTACGCCTTGCGGCGCCGTACGCTTTCCGAAGCCCTGTGTAATTTCGTCCTCGTGCCGTTCTTCAATCGGGATGTCGGCGCCGGTCGGCGTATTCAGATCGATGGTTGACATCGGACATGCCACATAGAACGGGATGCCGTGGGCCTTGGCCAGGACAGCCACGCTGTATGTGCCGATTTTGTTGGCTACGTCTCCGTTGGCGGCTACGCGGTCCGTACCGACGATTACGGCTTGGATCCAGCCTTTGGACATGACGGCCCCTGCCATATTGTCGCAAATCAAAGTGACGTCGATCCCGGCCTGCTGAAGCTCGAATGCGGTCAGCCGCGCTCCCTGCAGAAC
This sequence comes from Paenibacillus sp. Pae15, assembly GCF_024519685.1. NCBI lineage: Bacteria > Bacillati > Bacillota > Bacilli > Caryophanales > Paenibacillaceae > Paenibacillus > Paenibacillus sp. Pae15. Next base: position 9,007 of record NZ_JALJRM010000025.1, on the reverse strand, counting down.
AGGACGGGTCTCGTCGGCAAACACCTTGAGCGACATGCCTTTTTCCTTGGCCAGATACATCGGCGCCGTCGCCGTGCCGTACCGGGCCGTGGCGAGACCGCCCGCATTGCAGTGCGTAAGGACGCCCATGCCATCCTCAAACAAAGACAAGGCGTGCTCGCCGATCAGGCGGCAAGTTTCCTCGTCTTCCGCCTGAATGGCGCGGGCTTCGTCCAGAAGCGCCTGCTTCACTGCATCCACGCCGACAGGCTCGGCAGTTCCACCAAGCAGCGCCTGCGCCCGTGCTTTCATCCGGTCGAGCGCCCAGAACAAATTCACCGCCGTCGGACGCGACGTCGCCAGGTAATCGCATTGGCGGATTATTTCCGCCAGCAGCGCTTCACGGCTGCCGGAGAACTTCCGTACGCCAAGATATACCCCGAACGCCGCCGCGATGCCGATGGCCGGCGCGCCGCGGACCGCAAGCTGCTTGATGGCGTCCCATACCTGCTCCGAGGTGGTCAGCTGAAGGTAAACGATGTCTTCCGGCAGCCGCCGCTGATCGAGCAGGTCCAGATGATCCTCCAGCGAGTTCCACCGGACGGATTGCAGCCAACCTTGCGTATGTTGTTGTTCTATCGTCATGACGGCCATTGCTCCTTTTGTATGATTCCAACCCTTAGCTGACGTTTTTCTCCGCAATCTCAATCATTTGTTCAATCGACTCCGCTTTGCGGTGAGACTTGATCAGCGTTGTGCCGATCGCCAAAGCAATCCGTTGGGCGCGTTCTTTGGCCGCTTCGTCCTCCAGCTTATTGATATCGGCTACCTGCGCGAGACCATGGACGCGGCGGACGATTTTGCAGCCCGCATATCCGAACGTATCCTGCAGCAGCCGTTTCATGTACAAATCCTGGTATCCGGGGGTCTTGGACATCCGGTCCACACCGTGTTCGTCCCAGAGCGCCCTGAACTCGGAGTCAAACTTCTTCCAAATATCCCGGATCGTTTGGGTAAGATAATTCCGGTAATCCTGACGGGATGCGGCGTCCGGGCTCCAGCCTTCCTGAGCTGCAAAATTCAGCAGCAGGTTAGCAAGTACAGCTCCGATGTCAAAGCCCATAGGGCCGTAATAAGCAAACTCAGGATCGATGACCTTGGTCGAATCCGGCTTGATAAAAATACTTCCGGTATGCAGGTCTCCGTGAATCAGTGCCTGCGCCTGCGTCAGAAATTTTTCGCGGAGGATGGCGACCTCCAGATGCAGCTCCGTATCCTTCCACACCGCTTCCACCGCATCGCGGATGGCGGGCGGGACGTTATTGTTCGGCGAATCCGTATACGGGTCGTCAAAAATGAGATCCTCCGTGATTTTGCACAACTCCGGATTGATGAAGCGCTTCACCTGTTCTTTTTTATCCTGCTGGTTCATGCCCAGGTCGGAAGTGTAAAAAAGGGTCCGGGCCAGAAACGTTCCGATATGACTTGCAAACAGCGGGTATTTATTCCGTTCCATCAAGCCGCGCCGCATGATGACATGGTCGCTGAGATCCTGCATGACGGTCAGCGCAAGCTCCGGTTCATAGGCATGGACATGCGGCACCAGGTCAGGACACAGCGATTCCTGAATCATCAGGGCCTCGCTCTCGATGCGCGCGCGATCCAACGTCAAAGGCCAGGATTCCCCGACGACTTTCGCATAGGGGAGCGCCTGTTTGAGAATAATGCTTTTGCCGGTTGAAGGTTCTGAAATGTGAAACACCAGATTCAAGTTGCCGTCTCCGATTTCCCTGCTGGTCAGCTCGCTGTCCTTCTGAAACAGGTCGGGTATTTGTCTTGCGTAATCAATCGCTTCGGCTTCCGTAAGCGCGCGATATGCGGACATGGAATATCCTCCTTCTACATGACATAACTTGTAACCTCTAGTATAAATCAAATACCGCCGCGTTGGGAATAGAAGTTGAAAGTTTTTGGCTTTTCAAGCCTTGCAGGGACGGCGGTTTTTACAAAAAGTTCACATCCCGATTATATTTGCATCATATATGACTTATACAATGATGGCTGAGGTCATAAAAGATGAAGGGGATTGACTTATGAAGAAAGGTTTCGAGCGCATCGTTTTTACCGCTGCCGCTGTCGCAGTGCTGCTTATCCTGGGATGGGTTTCGGCGGTAAATCCGGACGGCGCCCTGCAGACCAATCCTATGAAAGTTAACCGGGAGCAGTTCGAACGGATCCGTGAAGCGGCTGTGTATGTATACGACGGCAAATAAAATCTTATAATATGAAAAAAGGGAGGCTATGATGCCTTCCCTTTTTCGTTCACCCAGCAAAATAAGATGATTAAAACATTTTGTTGCGGTGCTCCACCAAATCGATAGCTCCCAAAACGACGTGTGCCAGTCCAAACCCCACGACCGCCGCGGCGGCCATCGGATATTTGTTGCGCAGAGCGGCACCGGACGCAGTGACAGCTGTCCCCAAAACTGTTGGAATCAGTCCTTCGCGCATAGCTCTTCATCCTCCTCGTTTTTGGTTTGATGCAGCATTTTTATTATCGATATAAGCGATTGTTTTTATGCCGCATCGGAATTGCATTGTTTTGGATGAAGAACTATAATATCGTAAATGGAAAAGGTTAGCGCAGTATAGGACAAGGGGGGTACAGCATGCGCGGACTGGAGCAAGAACAAGCTGTCGGCTTGAAGGAGTGGGCGGTGGCGGTTGAGGCGCTGCGGACAGGCCGTCAGCTTCTGATTATGCGAAAGGGCGGGATCCGGGAGGAAACGAAGGACTTTCAAGTGGAAAGCGAGAGCTTTTATTTATATCCGACCTACGAGCATCAAAAAAAAGAATTGATCAAGCCCGAATACCGAAGCGAAGTGAAAGAAGTAGAGGCCGGGTGGAGCGGCAGGCAGACGGAGGCGGTCATCAACTGCTGCGCAGAGCTTGCGGAGGACATCCTCATCTCGTCTCAAGAGGAACTGGACCGTATCGCGCGATTTCACATTTGGACCGATTCTTTTGCCGAGGAGCGGCTCAAATGGAAACGGACCAAGCCCTTGCATCTCATGCTGCTCAGAGTATATGAACTGGACCAGGCGGTGCGTATACCGGTGCTTTCCGAATATAACGGGTGCAAGTCGTGGATAAGTCTGCCCCCGGCTCTTTTGAATAAAGTTCCGCGCCGGCCGGTTCTGGCGGATAAGGAATGGATCGCTCAAATTTCCGAATTAAAGGCCGCGTTGGGTTAAAAACGGGTCTTTATTGATTTTTACATGTAAGGTATAATATAATTGAGAATCAGTGAGAATCACTTTAAAATAATTATTAATAAAGAATAACTCAAAGTTGGAGGCTCAATGGTTATGACGAAAAGACCACAATTGATTATAGACGGTTTGAAGGCAACTGTCGAAGGAAAAGAGATTTTGAAAGGACTCAGTTTGTCCATCAATGGCGGCGAAGTGCATGCCATCATGGGACCGAACGGAACGGGCAAAAGTACGTTGGCTTCCACGTTGATGGGACATCCCAAGTATGAAGTCACAGGCGGTTCCGTGTCGCTTAACGACGAGGATGTACTGGAAATGGCGACAGACGAAAGAGCGCGTGCCGGCCTGTTCCTGGCCATGCAGTATCCAAGTGAAATTACAGGCGTCACCAACGCAGACTTCCTGCGCAGCGCCATCAATGCCCGCCGCGGCGAAGGCAACGAATTATCGCTGATCAAGTTCATTCGTCAAATGGAAGCCAAAATGAAAGATCTGGAGATGAACCCTGAGTTCATGCACCGTTATTTGAACGAAGGCTTCTCCGGCGGTGAAAAGAAGCGCAACGAAATATTGCAAATGATGATGCTGGAACCGAAAATCGTCATCCTCGACGAAATCGATTCGGGTCTGGATATCGACGCGCTGCGCATTGTGGCGGAAGGCGTCAATGCGATGCGCTCTGAAGATCGCGGCTTCCTGATCATCACGCACTACCAACGCCTTTTGAACTACATCAAACCGGACTTTGTTCACGTGATGATGCAGGGCCGCATCGTGAAGTCGGGCGGACCGGAGCTGGCCGAGCGTCTGGAAAACGAAGGGTATGACTGGATCAAGGAAGAGCTCGGCATCGTTGACGAAAGAGTAGGGCAAGATGAAGAAGAATTCAAGATGCCCATGAATACTACGGCTCCTAAATTTTAAGCGACCGATCAGGAAAACAGGAGGAATTATCAATGAGTACACAAACCGTTCTTCCCATCGATCGTGCGAGCTTGGTGGAGCAGTCCAAAGCAAGACGGGAGCCGGAATGGATGACCGCGTTGCGCGAAGAGGCGCTGGAGCTGGCAGGATCGCTGGAATTGCCCAAATTGGAAAAAACAAGAATCGACCGTTGGAATCTTCAATCCTTCGGAAACTATAAACCGGTAAAGGCCGCCCGTTCTCTCGACGAGCTGCCGGCCGAAGCCAAGAGCTTGCTTCAAAACGAAGGTCAGGGACAGCCGGATAATTTGCTGGTGCAGCATAATTCAGGCGTGATCTACAGCAGCATATCCGAATCGCTGAAGCGGCAAGGCGTGATTTTTACCAGTCTGGAAGAAGCATTGAACCTTCACGGAGATCTGGTGAAGCCGTATTTCATGAGCGTCGTGGACAAAAGCGAGAACCGCTTGACCGCGCTGCACACGGCATTATGGAGCGGCGGCGTATTCTTGTACGTGCCCAAGAACGTTCAGGTGGAAGTGCCTGTCCAAGCGTTGTTCATAACCGATGACGGAGAAGCCGTCTTCTCCCCGCATGTTCTGATCGTAGCCGAACAGCATGCCTCGGTTACTTACGTTGACAATTTCATCTCTCAAGGCAAGCTCAACGGTTTGGTCTATAACGGCGTGGCAGAGGTCGTTGTTAAACCCGAAGCCAAGGTTACTTTCGCTTCCGTTCATAACCTGGACGAGAGCGTAACAAATTTGACTTACCGCCGCGCCGTGGTAGAAAACGACGCCAGCGTGGAATGGATTATCGGAGAGATGCATTACGGCAACGCGATGTCCGATACGACGACCCTCCTGAAGGGCAAAGGATCGAATTCGGATGCCAAAGTCATTTGCGTTGGTACCGAGGATCAAAAACTGAACGTAACGACCCGTGCGGTACACTTTGGCAAGCATTCCGAGAGCAATATGATTACCCGTGCGGTCATGCGCGATACGGCGACAGCGATTTTTAACGGTGTGACAAAAATTGAAAAAGGCGCGACCAAAGCCAATGGTGAGCAAACCGAAAAGGTACTGATGCTGAGCCCGAAAGCGCGAGGCGATGCAAACCCGATTCTGCTTATCGACGAAGACGATGTGAAAGCGGGCCATGCCGCATCTGTAGGCCAGGTTAATCCGGAACAAGTTTATTATCTCATGTCCAGGGGTATTTCAAAACAAGAGGCTGAGCGCTTGATCATCTACGGGTTTTTGGATCCGGTGGTATCCAAGATTCCATTAGAGCAAATCGGATCGCAGCTGCGTCAGCTGGTCGAAAGGAAGCTGGGACAATGAATACGGCAGAACTCCGGGAGCTGTTTCCCATTCTTCATCAGGAAGTGAATGGTCATCCTCTGGTATATCTGGACTCGGCGGCTACATCCCAGAAACCGGTGTCCGTCATCGAGGCGGTTAAACATTATTATGAGTGGGATAATTCTAATGTGCACCGCGGTGTGCATACTCTTGGTTCAAGGGCAACGGATGCTTATGAAGGGGCGCGCGAAAAGCTGCGCCGCTTCATTAATGCAAAATTCACGGAAGAAGTTATTTTTACCCGCGGTACGACGACAGCCCTCAATCTGGTAGCTTCCAGCTATGCGAGAGCCGTATGCCAAAAGGGAGACGAGATCGTGATTACTCCGATGGAGCATCACAGCAATCTCATACCATGGCAGCAGGTGGCCAAGGCGACCGGAGCTGTCTTAAAATATATTCCGCTCCAAAAAGACGGGACCATTAGCTTGGCGGATGTAGAAAAAACGATTACCGGCAATACCAAGATCGTATCCGTGACTTATGTTTCTAACGTGCTTGGAGTAGTGAATCCGGTAAAGGAAATTGCCGAGATTGCCCATCGGAACGGAGCCAAAATCGTCGTAGACGGCGCGCAAAGCACACCCCATTTGAAGGTTGACGTTCAGGCGTTGGATTGCGATTTCTACGCTTTGTCCGGTCACAAAATGTGCGGCCCCACTGGAATTGGCGCGCTGTACGGCAAGAAGGAACTTCTTCAGGAAATGGAACCGATCGAGTTCGGCGGCGAAATGATTGATCATGTCGGACTGTTCGAATCTACATGGAAGGACCTGCCGTGGAAGTTCGAAGGGGGAACGCCGATTATTGCAGGGGCTGTCGGCCTCGGCGCAGCCATCGATTTTCTCGAGAGCATTGGAATGGATGTTATCGACAAGCATGAGAAGGAGCTTACGGCATACGCTCTAGAGCGGATGCTTGAAATTGAAGGGCTGACCGTCTACGGTCCGCAGAAAGACCGGGCGGGGCTGATCACCTTTAACTTGGATGATGTGCATCCTCACGATGTCGCAACCGTTCTTGACGCTAACGGTGTCGCCGTCCGTGCGGGACACCATTGCTGCCAGCCGCTGATGCGTTGGCTTAATGTAACGGCTACCGCGCGCGCAAGCTTTTATCTTTATAATAACGAAACCGATGTAGACCGTTTGATCGCTTCTCTAATCAAAGCAAAGGAGTATTTCGGTCATGCAATTGGATGATTTGTACCGCAGAGTCATTATGGATCATTATAAAAATCCGCGTAACCGCGGCACCTTTGAAGGCGAAGCGGTCAGCATCAATCTCAACAATCCAACCTGCGGAGATAAAATCCAGCTCCAAATGCAGGTGGAAGACGGTAAGGTCAAAGCAGCCAGGTTTTTGGGCGAAGGATGCTCGATCAGTCTCTCTTCCGCATCCATGATGACAGATGCCGTTAAGGGCAAAACGCTGGAAGAAGCGCTTGAGATGGCTGAGAAATTTTCCGGGCTGATGAAGGGCGAAAACGTTGAATTCGAATATGAGGATTTGGAAGCATTGTCCGGCGTGAATAAATTTCCGGCCCGGATCAAATGCGCCACACTTGCTTGGAATGCCTTGCGAAAAGGTATTGAACAATCCAATGCGAAATAAGGAGGCTGAGAACGATGGCAAAAAAAATGCCGGAACTCGGAGAGTATAAATATGGTTTTCGTGACGAGCACAAAGCCGTATTTCAAAGCGGTAAAGGGCTGACCCCGGAAATCGTAACGGAAATTTCCAGAATGAAGGGCGAACCGGAATGGATGCTGGAATTCCGTTTGAAATCCCTGGAGCAGTTTATGAAGATGCCATTGCCGCGTTGGGGCGGAAATATGGATGATCTCGATTTTAACGATATCCAATATTATGTAAAACCTTCCGAAAAACAAGGTAAAACTTGGGAGGAAGTTCCTACCGAAATTAAAGAAACGTTCGACAAGCTGGGAATTCCGGAAGCGGAACAGAAGTTTTTGGCCGGCGTCTCTGCCCAATATGAATCGGAAGTTGTTTATCATAGCATGCAGAAGGACCTGGAAGATCAGGGCGTTCTGTTTATGGATACGGACACGGCTCTTAAAGAGCATCCGGAAATTTTCAAAAAATATTTCGGAACGATTGTTCCTCCCAGCGATAACAAGTTCGCTGCACTGAACAGCGCCGTATGGTCCGGCGGCAGCTTCATCTATGTACCGAAGGGCGTAAAGGTGGAAATACCGCTGCAGGCTTACTTCCGGATCAACTCCGAGAACATGGGGCAGTTCGAGCGGACGCTGATCATCGCCGATGAAGGCAGCTTCGTGCACTATGTCGAAGGCTGTACGGCGCCGGTTTACAGCACCAACTCGCTGCACAGCGCCGTCGTTGAAATTATTTGCTTGAAGGACTCCCGCGTACGTTATACGACGATCCAGAACTGGGCTCCAAATATCTACAACCTCGTTACCAAACGGGCCGTAGCTGAAGAGAATGCTACAATGGAATGGGTCGACGGCAACATTGGTTCGAAATTGACCATGAAGTATCCTGCCGTTGTTCTTAAAGGCCGCGGCGCTAAAGGCATGGTATTGTCTATCGCTGTTGCCGGCAAAGGACAGCATCAGGATGCAGGCGCCAAAATGATACATCTGGCTCCGGATACGACTTCGACGATTGTCTCGAAATCGATCAGCAAGCACGGCGGTAAGGTCACTTATCGCGGTCTGGCCTCCTTTGGGCGCAACTCCCAGGGCTCGAAAGCCAACATCAAATGCGATACGCTGATTATGGATAATCAGTCGACGTCCGATACGATCCCGTATAACGAGATCATGAATGATAACATCACGCTGGAGCATGAAGCGACGGTCTCCAAAGTATCCGAGGATCAGCTCTTCTATCTGATGAGCCGCGGATTGACGGAAGCGGAAGCGACCCAGATGATCGTTATGGGCTTCATTGAGCCGTTCACCAAAGAGCTGCCGATGGAATATGCGGTCGAAATGAACCGTTTGATCAAGTTTGAGATGGAGGGAAGTATAGGATAATTCCTTTTCGAAGCAAATACGTGTCCGCTGTGACTTTCACGCTTGCGTGCCAGTCGCTCGGACACGTATTTTATTTTATGCCGGTTCAAGGAAGCGGAGATCCGGGAGGGTTCTTCCTCTTTTTGTGGTTTCATGCTTCAGCTTGATAAACGGTTATTACGGATAAATTTAAAATTTCCATAATCAATAACGATGATTTTTCCTTTTTTGTTCAGCCGTAAGTTTTGAAAATTGGGTTTACCGGTACGGCGTCTCATAATTTCATATGGAATGACCCCATTTTTCTTGAATAATTTTTTTAGTTTGTACAATTTTCGTTTATATTTTTTTGATTTTGGGAACTTCTTGGAATACTTTTTCATGATTAACCAGTCATATCTGGATGATGTACAATAGTTTGTGTAACCAGAATTTGTGACCTGCAGGCGCAAAAAAA